>DATLEB010000164.1:0-10740 GCA_035525615.1 Kofleriaceae bacterium | reverse complement strand
TCGCTGCGCTCGGGCCGCTCGGTGCGCTCGGTGCGGTCGGTGCGCTCACCGCGGTCGCGGTCGAAGCTGCGCTCGGGACGGTCGGTGCGCTCGGTGCGCTCGGGACGGTCGCCGCGCTCACCGCGGTCGCGGTCGAAGCTGCGCTCGGGGCGGTCGCTGCGCTCGGCGCGCGGGGCGTCGGCGCGATGAGCCTCGGCGCGCGGGGCGTCGGTGCGCGCCGTCTCCGGGCGCTCCGTCGTCGTCACGGGCTCGGCGGCCACGGCCACGGCGTCGGTGCGCTCGGGGCGCGGGCCGCGGTCCCCACGCTCGCCACGATCGCGATCACGGCCGTAGCGCGGACGGTCACCCTCGCCGCCACGGTCGCGGTCGCGCCCGAAGCGCGGACGCTCGCCACCACCGCCACCACCGTCGCGGTCGCGGCCGAAACCGCCGCGGTCGCGGTCGCGCCCGAAGCGCGGCCGCTCACCACCACCGCCACCACCGTCGCGGTCGCCGTAACGCTCGGCGCGCTCGGCGCGGTCACGCTCCTCGCGCTCCTTGCGGGCCGCCTCGGCGGCCGCGCGAACGGCGGCCTTGGCAGCCGTCACCTCGTCGACCTTCTGGCCGGCGAGCAGCGCGACGATCTTCTCGGCATCGCCCTCGGCGAGCAGGCGCTTCGCCAGCGCGAGGTGCTCCTCGGTGGGCTCGCCCGTCACCACACCACGCAGCGTCGCGAGCGCATCCGGCGGCGGCGGCGGGCCGACGCGCGGCAGCGGCGCCTTGAGCACGCCCTCGAGCACGGCCGCCGGCGGCAGGTCGCGCTCCTCGGGCTGGATCTTGTAGAGCATCTTCAGGTACCAGAACGAGCCCAGCTCGCGTGGTCCGATGAGCGACAGCGCCGTGCCCTTCTTGCCGGCGCGGCCGGTGCGGCCCGTGCGGTGCACGTACACCTCGGGCGACTCCGGGAACGAGTAGTTGATGACGTGCGTGAGCTCGGTGATGTCGATGCCGCGCGCCGCCACGTCCGTGGCCACCAGGAAGCGAAGGTCCTTGGCCTTCATCCGCTTCATCACGCGCTCGCGCTCGCTCTGCGAGAGGTCGCTCGACAGCGGCTCGGCGTCGAGGCCCTGCTTCGTGAGGAAGCGGGCCACCATGCCGGTCTCGTCGCGCGTGTTGCAGAAGATGATCGCGCTCTCGGGCTTCTCGTGCGCGAGGATGCGGAGCAGGTCGCGCGCGCGCGCGACGCCGCTCACGATGTAGTACGCGTGATGGATCTCCTCGACGGAGATGTTGCCGGTCGACAGCGCGACGTGCTCGGGCTCGCGCATCTGCCGCTTGGAGTAGCGCTTGACCTCGTCCGGCATCGTCGCCGAGAAGAGCAGCGTCTGGCGCTCCTTCGGGATGTGCGACGAGATGCGCTCGATGTCCTCGAGGAAGCCCATCGACAGCATCTCGTCACACTCGTCGAGGACGAAGAAGCGGACGTTCTTGAGGTCGAGGCAGCGGCGCCCGATGAGATCGAGCACGCGGCCGGGCGTGCCGGCGACGATGTGCACACCGGCGCGGAGCGCGTCGATCTGCTTGCCGATGGGCGCGCCGCCGTAGATGGTCTCGACGGCGAGGCCCTTGTGGCGACCGAGCTGCTGCAGCTCGCGCGCGACCTGGAGCGCGAGCTCGCGCGTCGGGGTGAGGACGATCGCCTGCGGAACGCGGCGGCCCGACTCGACCGACGACACGATGGGCAGACCGAACGCGGTCGTCTTGCCGGTGCCGGTGCGGGACTGGACCATCAGGTCCTTGTTCTCCATCACCTTCTCGTAGACGGCGCTCTGGACCGGCGTGGGCGAGAAGTAGCCCATGTCCTCGAGCGCAGCCTCGACCTCGCGCGGCAGATTCATCGCCGCGAACGTGGGTACAACCGGCCCCGCGTCCTCCGCGGCGGCCTCTCCAGCGAGATCCGTGTTGTCAGTGCCCGTTATCGAGGCGAGGACGGCGGCGTCGTCGGGCGACGCCACGCCGGCGTCGCCGGCGTCAAGATCAGAAACGTTGGACATGTGTAGGACTCGGGTCGTGGCAAGGTCCGGCCCGCGGAGCTCCCTCGTGGAGCAACAGCGCGGCGGCGGACATGATGAAAACCGGCATCCGTGCCGGCCGGAGTCGAGTGGCGCCCACGAAGTGTGGTGATGCGATGCGCGCGGTTCACTGCGATCCTTAAGTGGGCGAGACCATAGACGTCACGATGCGACCGGTCAAGCGCCGCTCGCTCCCGCTCCCAAGTGCGCGGCACTACTGGGGCGTGATGCGGGGCAGGATGAGCCGGACGATGCCGTCGTCGTCCGAGGTCCCGATCGCCTGACGCAGCGACAGCGCCGCGGTGCCGAACGAGACCTGCGGGCAGGGCGCCGGTTTGTCCGTGATCTCGTGCAGCGTCACCAGCGTGTCGTGCGCCGGCTCGGACGAGGGCTCGATCACCTGCGCGCGGACGTGCGCCGCCTCGGGCAGCCAGAGCTGGCGGTGATCGTCGCTGGGGATCTGATCGGGAAACGTCCAGCGCGGGGCCCAGGTGCCGGCCGCCGGCTCGACCGCGATGTCGTACGTGAGCGGCGACCCGGCGAAGTCGGGGTCGACGAACATCGTGAACTCGCCGTTCGCGTTGGTCGTCGACTGCACCGGCGCCAGCCCGCGCGCGACGCGCAGGTCGTCCGACGAGAGGGCGCACAGGCTCGGCCCCGACACCGCGGCGGTCACCGTCGCGCCGGCCACGGCGAAGCCGTGCTCGTCGATCACGGTGCCGACGATGGGCTGCCCGTGGGGCAGGCGCACGGTCGGGGTCGGCACGGTGTCACCGACCGCGAGGTCGACGCCGTAGACCGACGCCATCTCCGACATCGGGCCGGGCAGGACGTCCATCTCGTACGCGAGCGGCAGGTTGGCGGTGCCGAGGAGGATCTGCAGCGACCCGAGGCCGTTGTTGGCGGTGGTGGTCGTTCCCTGGTGCTGCAGGTAGACGTTGCCGATGAGCTGATCGAGGCGCGCGACGACGATCGCGCCGGTGACGTCCTTGACCCCGCCCGAGCCGTCCGTGCCCTCGACGCTCACCGGCGCGGCGATGACACGCTCGATCTTCGGCAGCGCGAGCGTGGGCAGCGGGGTGGTCACGACGTGGTCGCGCAGGCGGACGCGGGGCGGCTCGTCCTCCTCGGCGCCGGTGACGTTGTCGGGCACGAAGACCAGGTCGACGAGCGACGGGCCATTGGCGAGGACGAGCGAGAAGTCGCCGTCCGTGGTGGTGGTGTCGAAGTTCGACGCGAGGATCATCGCGCCCTGCACGGTGCCGTCGCCGGCCTCGGCGTGGACGCGCCACCCGCCGAGCGCCGTGGTGCCGGCCTGCGAGATGCGCCCGCTGATCGTGCGCACGCTGGTCGGAAGCATGAAGTCGCGGACCAGGCCACCGGCGTCGGCCGGCGTCACCGTCACCGTCGCGCGGAACGGCGGCAGGAGGTTCGCCGCCGACGGGAGGCCGGCGCCGAGCGGCGCCACCGACGGCGTGAACACGACGGTGTACGTGGTGGGGAGGACGGGCCTGGGCAGGAACACCTCGAAGCCACCGGCCGAGCCGTTGCCCATGATGCCGGCCATCGTCGATGACACGGTGAGGTCGGGCAGGCCGGGGATGTCCGAGGTGCGGATCCACTTGATGGTGCCGGGGACGACCAGGTAGCCGGTGCACGCCTCGAGCGCGGCCGGGCACGGCGTCTTCACCTGACCGCTGACGCGCATCGCCTCGGAGAGCGCGACGCCGCCGTTGAAGCCGTCGCCGAACCAGCCGTTGGGCTGGAACACGATGTTCGGCACCTCGGTCGTCGCGGCGATGCCGCTATAGTCGGACGACGGGCCGAGCACGGCGGCGTACATCGTCATCGGCGGGTTGCCCCAGCAGACGCCGTCGTCGCAGACCTCGCCCGCGCCGGTGTTGCAGTCGGTGTCGACCGTGCACTCGATGCGATCGGCAGGCGGCACCTGCGCCTCGATGCAGGCGGAGACCACGAGCAACGCCGCGAGGAGTGAACGCGTGCTCATCGCGCGGCCTCGACGCAGGTCGCCTGCCACCACCAGCCCGACGACAGGCCGGGCGGATCGAGCGCGCGGAAGAGGCGCGTGGGATCGTCGACGACGGGCGGGCGATCGAAGACCTCGATCTCGAACACGTGATCGGGGCCCAGCGCGGGCGTCGTGCACACGCCGACGAGCGAGCACGTGATCTGGCGCTCGAGCGTGGGCGTCGAGCCGGGCGCCGCCTCGCACTGGCCGCGCGCCGGCGTCGGCGCGGGGAGGCCGTAGTCGAGGAAGTAGCGCACGAAGAGCGTGTCGGAGAGATCGGGGTCGGAGATGGTGAGCACGAGGCGGCCCTGACCGACGGTGACGTCGCGCGGGCCGGGACGCTCGAACGGGTTGCCGGCCTCGTCGCGCACGTCGAGGAGCACGGGCGCGGAGTTCACGATCGACGCGTCGCGATCGACGTCCAGGTCGGGCGGGATGACACACCCGGCGGCCATGGCGGCGGCGACGACAGCAAGAACAACCACGGGCGCGAAGGAATGCACGAAGCGCGCCCGGCACGCCTTCGCGAGCGATTCCCGCGGCTTGCGCGCGAAAATGCGCGCGCCGGCCCGGCGCGAAGCCGACATTGCTGTCATGCGCGATCCCTGCAATGTCGCGGTCATGTGGGCGCGGGTCGCCGTCATTCGAACGGCTCTCCAGGGCTGCCGTCGTCCGACTCCTTCTCGAGGTGACGGAAGATCGTGCGCGGATCGACGCCGAGGTCGCGCGCGGTCTTGGTGCGGTTGCCGCTGTTGAGGGCGAGGATCTCGTTGATGTACTCGCGCTGGAACTTCTCCTTCGCGTCCGCGAGGTTCATGATCGACGGCAAGACGTCGGAGGTGAGGCCGAGGTCGTCGGGGCCGATCACCGTCGAGTCGCAGAGCACGATCGCCTTCTTGATGCGGTTCTCGAGCTCGCGGATGTTCCCGGGCCAGGTGTGCTTGCGCATCGCGACCGTCGCGTTGGGCGAGAAGCCCTTCACGCGCGCGTCGAACTCGCGGGTGAAGCGCGACAGCAGGTAGCGCGCGACCACGACGATGTCGTCGCCGCGGGCGCGCAGCGGCGGCAGGTGGAGGTTCACGACGTTGAGGCGGTAGTAGAGATCCTCGCGGAAGCGGCCGCCGGCGATCTCCTTCTCGAGGTCGCGGTTGGTCGCGGCGAGGATGCGGATGTCGACCGATTCGGCGCGCGTGTCGCCGACGCGGATGACGACGCGCTCCTGGATCGCGCGCAGGAGCTTCACCTGCAGCTCGAGCTGGAGCTCGCCGACCTCGTCGAGGAAGAGGGTGCCGCCGTCGGCCGCCTGGAACTTGCCCTGCTTGGTGGCGACCGCGCCCGTGAAGGCGCCCTTCACGTGGCCGAAGAGCTCGCTCTCGAGGAGGTTCTCGGGGATGGCGCCGCAGTTGATCGTGATGAACGGCTTGCCGTTGCGCGGCGAGCGGGTGTGGATCTCTCGCGCGATGAGCTCCTTGCCGGTGCCGGTCTCGCCGGTGATCATGACCGAGATGTCGGTCGGCGCGATCTTCTCGACGCGGCGGAACACCTGCTGCATCACCGGCGACGTGCCGACGATCTCGCCGAAGCGGAACTGCTCGAGGCGCTCGTGCAGGCGGCGGTTGTCGACGCGCAGCTCGTCGAGGAGCATGGCGTTGGCGATGATGAGCGACGCCTGCGACGAGAACACCGTCAGCGCCCGCATCATCTGCTCCTGGAAAAGATCGATGACCGAGTCGTTGCCGACGTAGATGAGGCCGAGGAGCCGGCCGCGATCGAGGAGCGGCACGCAGATGACGCTCGACAGGCGCAGCTGCATGACGCTCTTGGCGGCGGCGAACTCGACGTCGTGCATCGCGTCCGAGATGATCACGGGGCGGCGGGTGTGGACGACCTTGGCGACGATCGAGTCGGAGAGCTGCGAGACCGCGTCGGAGATGTTCTCGCGCTTCAGGTTGCGCGCGACCTTGATGTCGAGGGTGTCGCCCTCCATCAGGATCAGGAAGCCCTTGTCGGCGTTCGTGATCTCGATGACGAGATCCATGAGCGTGTCGAGGAGCTCGCCCAGATCGCGCTGGTGCATGAGCTTCTCGGAGAAGTCGAAGAGCTTGTGGTAGGCGTCGAGGTCGGCGACGGTCGAGACCTCTTCCTCCTCGGGGATCGCCGCGTCGTCGACCAGCGCGAAGCGCAGCTCGCAGCTGCCGATGGTCAGCTTGTCGTCGTGGCTGAGCTTGTGCTTGCTGCGCTTCTTGCCGTTGACGACGACCTCGGCCTTCCGCTGCAGCGTCGTGATCGTGTAGGTCTGCCCGTCGAAGTGGATCGAGGCGTAGGCGTCGCCGATGAGCGGGTCGGGGAGCACGACGTCGTTGTCCGGACCCGAGCCGAGCGACGTGATCTTCTTGTACAGGTGATAGATCGACGGCGGTTGGCCGGGTGCAGCGAGGCGAAGAGAAGGCATGTCGGCTCCTAGAACTCCCAGGACATGACGACGCCGGCGCCGCCTGGTAGCGGCGTGGGCGCGAGCAGGGTGGTGGGCTTGGACGCCGGCTTCATCCCCGGCGGCAAGAGCGATTCGTCCGGTTTCCGGACGACCGTGGGCTTGTAGTTGACGAGCGCGTCGACGATGCCCCAGGCCGCGAGGCCGAGGAACACCGCGCCCGAGCCGATCTCGACCTGCTGCAGGAAGCGCACGTCGTTGGCGTCCTCGTTGGGCACCTTGCCGGAGAGGCCGTACGAGCCGACGAGGTACATCCAGATGCCGGCGGACAGCGCGCCGGTGACGCCCTGCGCCGACGCGAAGATGACGCCCTTCGTGGTCTGCTTGTTCTGAAACTGGCCGGCGCCGAACGGGATGAAGTTGACGTAGTAGTCGCGCTTCTCGACGACGACCATGGCCTCGATGAGGCGCCGGTACTTCTCGCGCTCGAGGGCGAGCTCGCGCTTCTCGGCGTCGAGCCGGTACTTCTCCTCGAGCGCGGCGCGGCGCTCCTCGTAGAGCGCGATCGCGTCGTCGGGGAAGACGCCGGTGCCGAGCTTGCGCTTGAGCTGGAGCGCGATGGCCTCCTCGAACTCGCGCGTGGCGGTGAGGCGGTCGCTGCTCTCGAAGGCGCACATGCCGAGGAGCAGGTGCGCCTCGTAGAGGTCCTCCTCGCTCGAGAGCCGCGGGGTGGGGTAGAGGAGCGACGACAGCACCGGCATCGCGGCCTGCCAGTCGCGGCGGCGGAACGCGTCGCGCGCGGTGTTCATCTCGTCGGCGGGCGTGGCCGCGGCCGGCGCTGCCCCGGCGACGAGCGCCGCCACGACCACTACGACCGTCGCGAGCGCGCGGGCTACGGCCGGCATGTCACCGTCTCGTTGCTCTTGGGGTGGACCGTCAGCTTGTGACGATCGAACTTGCCACCGATCAGGAACTCGACCTCGATGTCTCGCTGCTGGACCGTCGTCGCCTCCCCGAAGAAGATCGGGTTCGGCCGGTTGAGGTTCGCGCTCTTTCCGTCGATGGAGACCTGGAGCTCGCCGGCGGCGTCGCAGTCCGGAGTCACGTACGCGGGAAGGAACGGGATCGTGATGGCGACGTCGTCCGTCCGTCCGCCGGCGATCGTGATGCTCTTGCTCTCGCAACAGTCATCCTTGCGGACGGACAGCCGGACCGGCGTCGCCGACACCGGAAGCTCGGTGGTGCCGTGCTCGTACGTGCGCCAGGCGCCGCCGCCGACCTGCACCTCGGACTCGGGCGGGAACACGGTGAGCGTGAAGGTGCCGCCCGCGACCATCGTGCCCGCGTCGGTGTCGGGCCCGCCGTCGACGCGCTCCGGCCGCCGTGCGTCGGGGAGCGCGACCATCCCGCGCGCATCGGGCCCGATCGCCACGCGCGCATCGGTCGTCGCCGCATCGATGACGGCCGCGTCGACCAGCGCGGCATCCACGGCCGGGCGTGTGACGCCGCTGGCGTCGCCGTCGCCACCGTCGGAGACCACCGCCGCGCCGCCACGGCTCGCGCCCATCACGAAGTGCCGCACGCCCCATGCGCCGCCGCCGGCGATGATGACCGCGCCGCCGACGAGCATCGCCTGCCGCCACTTGCGCTTCTTCTCGAGGCTCTCGAGCAGCTCGAGCGCGCCCGCATGCCCGGGCTCGATCGTGAGGATGCGGTCGAGGAGCTCCAGCGCCTGCGCGCGCTGCGCCGGCAGCGCCTCCTTCGCGCGCCGCATCAGGTGGTCGGTGAGCCGCGCGCCCAGCGCCAGCTCGTACGCCGACGGCGACGCGAAGTAGCGCGCCAGCTCGTCCTTGCCCGTCCCGAGCCCGGAGCCCTCGAGGTACTGCTCGAGGTCCGCGAGCATCGCGCCGACCACCGGGTACCGCGCGTCGGCGTCGCGCGCCATCGCCTTGAGGATGATGCGGCCCAGCTCGTTGCCGACGCGCGGGTTCGCCTGCCGCGGATCGCTGAAGCGACACTCCGCGATGCGCTTCAGGATCTCGTGCGGGTTCTTGCCCTCGAAGGGCAGCTTCCCGACGGTGAGCTGGTAGAGGACGATGCCCGCCGCGAACACGTCGGTGCGGAAGTCGAGCGGCCGCCCTTCGACGTGCTCGGGCGACATGTACGCCGGCGAGCCGAGCAGTTGCCCGGTCACGGTCATGCGCTGCGCGTCGACCATCTGCGAGATGCCGAAGTCCGTCAGCTTGACGACGCCGTCGCTGCGGATCATCACGTTCTCGGGCTTCACGTCGCGGTGGAGGACGCCGTGGCCGTGCGCGTGACCGAGCGCGCGACAGATCTGGACCACGATCATGGCGCCGACCTCGGCGTACTTGGGCGGATGGTCGGTGACGAACTGCTTGAGGGTCTTGCCGTCGATGAACTCGGTGACGATGTAGCTCTCGCCGCCGGCCTTGCCCGAGTAGTCGAAGATCTCGAGGATGTTCTCGTGGCGCAGCTTGGCGACGGCGTGGGCCTCGCGCTCGAAGCGGTCGCGCGCCTCGTCGAAGTCGGCGAGGTGCCGGTGCAGGACCTTCACGGCGACGTGGCGCTTCAGCGAGCGGTCGAGCCCGCGATACACCACGGCCATCCCGCCCTGGCCGACGCGCTCGAGCAGCTCGTACTTGTCGATGACCTGGCCGACGTCGATGGGAAACCCCGCCCTGACAATTGTGTCACACCGAGGAGGCGTCGGGGTAGACGCCGTGGGTGGCGGAAGGGTTGCCCAAGTGCGCGCAGCAGTCGAGGTTTGCCAGCCCGGCCACTGGACGCCGTGACAGCAGCGTCGTGAACGTCGATCGTCGCGCGTATACAATCGCCGCGTGGGCGTCAGCGCCTTTCGCCTGTCCGAGGTCGTGACCGCGTCGCCCGCCGCGGATCCGGCCGCGCGCTACATCGAGCTCGAGGCGATCGGCGACGGCTGTCTGTTCCCGTCGACCGTGCTGCGCGTGTACGACGCGGCCGGCGCCTTCGTCGCCGACGCGATGCCGTATGCGAGCACCACGTGCTTCGACGACGGCGACCTCCTGCTGTTCGCGACACCGACGGCGCAGACCGTGTTCATGACCGGCGGCGTCGACGCGGCGATCGTGCCGACCTTGCCCGAGGCCGCGGGCCAGCTGTGCCTGGTCTCGTCGACGACGCGCTACGACTGCGTGCGCTGGGGGCCGATCACGACGCCGGTGCACGACCTGTTCGCGCCGAGCGACGACACGACCGCGCTCGCGCCGCCCGGCGGCTACGCGCTCGCGCGCATCGCCGACGTCAACGTCGTCTCCGCCGACTGGCGCATCGAGACGCCGACGCCGGGCGCCGCGAACGACGGCATGCCGTGGGATCCGGGCGACGCCGGCGTCGATGCCATGCTCACCGACGCCGCGCCCGGGGATGGCGCGGTCGCCGCCGACGCAGGCGTCGATGCGCCGTTCACCGTCGACGCCGCGCGCGCCGACGCCAACGACCGCTTCCTCGATCTCGATCCCCGCGGTGGCGCTGCGTGTGGCTGCGGCACCGGCGGCGGGCCCGGCGCGGCCACGCTCGCGCTGGTGTCAGCGCTCGTGCTGCTCACGCGTCCGCGCCGTCGTGACTAGCGATGATCGCGGACGCGGGCGCGACCGTGGCCACGACCGTTGCCGCGCACGTGGCCGTTGCCGCCCGCGCGCCAGCTGCCCTCGACCCAGACGTGGCCGCGGCCCTGACGCTGCCAGCGACCGGGCTGGTAGCTGTAGCCCGACCGCTCGCGCTCGTAGTAGCCGTCATGCCAGACGTAGCGGTTGCCGTTCCAGTGATGGCGGCCCTCGATGTAGATGAAGCCGGGGCGAACCACGACCACGCGGCGCGGGGGCGGCGGGGGCGGCGGCTGCTCGACGACGACGACCGGACCAGGCACCCAGATGCGCGCGTGACCGCTGCCGCGGACGACGCAGGCGCCGAGGGTGGTCGTGGCGATGAGTGCGATGGCTAGTTTGTTGAGTCCACGCATGATGGTCACGAGTATGGCAGGTCGCGTGCCACCCTCCAAAATCGTGGTCGGACCACGTCATTCCGGGCGATTGCCAGATCCGCGGGCGTAGCCGCGACTCCACACCGTGCCGCGCGCGCTACAGGCGTCCAGCCGCACGAATGGTCATGAAAAAGGGGAGCGCCTCCTGCACGAGATCGAGGCGCGGATCGAGCTGCTTGCCGATCCC
>DATLEB010000159.1:0-19914 GCA_035525615.1 Kofleriaceae bacterium | reverse complement strand
GCGTATCAGGGCCGCTGACCGACCGAACTGAGCGGACAGATCGAGCGGACACCCGGCGAGCGTCGCAGCCCGCACCGCGCATCACCCCGCAATCGTTACGAGTTCGAGCTGGCGCGCGTGTTGCGATAGGAGGTCGCCATGTCGATCGGGTACCTCCAGGAGCACGACTCGAACGCGATGTCCGACGCCGCCGAGCTGCACGGGAAGGCCGCCGGCAAGCGGAACCTGACCGACTCGCTCGCCAAGCAGGACGGCGGAGACGCCGGATCGCCGCGCACGCTGCAGTCGCCGGCCGCGCCCGACACGCCCGACGCGTTCGACTTCAGCTACGTGCGTCCCCTCGCGGCCACCGACCAGGCCGTCGAGGGCGAGGTGCAGCACCACATCGACGCCGGCGAGCGCAACGTCAACAGCATCACCGACATGGTGTTCTACAAGGTGCACCCCGAGCTGACGGGCAAGAAGCTCAAGGCCGGGAGCCCCGAGGCGCAGACGTGGATCTGGATGCGCGACACGTTCGTGATGCCGGCCGTGCGAGCGGCGCCGAGCACGATCGCGGCGCGCGAGCCCGCGCAGAGCCACGCACAGACGGAGGCGAAGACGGAGGCGAAGCCGCAGGCGGAGGCGAAGCCGCAGACGGAAACCAAGCCGCAGCCGCAACCGCAGCAGGCCGCACCACAGCCGGCGCCGCAACCGCAGCCGCAGCAGGCGCAGGGCGGGCACGAGCAGTCACACGCGGGCGGCGGCCTCGACAACGTCTACCGCACGCAGAACGACAACCAGTACATGGCCGGCGGCACGTGCAACATGACCAGCCTCACCATGGCGCTCCTCTCGTTCGCCGACGGGGACGAGATGAAGGTCAAGCAAGGTGCGGGCATCGCGCTCAAGAGCCTCGACAAGCCGCTCGGCGGCATCAAGCTCCCGAGCAAGCAGAAGGTCGATCTGCTCCACGCCATCGACACGCCCGACCTGCTCGCGCAGATCCAGATCGAGGACCTGCTCACCACGTTCGCCAACATGAAGGGCTGGGACGTCACCAACGGCAACGTGATCCTCAAGGTCGCCAAGGCGACCGGCCTCGTCCACGGCGGCGACGTCAGCGCGTTCAAGCACAACCTGAAGGACGCCAAGGGGCGCAAGCACGCCGCCGACCTGCTCGCCGGCGGCAATCAGGTGATCCTCGGCGTTCAGGGCGGCCCCGGCCACTACGTGTTCCTGCGCCAGGTCCTCGACGACGGCGTCATCGTGCACGACCCCGCGGGATGCCGCTGCCAGTACGACGCGCCGTTCTTCGTGTCGTCGATCCAGGCCACCGACTGGGGCCTGCGCGGAATGATGTCGCGGCTCGGAACGCCGGGCTGGCCCGACGCCGCGCGGCGGCGCCTCTCGCACAACCCGGCGATGCTCGCGATCGTCGAGAAGCTCATCGCCGCGCGCGGCCAGCACGGCAAGGAGCAGGCCGCGACGATCAAGGAGCTGGCCACCGGCGAGTGGCTCGCCATGGGCGAGACCAACTTCTACAACATCGCCGACATGGCGCGGTACCAGATGGACATCCGCGTCGAGATGACCGCCTAGCTACTTCGCGACCGGCGCGGCGCACTCCGCCTTGTCGGCGGCGCTCGCGATGCACTCGATGCGGTAGGCCTTCTTGTCCTTGCCGTCATCGGCGGTGTACGCGAGCGTGAGCTTGTCGCCGGCGATGGTGAAGCTGTTGACGGTGAGGTCGATGCCGCCGTCGTGCGAGACCGGCGCGGCGCCGCACGGGAACGCCTTGTGCACGATGTGCCAGCCGCCGGCGAGCTGAAGCGCGAGGCTGCAGTGGGTGTAGTCGGCCGACGTGTCGGCGACCACGACGAGCTGCGCGCCGGCGAGGTTGGTCGACGTGCCCCCGGCCTTGCTGTTGCCGGCGAGGTCGTCCTTGTCGGCCGCCTCGCAGGAGCACATGTCGATCTGGTCGGCCTGCGAGAAACAGTCGTCCTTCACGAACGCGGCGGAGACCGTGGCGCAGTAGGCCTCGATCGAGGCGTGCGGACCGCTCATCGCGCCGGCGGTGGGCGCGGTCGCGGCGGGGGCTGCGGCACCAGCGTCGGGTGTGGTCGCGGGGGCCGCGGCGTCGGGCGCCGCCGAACCGGTCGCCGCGGCCGAGCCCGTGGCCGTGGCGTTAGCCGTGCCCGACCCCGCCTTGTCCGGATCACTGGCCTTCTTGCCGCACGCGGCGGAGGAGACCGCGACGATCGCGAGGAGGACGGCGGGTGACGTGAATCTGTTCATGCCGGGATAACGACAGACACGCCCGCCTATTCGCAAGGACGCGGTCGGACTTTGTCGTTCGTTGTCGCGCGCGCGTTACCGCGATCACGCATCGGTCGCCCAGCGATAGCGCCGCACGGCGGGAATAACCGCGTCGGTCAGGAACGCCACGAAGTCGCGGCGCTCCCACGCCTCGAGGCACGCGAGCACCATGCGCGGCATGGCCCCGCGATACGGCACGTCGATCGCCGGCAGCCCGAGCGCCGCGCGGAAGGTCTCGTCCGTCTCGCGTGGCAGCTCGACGTGCACGGCCCCCGCGACCGCCGACACGGTCGTCTCTCGCGCCTCGGTACACGCCGCGGCGGGCGACGTCACCAGATGCACGCCGCACACGCTCGGCCGCTCCTCGTACACCGTGCAGCGATCGTCGGCGCCGAGGAACGCGCAGGGCCGCGCGTACTCGACGCGGTCCGACGCCTCCATGCCCTCGGCCGCCGAGCGCAGCGTCTCGCGCAGCGCCGGCGTATCGCGTCCCTCGTCGACGAGCCGGGCCGCGAGCACCGCGCCTTCGTGCAGGTACGCGCCGGTCACCATCGTGCAGCACGACTTGGGCGCCGTGCAGTCGAAGCACGCGATGACGCGCAGGCGGACACGCGCGTCGTCGGCGGCGTCGGCGTTGCTGCGCGCGATCGTCTCGCGCGTGCGCTCCGCCGTGGTCACGACGAGGCCGAGGCGCTCGAGCTCGTCGGCAAACGTCGGGCTGGCCTCGGGTCCGGCGGCGTCTCCGTCGCCGCGTCGCTGATCACGCCGGCGCGTCACGCACGCCCAGCGTAGCACCGCGCCAGCGCGAGGCCGATCTGCGCGCGCGTCTCTGAGATAGTCGGGCCATGCCCCGCTCGCTCCTCTCGCTCGTCTGGCTCCTCTCGGTCGTCGCCGCGTCGGCCATCGCGGCCTGCGGCCCCGCACCGGCACCGCACGGCCCGCCGGCTCCGTCGAACACGACGCCCCCCGCCGTCGACGAGCCGCTCGCGCCGCTCGCCGGACCGGTGCGCGTCGGCGTCGTGTTGCCGATGACGGGCGCCCAGGGCGCGTTCGGTGTCTCGACGGAGGCGGGCATCCGGCTCGCGATCCGCGAGCGCAACGACGCCGGCGGCGTGCGCGGCGCCAGGCTCGAGCTCGTCGTGCTCGACACCATGGGCACGCCGGCCGGGGTCGGCGAGGCCGTCACGCGGCTCATCGAGCAGGAGCACGTGGTCGCCATCCTCGGCGAGGTCACCTCGGGGGCGACCCTCGCCGCCGCCGAGATCGCGCAGGCCCGCGGCGTCCCGCTCATCACGCCGTCGGCGACGAGCGCGTCGGTGACGGAGGTCGGCGACCGCATCTTCCGCGCCTGCTTCGTCGACGAGGCGCAGGGGCGCGCGATGGCGCGCTTCGCACGCGACGAGCTGCACGTCGCACGGGCCGCGATCCTCGCCGATACGAGCACGCTCTACCCGGTCGCGCTCGCCGCGGCGTTCACGACCGAATTCGCGGCGGGCGGCGGCACCATCGTCCTTGCCGACGCGTACCAGGGCGGGGCGATCGCTCCGTCGGTGATCGGACGCATCGCCGCCGCCAAGGTCGATGCCGTCTACCTCCCCGGCTACTACCCCGACGCGGCACAGATCGCGATCGAGCTGCGCAAGCTCGGCTCGCGCGCCGTCCTCCTCGGCGGCGACGGCTGGGACTCGCCGGAGCTCGGTGCGATCGCCGGCGCGGCCATCGACGGCGCGTACTTCACCAACCACTTCGCCATCGACGACCCGCGCGAGATCACGCGCAGCTTCGCGAAGCGCTATGCCGGCGTGCGCGGCACGCCGCCCGACGGGCTCGCCGCGCTCGGCTACGACGCGGCGCTGGTCCTCCTCGACGCGCTCGAGCGCACGCCCGACCTCGACGGCGCCGCGCTCGCCGCCGCCATCTCGGTCACCTCGGTCGAGGGCGTCACCGGCCACATCGACCTGCGCGCCGGTCGCGACCCCGCCAAGCCGGTCCACGTCCTCGAGCTGAAGGCGCTGCTGCCGCACTTCGCGGCGTCGATCTCACCCTGACGCACCCTGACGCGCCTGACACACGCGGACGGTCAGCGTCCGAGCCACTCGAGCATCGCGTCGGCGCTGCCGCGCGCCGTCACCACCGGCCCGGCGCCGGTCAGGTGCGCGACCTCGGCGAGCGCGCCGCCCAACCCCGACATCTGCACGCCGCCGATGTCGAGCCGGAGCGCCTCGCCGGCCTTGAGCTCGAGCGCGTACGTCGGACGATCGCGCGGCGGCGACATGTCGACCGCGATGAAGTCGCCGCAGAAGTGACGCTGGTTGGTGCGCCACAGCCACAGGTTGGTGCGGCGCTCGAGCAACGTGCGCGCGAACGCGATCTCGGGCTCGCCGAGCGCGAACATCTCGCGCAGCTTCCACGTCTCCGACCACGAGCCCTCGACCTGGCTGGCCAGGATCTGCTCGAAGCGGAAGGACGAGGCCGCCGAGAACGGCAGGCGCAGGGTGGAGGGAACGCGCACGGGGCGGGAAAGATGACACGTGTCGCGCGGCTCGACGGCAAGCGACGGCAACGTGGTGGCCCTCCACCAGGTCCCGCCGACGGGACGCGCCATTCCGGGCACTTGCGCCTGGTCCAGACGCTGCAATTGCTCGCGACCATGCTCGCCGCGCTCTCCACGCTCGTCTTCATCGCCTCCCCGGCGCCCGCCACCGTCCCCGAATTCGCTCCGCCCTCGATGACCATGTCGAGCATCGCGCCCACCGACGATCCCGCCGTCGATGCGGACGACGACATCGACCGCGGCTACGGCATGCAGATCCTCGCGGTCGACGCCGCCGGCATCGCGATGATGATCGCCGGTGGCTCCGGGGAGAGCGAGCAGCTGATGGTCGCCGGCATGCTCGTCATGGGCTTCGGCCCCGGCGTCGTGCACGCCGCACACGACCGCGGCGGAGAAGCGCTCGCGTCGGTCCTCATCCGCCCCGGCGCGACCCTGGGCGGTGCGTACCTGGGCGTCGCGATGGAGAACTGCGGAGACCAGAGCGGCGAATTCTGCGGCCTCGGTGGCGCGCTGCTCGGTGGCGTGGTCGGCTACGGCGCGGCCGCGATCTTCGACGCCGCGTACCTGGCGCGCACCAAGAAGACGCCGCGCGCCGCGCGTTTCACACCGAGCGTCGCCGCCTCGTCGAGCGGCTTCCAGGTCGGCCTCGGCGGCTCGTTCTAGTCGGCGCGCGCCGGCGGCTCGCCGGGGCACGTCGTGCGCGCCAGGCGCGCCAGTGAGCGCTCCACGTGGCGGAGGTTCGCGGTGACGTAGTCCTGGCCGAGCGCCGCCACCTGCGACGCTCGCGCAGCTGCGCGCGCAGCCACGACCACGCCGCGCTCGTGCACGATCGTCGGGCGATCGCGGTACGAATCGGGTGACCCGAGCCACGCGTCGACGAGGTCGACCAGCTCGTGCGCCTCCTCGGCGGAGACGCGCTGGATCATGCTGGCCGGCAGGAACGCGCGAGCCGCACGGCCTAATCTTGCGACTCGCCCCGTCGCGTCAGCGGTGGCAGCTTCGGCGGCCGCACGCCGTGGCGCGTCGCCCCCGCGATCGGCTGGTACGCCAGCTCGTCGCCGCTCTTCGCCGCCCGCAGCAGCAGGCCGCCGCGGCTCATGTCGCCGCGCCCGACGAAGTCGCCGGGGAACAGCAAGCGCGCTCCGAACACGTCCATCAGCGTGTCGACGTACTTGCTGGTCGCGATGCTGCCCAGCAGCACCACACGGGTGCGCGCGCCGAACGTCGCCTTCACCTGCTCGGCGTCGCGGCGCAGTGGCTCCACGAACGCGCGGCTCTCGATCGCGACCTCGCCCATCGTCCGCAGCGCGGCCACGCTCACCGACGTCGACGGCGCGCACAGCCCGAGGCCGGGCGCCATGACGAGCGGCGATCCGAAGCGCTGCGCGTACGTCAGCTTCCCGCGGAAGTAGAGCGCGGACAGCCACGCGAACACGTCGCCCAGCGGCGCGCCCTCCCCGCGCAGCTGCACGCCGAGCGCGGAGGCCGACGCCGCCAGCTGCTGCGCCCGCGGACCACCGCAGCGCGCCGGGCTCAGCAGGAAGACGGTTCGCACCCGCGAAGATTACTCGACACGCAGCGCTCGGCCCGGGTTGGCGCGCGCGACCTTGTAGGCGTGCCCCGCGGTCGTCAGCCAGGCGATCGCCAGCGCCAGCAGGGCCGCGCCGCCGAAGATCCCGAGCAGCACCGACGGATCGGTCAGCGAGATCCGGTAGCGGAACCCGGCCAGCCATCGGTGCATCACGTAGAACGACACCGGCCACGCGATCAGGTTGGCGATGATCACCGGCCGCGAGAACTGCCACACGAGCAGCCGGACGATGTCCATGATGCTCGCGCCCATCACCTTGCGCATGCCGATCTCCTTCGTCCGGCGCTGCGCCGAGAACGACGCCAGGCCGAACAGCCCGAGGCACGCGATCACGATCGCGAACCCGGCGAACCCGGCGAAGATCTGGCCGCGCTGCTCGTCGGCGTCGTACTGCTTGGACAGGTTCTCGTCGACGACGCTGGTGCGGATGGGCACCGTCGGCGCGACGCGGTTCCACACCGCCTCGATCTGCGGCCGGAGCTGGCGCATGCGCCCCGGATCGGTGTGCACCGTCAGGCGATTGAACCCGCGCTCCGGCGGCGCGACGTAGTACATGTGCGGCGTCACGGCGATGCGCACGGAGCGCAGGTACAGGTCGGGCACCACGCCCACGACCTCGGTGGCGATCATCGGCTTGTCGTCGTCGTTCACCTCCCACACCACCTTGCCGATCACGTCCTCGGGCCGCTTGGCGCCCAGCTTGTCGGCCAGCGCCTCGTTGATGACCACGCCCTGCTTCAGCTCGGGCCCCTTGTCCTCGTTCTTGGGCCGGAAGTCGCCCGCGCGGTCCATCGAGAAGAGGCGGCCGGCCACCGGCTTCACGCCGTAGACCCCGAAGAAGTCCGGATCGACGGTGATGGTCTCGACGATCAGCTTCTCGTCGCCCGGCGTCGGCGACGGATAGAGGAGCGTGTTGTTGTTGCTCTGGAGCGGCGGCGCATCCGACGACAGCGTCACGCCGCGCACGCCGGGCAGCGCGGCGAGCTCGCGCTTGAGCGTGGCACCCGCCTCTTCGGTCGGCAGGTCGCCCAGGCCGTCGACGATCATGCGGTCGCTGTGATCGAAGCCGAGGTCGAGCGTCCGAGCGTAGACGGTCTGCGTGTAGATGGTCGCGGTACACACGATGAGCGCGATCGAGATCGCGAACTGGAACACGACCAGCGCGGTGCGCAGCACGGTCGAGCCGTGCGCCGACGACTGGTTGGCCTTCAGCACCGCGGCGGGACGGAAGCGCGACAGGTAGAGCGCCGGATAGAGCCCGCCGACCACGCCGACCAGGACGATGAGGCCCACCATCACCAGGAGGAGCGACGGGTCACCGACGAGGTCGAGGCGCAGGTCCTTGTGCAGGAACGCGTTGAACGGCGCCAGCGACAGCTCGACCAGCGCGATCGCGAGCACCAGCGCCATGAGCGCCGTGAGCACGGCCTCGCCCAGGTGCTGCGTGATGAGCTGACGGCGCGTGGCACCCACCACCTTGCGCATCGAGACCTCGCGGGCGCGCGTCATGGCGCGCGCCGTCGCCAGGTTCACGAAGTTGATGCACGCGATCACCAGGATGAGGAGCGCGATGCCGGCGAAGGCGACCACGGCGGTGAAGCTGCCCACGTTGGCGTAGCCCTGCTTCGTGGCGTGGAGGTGGACGTCGAGCACCGGCATGTAGTCGAACTTGATGAGCGTGCTCGGCCGCTCGGTGAGGCCCGGGATGTCGAAGTGCACGTTCCGGTCGATGAACGCCGGCATCTGCGCGCGCACGCGCGCGAGCGAGCCGCCCTTGCGGAGCAGCACGTAGATGCGCGTGTTGACCGACGTCCAGGACTCGGCCACCCACGGGCGGTCCTTGTAGCGCTCGGTGTCGAAGAACGTGATCGACTGGAAGTCGAGGTGGCTCTTCTTCGGAATGTCGGCGAACACGCCGATGACGGTATAGACCCGCTTCTCGCTGACGGTGATGGTCTGGCCGATCGCCGGCTGCGTCCCGAAGTACTTCCGGGCCGTCGTCTCCGACAGGATGATCGAGCTGGTGCCGGTCAGCACCTTGTCGCGCTCGCCGGCGACCATCTTCAGATCGAACACGTCGAAGAAGCCGGGGTCGACGTACGTGATCTCGCCGACGAACTGGCGATCGGCGACCCGCACCGGCTCCTCCTCGCCGTACATGCGCACGACGCGTTCGAACTCGGAGCCGAACTCCTTCTCGAGCGCCACCTTCATGGGGCCGGGCGTGCCGGCGAAGGACAGCGGCTCGCGGCCCGGGACGAAGAACGTCGACTCCGTCGACACGATGCGATCGGCGTTGGGGAGCCAATCCTCGTACGACAGCTCGTCGCGCACGAACAGGAGGATGACGAGACACGCCGCCAGGCCGACCGCCAGGCCGCCGATGTTGATGACGGCGTGCAGCTTGTGCGAGACCAGGTTGCGGATCGCGACCGTGAGGTAGTTACGCAGCATGGAGCCGCTCCGTCGCGACCTTGCCGTCGAACAGGTGGATGGTGCGGCGCGCGAACTCGGCGTGCGCCTGCGAGTGCGTGACCATCACGATCGTGGTGCCGCCGGCGTTCAGCTCGACGAGGAGCTTCATGACCTCCTCGCCGTGCTGCGAGTCGAGGTTGCCGGTGGGCTCGTCGGCCAGGATGAGCGACGGCCGGGACACGACGGCGCGCGCCACGGCGACGCGCTGCTGCTGACCGCCCGACAACGCGGTCGGGAAGTGCTTGGCCCGGTGCCCGATCTTCATGCGCTCCATCGCCTCCCTGACGCGCTCGCGGCGATCGGCGGCGGACACGTTCTGGTAGAGGAGCGCGAGCTCGATGTTGCCCTCGACGGTGAGCTCGTCGATCAGGTTGAAGCTCTGGAACACGAAGCCGAGGTGCCGCTTGCGCAGATCGGCGAGGCGCGCCTCGTTGTAGCCGCTGATGTTCTCGCTCTTGAACAGGTACTTGCCGCCCGACGGGCTGTCGAGCATCCCGATGATGTTGAGCAACGTCGACTTGCCGCAGCCCGACGGGCCCATGATGGCGACGAACTCGCCCTCGCGAATGTCGACGTTCACGCCCTCGAGCGCCGTGGTCTCGACCTCCGCGGTCCGGTAGGTCTTGGTCAAGCTCTCGAGCTTCACCAGCATCGCGTTGTCCTTGGTCGTCATCGGGTGAGCTCCAGTCGATCCATCTGCAGGTAGTTGGTGTAGGGGGACGTGACGATCTCCTCGCCGGGCGAGAGCCCGTCGAGGACTTCGATCTGCTGCGGGTTGCGGCGGCCGAGCCGCACGTTGCGGCGCACGGCGTGGGTGTGGTCGCTCGACACCACGAACACCCAGGCGCCGCCGGTGTCGTTGTAGAAGGCCGCGTTGGGCACCGTGATGGCCTCGCTCGGCTGGCCGAGCTGGATGCGCACCTGCGCGGTCTGCCCGCGGCGCACCGCGGCCGGCGTGTTGCCGGAGAAGGTGAGCTCGATCTGGAACTGCCCGTTGGCGACCTGCGGGCGGATCTTCGCGACCGCGAGCTGGTAGGTGGTCCCGTCGAGCGGATAGTCGGCGTGCTGACCGATGTCGACGCGCGAGAGGTAGAACTCGTCGATGTCGGCGACCACCTTGAAGTGATCGGGGTCGTCGATCTGCGCGATGCGGTCACCGGCGGCGAGCGACTGCCCGACCTCGAGGTTGAACGCCGACAGCTTGCCCGCGACCGGCGCCTTCACCTTCAGGCTGTCGAGGTTCTTCCGCGCGATCGACAGGTTGGCCTCGAGCTTCTCCGCGGCGGCGCGCATCTGTACCACCTGCGCCCGCTGCAGGCGGTCGGCCTCGCCGCGCGTGGAGGTCTGCACGCGCAGGCGCGCCTGGTAGTACTCGAGCTGGTCGGCGAGGCCGTCGACCTCGCTGCGCGCGCTGGCGCCGCTCTCGACCATCTCCTTCGCGGTGGCGAGCTCGCGGGTGAGGCGCTTGATCTGGTAGCGGACCTCGACCACCTCGCGCTCGTGATCGAGCTTCGACTGCGCCTGCGCCAGCTCGAGCCCCCGCAGCAGGTTGAGCTGCTCGGTGATCTGCGCCTCGCGCGAGATGAGATCGAGCTGTAGCTCCGTGTTCGAGAGCTCGACCAGCAGCTGCCCGCGCTCGACCTTGGCGCCGTCCTCGATGAGGATCGCCTCGACCTGCCCGCCCGACGCCGTGTCCACGAACGTCGTGCGCAGCGGCGTCACGCGGCCGCGCACCTGGATGATGTCCTCGAACTGCCCGCGCACGACCTTGCCGGTCGAGATGTTCGCGCCGGCGACGGCCAGGCTCTTCGCGCTCGACGGGCGCAGCATCACGTACCCGGCGACGAGGAGCGCGAGGACGCCTCCGCCGATGGCGGCGCGGCGCGGCCATGGGTTTCGTTTCGGAATCGGGCGGTCCATCGCTTGCAGCAACAGCAAGCGGGAAGCCAGAACCAAACCCTGTGATCACCGATTGTTACAAGACCGCAGCCATCTGCGAGGGGTTCTCGGTGTACGGATCCGGACACCGAGCGTCCGGATCCGTGCAGTAGCCCCGGGAGACCGAACGACGTGGAGAACCGAGTGCCCGAAGCCATCCTGGTCGTCGACGACGACGCTGACATCCTCACCGCCGCCCGCCTCCTCCTGAAGCGGCACTTCGACGCGGTCACGACCACCAACCAGCCGGACCGCATCCCGTCGCTCATGGCGGAGACGCGCTTCGACGCGGTCCTGCTCGACATGAACTTCGTCACCGGCGAACGCTCGGGGCGCGAGGGGCTGTCGTGGATGTCGCGCGTCCTCGCCACCGATCCGGAAGCCGTCGTCGTGCTGATGACGGCCTACACCGCGGTCGAGACCGCGGTCGAAGCGATGAAGCTCGGCGCCTTCGACTTCGTGGCCAAGCCCTGGCAGAACGAGAAGCTCATCGCGACCGTGCGCGCCGCGGTCGGACACCGCCGCAGCAAGGTCGAGGCCGCCGCGCTCAAGCGCCAGAACCGCGAGCTCACCGCCGAGATCAACCGGCCGTCGGATCTCATCCTCGGCGAATCGTCGGCGATCCGGCGCGTGTTCGAGCTGGTCGCGAAGGCCGCGCCCACCGACGCCAACGTCCTCATCCTCGGCGAGAACGGCACCGGCAAGGAGCTGGTCGCCCGCGAGATCCACCGCCAGTCGACGCGCGCCGACGGCGTCTTCATGTCGGTCGACCTCGGCGCCATCGCGGAGACGCTCATCCCGAGCGAGCTCTTCGGCCACAAGAAGGGCGCGTTCACCGGCGCGAGCGAGAACCGCATCGGTCGCTTCCAGGCGGCGAACGGCGGGACGCTCTTCCTCGACGAGCTCGGCAACATCCCGCGCCACCTGCAGGCCAAGCTGCTCACCGCGCTGGAGCGGCGCGAGGTGGTGCCGGTGGGCGCCAACGCGCCGGTCGCCGTCGACGTGCGCGTCATCTCGGCGACCAACGCGCCGCGCAGCGAGCTGGTCGACGAGCAGATCTTCCGCCAGGACCTGCTCTACCGCCTCAACACCGTCGAGATCGTGCTGCCGCCGCTGCGCGAGCGGAAGGAGGACATCCCGCTCCTGGCCGATCACTTCATGCGCGTGTACGCCAGGAAGTACGGGCGGTCGGTGCGCAAGATCACCGAGGACGCGATGCGCGCGATCACCGAGTACCCGTGGCCCGGCAACGTGCGCGCGCTGCGCCACGCGCTCGAGCGCGCCGTCATCCTCAGCTCGAGCCAGACCCTCGAGCTCGGCGACTTCCCGCTGCCGCCGGCGGAGGCGCCGCGCAGCGCGGTCGCGGCCTCGGCCAATGCCGCGGGAACGGCCGAGGGCGGCACCCTCGCCGAGCTCGAGAAGCAGGCCATCGCGCAGGCGCTGGCGCGCCACGCCGGCAACGTCACCTACGCCGCGCAGGAGCTCGGCATCACGCGCACGTCGCTCTACCGGCGCATGGAGAAGCATGGGCTTTAACCGCTTCGCGTTCGAGCTGACGGCGCGGATCGCGGCGCTGTTCGCGACGCTGTTCGTGCTCGCGTACCTGACGCTCGAGTCGAACCTGGTCGCCGTCACCGCCATGGTGATCGGGCTGGCCGTGCTCGAGAGCTGGCTCGTCATCCGCTTCGTCTCGCGCACCAACCGCGAGCTCAGCCGGCTCCTCGACGCCATCCGCTACGACGACTACCAGCAGTCGTTCGCGCTGGGCCAGCTCGGGCCGACCTTCGCCGATCTCAAGGGCGCGTTCGACGAGGTGATGACGCGCTTCCGCGCCGCGCGGCTCGACCGCGAGGCGCAGCGCCGCTACCTCGAGGCGCTGGTGGAGCACGTCCCGGTGGCGATCATCGCCGTGCACGACGACGGCAAGGTCGAGCTGCTCAACAGCGCCGCCCGCCGCATGCTCAACGCGTCGGCGTCGACCACGACCGGCGCGCTCGACACGTACGGCGCCGCCTTCCAGCGCGACGTCGCGCAGTCGAAGAGCGGCGAGCGCACGCTGACGCGCATGACGTCCGACGGCGTGCAGCGCCAGCTCGTGCTCTCGTCGACGCAGCTCACGGTCACCGGCACGCCGGTGCGCCTGGTGACGCTGCAGGACATCCAGGCCGAGCTCGACTGGAACGAGCTGTCGGCGTGGCAGGACATGGCGCGCATCCTGTCGCACGAGATCATGAACTCGCTGACACCGATCGCGTCGCTGGCCCGCACCGCCGACGACATGGTCGACGAGCTCGCCAAACGCAGCGGCATGATCGGGCCGCGTGGCGGCCCGGGCCAAGGCGACGAGCTGGTCCTCGACATCCACTCGGCGATCCAGACCCTGGCACGGCGCTCCGAGGGCCTGATGCGCTTCGTGCGCACGTACCGCCAGTTCACGCAGATGCCGCCGCCGTCGCTCAAGCCGGTCGCGCTGCGCGAGTACGTGCTGCGCCTCGAGAAGCTCTTCCTCACCGAGTGGGCCGGACGCGGCATCGAGCTCCACGTCGCGCCGCCTGCCAACGGCCTCACCGTGATCGCGGACGACGGCCTCCTCGATCAGGCGGTGATCAACCTCCTGCGCAACGCCGCCGACGCCGCCGCGTCCAGCGCCCGGCCGCACGTGTGGCTCGACGCGCGCCTCTCGGATCGCGGGCGCCCGGTGATCGAGATCGGCGACAACGGCCCCGGCGTCGACGAGAAGCTCGGCGACAAGATCTTCCTGCCGTTCTTCACGACCAAACCCGAGGGCTCCGGCATCGGGCTCGCCCTCGCCCGCCAGGTGATGCTGGTGCACAAGGGCGCCATCACCGCGTCGGCGCGACCGGGCGGCGGCGCGCTCTTCCGGCTGACGTTCTAGGCGGGCGCGCTAATCGCCGTCGCGCGGACTCGACAGGTCGCTCACCGTCGCGAGCAGGCCCGCGAGATCGACCGGCTTCACCAGATGCTTCGCGAAGCCGGCCTGCGCGCTGCGCGCGCGATCGTTGTCGCGGCCGTAGCCCGTGAGCGCGACGAACTTCGGCGTGGCCGCGCCCAGCTTCTCGCGCAGGCGCTCCGCCAGCTCGTAGCCGTCCATCACGGGGAGCCCGATGTCGAGGAGCGCGATGTCGGGGGCGAACTCGTCGACCACGGCGAGCGCCTCGACGGGATCGCCGGCGCCGCGCACCTCGTGCCCCACCGCCTCGAGCCCCTCCATCAGGAGCACGCGGGCGTCCTCGTTGTCGTCGACGACGAGGATGCGTTGCGGACGGTGCGCCAGCTCGACCGACGACTCGGTCACCAGCGTGTCGGGACGCGCGGCGTCCACGATCGGCAGCCGCACGGTGAACACCGTGCCGTGACCGACGCCGGGGCTGGTCGCCTCGACGGTGCCACCGTGCATGTCGACGAGCGCGCGCACCAGCGCCAGGCCGAGGCCGAGGCCGCCGGTGAGCTTGTGCGGCTCGCCTTCGCCGCGCACGAAGAGATCGAAGATGCGTGGCAACGCGCCCGGATCGATCCCGATGCCGCTATCGCGGACCTCGACCACCGCCACACGATTCTCCTCGTGCAGCCGGAGGGTGATGTTCCCGCCCGGCTCGGTGTACTTGGCGGCGTTGTTGACGAGGTTGGAGAACACCTGCACCAGACGGGCGTCGTCACCGTCGACGACGAGCGGCCGATCCGGGGTGTCGAGGTGCAAGTGGTGGCGGCGCTGCTCGAGCAGCGGGCTGACGACCTCGATGGCGCGACCCACGATGGTGCGCAGGTCGTGGGGGTGGCGCTTGAGGGCGAGCCCGCCGCGCGTCACGCGCGCGATGTCCAGCAGGTCGTCGACCAGGTGCATCAGGTGACGGACCTGGCGCTCGATGACCTCCTGCTCGCGCGTCGACCGATCATCGCCCTTCAGCTTCATGAGCTGGAGCGCGGTCAAGATGGGCGCCATCGGGTTGCGTAGCTCGTGCCCGAGCATGGCGAGGAACGCGTCCTTGGCGCGGTTGGCCTGCTCGGCGGCGAGGCGTGCCGCCTGCTCTTCCTGCGCATACATGCGCTCGGTGAGATCGCGCGTGACCTTGGAGAACCCGATCAGGTCGCCGGCATCGTCGCGCACGGCCGTGATGATGACGTTGGCCCAGAAGCGGCTGCCGTCCTTGCGGAGGCGCCAGCCCTCGTCCTCGAAGCGCCCGACCTCGGACGCGACGGCGAGCTCCATCTCGCACTTGCCGGCGTCGATGTCGACCTGAGGATAGAACCGCGAGAAATGCTGTCCGATGATCTCGTCGGCTCTGTAGCCCTTGATGCGCTCTGCGCCGATGTTCCACGTCGCCACGCGCCCCATGGGATCGAGCATGAAGATGGCGTAATCGACGACGCCCTCGACGAGGCGACGAAAAAGCTCTTCGGATCCACCATCGCGCGCGTGGGACGCGACGCGAACCAGGCGGTCCGTCATCTTGGAACGGTCAATGCTCACGGCAGCTACGGGACACGATGATACCGAGACATCACGTCCTCGACGAGACTGCTATCTCACCAATCTCCGACGAAACGTGAGGCGCTCGCGCTCGGTGTGCGCGTGCGCCACGGCGCACGGCGACGCGCTCGGTCAGAAGCCGCCGAAGTCGCCGCCGCCGCCGCCCAGACCACCACCCATGAACGGCGCCATCTGCGTCATGAGCCGCTCGAGCTGCTGCTCGGTGATGGACACGCCGAAGCGCAGGCGATCGCCGTTGCGCTCGAACTTGATGCTGCGGATGACGTTGCCGACGTCCTTGCCGAGCATGTCGGCCTGCTTCTTCATCTCGGGGATGCCGCGCGCGATCTCGTCGGCCATCGCCGAGTCCTTGAGCTGGAACGACACGTCCATCGCGAGGCCCTTGTTGATGTCGACCCAGCCGCGGAGCGCGCCCAGCTTGTCGCCGATGGGCGTGTTGGTGGCGTCCGCCACGAACCACACCGCGCGATCGCGATCGATGCGCGCCAGCTCGGCGACGAGCGACCTGTCGTCGGCGGCCGAGCCACGAGCGGCGAGCGCCACGTCCGCCTCGAGGTCGGCGCGCGTCGCGGGGCTCGGCATCATGCCGGTCGGCGGCATCGGCATGGCCGCGCGCGTGAGCAGCGCGCCGTCATCCAGCACGAGATAGCCGGTGCGCATCGGGCCCATCGCGGTCGCCATGCCGATCGAGACGTACTTGCCGTCGGCGTCGACATCGACCGGGTAGCCGGCCTTCTGCGCGCAGGTCTTCACGTCCTCGACGCCGAAGCCCTTCATGACGTAGCGCATCGTGATGCCGTCGTCGGCGTACGAGAACGCGCCGAGCATCTGGAGCTTCTTGCTGCCGGTCTGCACGAAGCAGGTGGTCCACTCCTTCATGCCCGGCGACATCTTCTCCATGTCGCCCATCAGCTTCGAGAACGCCGAGTTCTGGAAGAAGTCCTGGATCCGGAGGTAGTTCCCGCCGAACAGCCCGACATTGCCGGACGGGAGGTGCGCGAGCAGCGCGCTCTCTTCCTTCCGGATCGAGCCCGACGTCTTCGACGAGAGCCCGCTGTCCTTCTCGCACGCAGCCGATACCACGAGCGCGCCGGCGCACAGCAGCAGTCCGATCCTCTTCATGGCGCCGTCGTTACCACACGCACGACGCAGGTGATCGATCTATCGACGGTTCCTCGTGAATCCGGGTTGTGTCAGGCTCGTCCCCTGACCATGCGTCTCCGACTCCTTGCCATCCTCTGCCTCCTCGGCACCGCCGCGTTCGCGCCGTCGCCCCGCCCCGTCGAGGTCGTGAGCGGTGATGCCACCGTCGCCGCGCAGCTCGAGGCGCGCGCCGCCCAGCTGGCCGAGTGCAAGCCGCGCACGCGCGCCACGTTCATCCGCACCCGCATCAAGCTCCGCTGGAACGCACGCGGCGAGGTGCGCTCCGTGAGCGTGGGCGGGCCCGGCGGCGCCGCGTTCGCGCGCTGCGTCTCGAAGGCGCTGCGGGGATCGCTGGTGGAGCCGCCGGCGCGCGCGGGCTCGGGCAGCGCGGTCGTGATCTTGCGGCGTGCGGTCGTCCGCAAACCGGACGCCCTGACGCTGCCGGCCACCAGGACCCCGGCGCTGCAGCGCTGCACCGTCGACGCCGACTGCGTGATCCACTTCCAGTCGAGCGCGTGCATCGCCGGCGATCCGGTCGCGGTGAACGGCACGGACATGGCCGCGGTGCGTGCGGCGTACCCGGTGCGCCGCCTCGACTGCGGCATGGGCGGTCCGCAGTACGACCGCCTGCGGATGCAGAACGAAGGCCGCTACAGCGCGGCGTGCGAGGCGCGCCAGTGTGTGGTGCGCGACGCCGGCCCGCGTCCGGCCGGCCCCGTCGACCTCTGACTCACATGAGGACGAGCGCCAGCGCGATGGCCGCGGGCAGCGCCTGCATCACGAGGATGGTCGGCTTGGCCGTCACCGCGCCGACCACGCCCATGGCGATGATGAAGACGAGCAGGGCCGCCGCCGTCGCGGGTCGCCCGGTCGCCATCGCCCAGACCAGCAGCGCCGCGGCGCCGCCGTTGTAGCAGCCCTGGTTGAGCGCGAGCACCTTGGTCTTCTCCGCGTCCTCGACCGACTGCGCGAAGATGCGGCGCCCGGTCGGCGTGGTCCACAGGACGCTCTCGAGGATCATGAAGACGACGTGGAGGAAGGCGACCACGCCGATCGCGATCTGCGCCGGCAGGCTCACTTGAGATCCCGGATCGGCTCCGCGGCGCTTCCGCCCAGCTGCTTCTCGAGCACCTCGACGCGCTCGCGTTCCTTGGCGTAGATGGTCTCGAGCTGGACCTTCATCTTCGCGTTGTCGGTCTGCAACGTGGCGAGCTCGCGCTTGTGCTTGGCGAGGTCGTCCTTGCACGTGGCCGGCTTCAGCGGGCGCTTGGCTTGCGCATCGGCGTCGGTGCCGTGGATCGACGCGAGCGTCCAGCCAGCGGCAAACGCAAGAGCGACCGTCATCCCCATCATCAGTCGGCGCATGACGGTGAATCTAGCAGCCGAGATGCACTCCCGACGCGCGAATGGCAGGGGTTGCGGTGGTCGAAGGGGTAATTACGTTCCGGGAGTCGTCATGCAGTCACCCGTCATCCAGGCCCTCGCGGACCTCGAAGCAGCCAAGGCGCGCGTCGATCGTGACGCCGCTCGCGTGAAGGACGAGCTCCGCGCACAGCTCGTCGCCGAGCTCCTCCCCGTCCTCGACAACCTCGACCGCTCCATCGCCGCCGGGGGAGAGAAGTCGGTCGTCGAGGGTGTCCGCCTCGTACGCTCGCAGCTCATGGGCGTGCTCCAGAAGTACGGCCTCGAGCGCTTCGACGTGCTCGGCGACGAGTTCGATCCGCGCCGCCACGACGCGATGTCCGTCGTCGACACCGCCAGCGAAGCGCTCGACGGCGTCGTGATCGATCAGTGGGAGCCCGGGTACCGCATCGGCGACAAGCTGCTGCGCCCCGCCCGGGTCGTCGTCGGCCGCGCGGCTATCGCTCGTACGGCTCGATGAGCTCGCCCAGCGTCGGCTCGGGCGCCTCCTCGATCGGCTCGTCGGGGCCGCTCCAGCGCGCGACGCGCTCGGCCCATCTCCCCTCGATGATCCGCGTCGGCTGCTCCACGACCTGCTCGAGCTCGCGCAGCGCCGCGGTCCACGTCCGCCGCACCGGCTCCTCGGCGTAGCGGTCGCGGGCTTCCTTTCGTGCCGCGTCGATGCGCGCGCCGGCCAGCTGCCGCCCGATCTCGAGCACCCGCTCGTAGAGCGCCGCCCGGTCGTCGAGCACCTGCTGCGCCGCCGCCACCACTCGATCGGCGGTCGCCTCGGCGCCGCGCGGGTCGACGCGCACCGCCACCGACAGCACCCGCTCGCGCAGGAGCCCGAGGTCGCCGGCGTAGTTGGTCACCGTACCCGCGAGCACCTTGCGCATGGGCGGCGCCACCGACGAGTCCCCGGCCAGCAGGTGGTCGAGCCGGATTCGCAAGCACCGCCCCGAGAAGGCGTCGACCGCCAGGAGCGCCGTTCGCAACGCCTCGTCGACGGCCGCGAGGGAGGCCAGGCTGACGGGGCCTCCGTCGTCGAGCTCCAGGGCGAGCCGCCCGGCGTAGGCGTCGGCGTCGAACGCCTCGACCTGCCCCAGGCCGTGCACCGCGTCGAGGAGCTGCTGCGCGGCTGGCATCTCCCTACCCTGCCACACCTCATCCGACGGACCGATCTGGCTACCCCAGAACTAGCCGGTTATCGGCGAAATTTCGCGACTTTTTCTCGGTCTCCGAGCACAAAATCAACCATGGCCCGAGTGCGCCCGAGGCGGGGCGGTTTCACGCTCACGGAGCTAGCCGTCGTGCTGGCTCTCATCGGCGTGCTGACAGCCGTCGCCTTCACGTACGCAGGTGAACGTCGCGCGGGTGCGCGCGGCTTCGCCGACCAGATGTCCGGCGAGCTCGAGAGCGCGCGCCTGCGTGCGCTGTCGACGCGTCGGTGGCACCGCGTGACGGTGACGGCGCAAGGCGTGCAGATCGATCAAGCGACGACGACCGGCATGGTGGCGCCCATCGCGTACCAGTTCGTGTCGCGCGTGACGGTGCCCAGCAACATCCGCATCGTCGCGATCGCGACCTCGACGTACACCACGGCGCAGGCGCAGCCGGCCGAGGGTGCGGGCCTCAGCACCGAAGAGTTTCGTTTCGCACCGGACGGGTCCAGCGTCGGACGGACCCTGTGGATCAGTGACCGCAGGAACAAGTCGCCGTATCGGATCGCTCTGTTCGGCTCCACGGGACGCGCTCGCGTCTTCTCAGGATGGTGACCATGCGTACGTACCTACTCGCAGGCATCTCTAGCTTCGCCGCCTTCATCGCGCTCGCGTTCGCACCGTCGAGCGCGTCGGCACAGGTCTCGACCGACTTCGCGTCGTGCGGACCCGATCTGCCGGTGTGCGGCTCCGGCGTCGAGGACTGCTGTGTGCGCGCGTTCGATCCCATCGCGACCGACAAGGCCGTCGTCATCCCGATGGACCGCTGTCACCAGGTGGTCGC
>DATLEB010000157.1:0-13600 GCA_035525615.1 Kofleriaceae bacterium | reverse complement strand
GAAGATCTCGAGCTCGGAGAGCCGAGGCTTCGCCGTCGCCTTCTCGCCGGGCGCCGCGCGGGCTTGCCGGGGCTCCACCGTGTAGCTGACGACCCCGCCCGGGGAGCGCCGCGTGATCGTGAGCGCGAGGGCTCCCATGGCGGCGACGCAGATGAGGAGCACGTTGAGCGACGGCAGGCGGCGCATATAGCTTCGAGTATGGGGCGCAGGCGCACCCCACGCCAGCGCGAAGTCGCCGCGTCGATTGGGGAATACCGCGGGCGGCACCGCGGTTCGAAGCCCGCCAGGCGTGTGGTCCTGTAGTAAGGTGAGTCCGACGATGACCGAGCCGAAGCCAGCGACGCGGGCGAGGAAGGGCAAGGCCAAGCGCGAAAAGGTCATCGACGTCGAGGGCGAGGAGAAGAAGCCAGCGGGCGACGGCGACGGCGACGGCGACGACGAGGAGGAAGAGGAAAAGGACACCGAGGTCGATCCCGACGCCGAGCCCGAGGCGATCGGCGAGGTCGAGTCGGTCGACGACGTCGACGACGCCGCGCTCGACAAGCTCCAGTCATCGGAGCGCGTGTCGCTCATCAAGCGCGACCCGCTGCAGGCCTACATGCAGGAGGCGCGGCGCTTCCCGCTGCTCACTCCCGACGAGGAGCACTCGCTCGCGACCCGGCTGGTCGAGCACGGCGACACCGTCGCGGCGCGCAAGCTGGTCGAGGCCAACCTGCGCCTCGTCGTCAAGATCGCGTACGAGTACCGCCGCGCCCACAAGAACCTGCTCGATCTCGTGCAGGAGGGGAACATCGGCCTGATCCAGGCGGTGCGGAAGTTCGACCCGTACCGCGGCGTGAAGCTCTCGAGCTACGCGGCGTTCTGGATCCGCGCCTACATCCTCAAGTTCATCCTCAACAACTGGCGCCTCGTGAAGATCGGGACCACGCAGGCGCAGCGCAAGCTGTTCTTCAACCTGCGCAAGGAGCGCGAGCGGCTCGAGCAGCTCGGCTTCGAGGCGAGCACCAAGCTGCTCGCCGAGAACTTGCAGGTCACGGAGAAGGAGGTCGTCGAGATGGAGAAGCGGCTGGCGGCGCCCGAGGCGTCGCTGGATGCGCCCATGCCCGGCGACGAGGACGGCGGCCGCAGCCGGCTCGACTTCGTGCCGAGCGAGGACGAGCGGCCCGACGACGCGGTGGCCAACAGCGAGTTCGCGTCCTTGTTCAACGCGAAGCTCGACGCGTTCGAAGCCACGCTCGAGGGACGCGAGCTGACGATCTTCCGCGATCGCTGGCGGACCGATCCGCCCAAGACGCTGCAGGAGATCGGCGATCACTACGGCGTGTCGCGCGAGCGCGCGCGCCAGCTCGAGAAGCGCGTGCTGGATCGGCTGCGGAAGTATCTGCGCGCAGAGCTCGGCACCGACGTCGACATCGACATTTCGAGGGACTAGTGCTCGCTTGGTGGGAACGGCTGCGGTGCCCGCTGGCTTCGTTGCTGTCGATCGTTGTTTCGGCCCCCTGCGTCCTCGCGACCAGTCGGTCGCTGCGGACTTGGGGCCCCATCGTCGCCTCGCCATCGGGCATCCTCGCTCGCTGCGAGAAGACCCCGGGCGGTTTGCTTCGCTCGCCAGAGATTTGAGATGAGCGGAACGAGATGAGCGGAAAGTTGTATGTCGTTGCGACGCCGATCGGGAATCTGGAGGACCTGTCGCCGAGGGCGGCGCGCGTGTTGCGCGAGGCGGATATCGTCGCGGCGGAGGACACGCGGTCGGTGCAGGTGCTGCTCGAGCGCGCGGATGTGGGTGGTGAGGTGAAGGCGGGGCGGCGGGTGACGAGCGTGTTCGAGGGCAACGAGGCGGCGCGCGCGGAGTCGATCGTGGCCGAGCTGGTGGCGGGCAAGGACGTGGCGCTCGTGAGCGAGGCGGGGACGCCGGGCGTGTCGGACCCCGGCGAGCGCGTCGTGCGCGCGGTGATCGAGGCGGGGCTGAGCGTGGTGCCCGTGCCGGGGCCGGTCGCGGCGATCGCGGCGCTCGTGGCGAGCGGGTTGCCGGCGACGGAGTTCCGGTTCGTCGGGTTTCCGCCGCGCGAGGCCGGCGCGCGCGCCGAGCTGTTCGGGCGCGTGCGCGGCGATGTCGCGACCTTGATCTGCTACGAGGCGCCCGATCGCGTGGGCGCGACGCTGGCGACCATGGTCGACGCGTTCGGCGGCGCGCGGCGCGCGTGCGTGTCGCGCGAGGTGACCAAGCGTTACGAGGAGCACGTGCGCGGGACGCTGGCCGAGCTCGCGGCGACGTTCGCCGAGACGGGGCCGCGCGGCGAGTGCACGATCGTGGTGGCGGGCGCGGGCGAGGGCGAAGCGGCGCCGGTCGTGGATCTCGAGGCCGAGGTGCGCGCGTTGCTCGCGACCGGGATGGGACCGAAGGACGTGGCGCAGCGGCTGGTGGCCAAGACCGGCAAGCCGCGGCGCGAGCTGTATCAGCTGGCGCTCGCCCTGGCGCGCGCCACTGGGGAGAGTGACGCGTGAACGAGCTGCCGGTGACGTGGGACGGCGGGTTGCCGACGCTGGACGCGCAGACGTTCACGCTGCCGTGCGGGCTCGAGGTGATCGTGCACGAGGATCACGCGGTGCCGCTGTGCGCCGTGTGGGTCGGCTATCGCGTCGGAAGCTCCGACGAGGGCGACGGCACGAGCGGGTTCGCGCACCTGTTCGAGCACATGTTCAAGAACTCGGTGCACCTGCAGGGGCGACACCACTACGAGGTGCTGCGCGAGGCGGGCGCGACCGACGCCAACGCGCAGACCGGAACCGACCGCACCCTCTATCACGAGATCATGCCGCGGGCGGCCCTCGACACGGCGCTGTGGATCGAGGCCGATCGCATGGGCTACTTCCTGCCGGCGCTCGACGACGCGCGGCTGGCCAAGCAGATCGACGTGGTGCGCGCCGAACGGCGGCAGCGCTACGAGAACGCGCCGTACGGACCCGAGCGGTTCGCGGTGGCGGAGGCGCTGTATCCCGACGGCCACCCGCTGCGCTACCTGACGATCGGGCGGCACGAGGACATCGCGGCGGCGACGCGCGAGCGGGTCGAGGCCTTCTACCGGACGTGGTACGTGCCGGCCAACGCGACGATGGTGCTGGCCGGCGACATCACGGGCGCCGAGGCCGAGGCGATGTGCGCGCAGTGGTTCGGCAGCTTCCCGGCGTCGGCGCGGCCCGAGCGGCGCGCGTGGAAGCAGCCGGTGATCGCGGGGCCGGCGCGCGTCGAGCTGACGGATCCGCTGGCGTCGCTGGTGCGCGTGCGGCGTGCGTGGCACGGGCCCGAGGTGTCCACCGACGACGACGTGGCGCTCGACGTGCTCGCGCTCGCGCTGGCGACGCCGGGCACGGGGCGGCTGTGGCGCGCGCTCGTCTACGACCGGCCGCTCGCGCAGCGCGTGAGCGCGCACGTGTCGTCGGGGCGGCTCGGCGGTGAGTTCCACGTCGTGGCCGATCTGCGCGCCGGTGTCGAGCTCGCCGAGGCGTCCCGCGTGATCGACGACGTCGTCGAGTCGGCCATCGCCGGCCTCGACGAGCGCGAGGTCGCCCGCGGCGTGCGCCGCCGCGAGGCGGGCGTCCTGTGGCGGCTCGACGGCCTCGGCCGCCGCGCGGCCATGCTGTGCGGCGCGCAGCTCGCGACCGGCGCTCCGCAGGTCTCCGACGAGCTCGCGCGCTATCTCGCCCTCGACGTCGCCGGCGTACGCGCGGCTGCGCAGCGCTGGCTCGCGCGCGACACGATGGTCGAGGTCGTGACCCGCGCCGGCCGCACGTAGGAGGGGACACTCTCCTCGTAGGGGGGGTCACTCTCCTGGGTCGCAAGGCCTGGGGATCACGCGTGTTTTGGGACCGATTGCGACTGGGTTGACATACCCCTGGGGGGTATTATGGTTCCAGCATGAGCGACGCAGCGGCCCTTTCGTTCGCGATCGATGGAATGCACTGCGGCGCGTGCGTGAAGCGCGTGCGCGCGGCGCTGGAGAAGGTGCCGGGCGTGACCGTGGGCGAGGTCGCGATCGGGAAGGCGACCGTGACGGTCGACGGCACGACGAGCGCGGCGGTGATCGCGGCGCTCGAGAAGGCCGGATATCCGGCGAGGACGGCGTGACCGGAAACGTCATCACGTTGCCGGTGGGCGGGATGACGTGCGCGTCGTGCCAGGCGCATGTCGAGAAGGCGCTGACCGGCGTGCCGGGCGTGCGCGGCGCGGTCGTGAACCTCGCGACGCGCAGCGCGCGCGTGAACCTCGACGACGACGTGGCGCCGGAGTCGCTGGTCGCCGCGGTGGAGGATGCCGGTTACGAAGCCGAGCTGCCGCGCGACGACGAGGACGTGGTCGCGGCGCAGCTGCGCGACGACGTCGAGCGCGCCGCCGAGGTGCGCGACCGCGCGTGGCGTGCGGCGCTCGCGCTCGGCGCGATGGGCGCCGTGATGGTGCTCATGGCGTTCGTCGAGGTTCACGCGCGCGCCCTCGGGGCCGCGATCGTCATCGCGACCACGGTGGTCGGCGGCGTCGCGGCGTGGCCGCTGGTCGCGCGCGGCGTGCGCTCGCTGGTGCGGTTGCAGCCCGACATGAACGCGCTCGTCGTCATCGGTGCGGTCGCGTCGCTCGCGCTATCGGTGGCGTTCGTCGCCGACCCGCACACGTTCAGCGGTCACGGCGGAGGCATGTACGTCGAGGCGGCGCTCGGCATCGTCGGGTTCGTGCTGCTCGGCAACGCGCTCGAGGCGCACGCGCGGCGGCGGACCACGTCGGCGTTGACGGGGCTCGCGCGGCTCGCGCCGCCGTCGGCGCGCATCGAGAGCGATGACGACGCCGGCAACACGATCGAGAAGGAGCTCGCCAGCGCGCTCGTCCGCAAGGGCGACGTCCTGGTGGTGCGTCCCGGCGAGCGCGTCGCCGCCGACGCCGAGATCATCGAGGGCGAGAGCGAGCTCGACGAGGCGATGATCACCGGCGAATCCGTGCCGGTGAAACGCGGCGTCGGGGACCGCGTGGTCGGCGGCACCATCAACGGTACCGGTCGTCTGCGGGCGCGCGTGACGGCGATCGGCGCCGGCTCGACGCTGGCGCAGCTCGTGCGCCTGCTGCGTGACGCGCAGGGCGTGCGCGCGCCGATGCAGAGGCTCGCGGATCGCGCGAGCGCCGTGTTCGTGCCCGCGGCGCTCGCGCTCGGCGTGCTGGTGTTCGCAGGCTGGTGGCTCGCGACCGGCGACGTCGTGCTCGCGGCGATCCGCGCTGCCGCGGTCGTGGTGATCGCGTGCCCCTGCGCGCTCGGGCTGGCGGTGCCGACCGCCGTGCTCGTCGCATCGGGCCGCGCGGCCAGGCTCGGCGCGCTCGTGAAGGGCGCCGACGTGTTCGAGCGCATCGCGAGCGCGGGCGTGGTGGCGTTCGACAAGACCGGCACGCTCACGAAGGGGGCGCCGGAGGTCGTCGGTGTCGAGCTCGCGGGCGCGGCGGCGGATCGCGATGTGCGGATGACGGAGATGGAGCTCCTGCGGCTGGCGGCGGCGGTGGAGCACGGCAGCGAGCATCCGCTCGCCCGCGCGGTCGTCGCGGCCGCAGCCGCGCGCGGCGTGGCCGTCCCGGCGGCAACGGATGTGGCCGCACGACCAGGGCAGGGCGTCGTCGGCACCGTCGACGGCAAGACGGTCGGCGTCGGCAACGTCTCGCTCGCCGTCGCGCTCGGCGCGGACGTTTCCGCGGAAACGCCGCGTGCGATCCGCGCTGCCGCGGTCGTCTCCGCGGAGACGTCGAGTGCGGCAGGCGAGGGCGCGGCGAAGGCGCTCGCCGACCGCGTCGCCGCCAGTGGCGCGACGCCGGCGCTGGTGATCGTCGATGGCCAGGTTGTCGGAGCGCTCGCCGTGACCGATGCGCTGCGCGCGGATGCGGTCGAGACGGTGCACGCGCTGAAGGCGCTGGAGCTCGACGTCGTGCTCGTCACGGGCGATCGCATCGAGCCGGCGCGGCGCGTCGCCGATGCGGTCGGCATTCGCGAGATCTCGGCGGGCGTCTCGCCGGCCGGGAAGGTCGAGCGCATCCGCGCGCTCGCGTCGCGCGGCGTCATCATGGTCGGCGACGGCATCAACGACGCGCCCGCGCTCGCCGCCGCCACCGTCGGTGTCGCGCAGGCGGGTGGCACCGACGTCGCCGGCGCCGCCGCGCACGTCGCGCTCATGCGACCCGAGCTCGCGATCCTGCCCGGCCTCGTCGGCGTCGCGCGCGGGGCAGTTCGCACCATGCGTCGCAACCTGCTCTGGGCCGCCGGCTACAACGTCATCACCATTCCGCTCGCCGCCGGCGCGTTCGCGCACTGGGGCATCACCATCTCCCCGCTCCTCGCGAGCGCGCTCATGGCGACCTCGTCGGTGAGCGTCGTCGTCTCCAGCCTCCTCTCGGGAGCCCGCACATGAAGAAAACCACGCACGACGACGGTCGCAAGGCACACGGCGTCGACCCCGACGCGAAGACGCGTAACCTCAACCGCCTGCGGCGCATCGAAGGCCAGGTGCGCGGCATCGCCAAGATGGTCGAGGACGATCGCTACTGCATCGACATCCTCGACCAGGTCGCCGCCGTCGAGAAAGCCCTGCGCGCCGTCTCTGCCGAGCTCGTGAAGAACCACCTCCGCCACTGCGTGCGTCACGCCCTCGACGGCCACGGCAGCGCCGACGCCGTGATCGAGGAGCTCTCGGACGTCCTGACGCGGTAACCTCGCGGCTGCTGGCGCGTACACCTTCCATGTCGAACCGGTCCGTCCTCGCTGCGCTCGCGTTCTGGGCCGTTGCCATCGCCGGCTGGGTCGCGCTCGCCGGTTGCAGCAAGGAGCCCACGCCGCCGCCGGCCGTGACGCCCTCGCCGGCCGCGGCGGTCGAAGCCGCGCCGGCCGCGCCCGCCGGCCTCGAGGTCGCGATCCTCGCCGGCGGCTGCTTCTGGGGCATGGAGGAGATCCTTCGCGACATCCCCGGCGTGGTCGAGACGGAGGTCGGATACGCCGGCGGCGCCGAGGCCGTGAAGGTCACCTTCGACCCCGCCAAGCTCCGCTACGCGACGCTCCTCGAGGACTGGTACTTCAAGATGCACGACCCGACCACGTCCAACCGCCAGGGCAACGACGTCGGCCCGCAGTACCGCTCCGCCATCTTCTTCACCACGCCCGAGCAGCGCCGCGCCGCCGAGGAGATCAAGGCACGGGTCGACGCCAGCGGCTTCTGGAAGGCGCCGCTCGTCACCGAGATCGCCGCCGCCGGACCCTTCGAGCGCGCCGAGGAATTTCACCAGGACTACCTGGAGAAGAACCCCGACGGCTACACCTGCCACTACCTCCGCGACTGACGCGCGGCGGGCGGCCGGCAGCGCGCGACTAGAACAGCAGCTGCGCGTTCACGCCGACGACGTAGTTGAGGACGTCCGCGGCGCGGTAGCGGTGGCCGATGAGGTCGGTGAGCGGGACGTGGAGCGGGTTGACCTCGCTGGTGCCCGGCGTCACCAGCTCGTCGTCGAGGACCTCGCAGCTCGCGTTGGCGGCGCCGTCGCACTCCGGGAGGTCGATGCCGGCGTCGGTGAACGTGATGACGTGCTCGTTCTCGGCGGTCAGCTCGAACGCCGCCGCGAGGCGGAACTTCTGGCCGACCGAGATGCGCGCGGCGACGCGGCCGCCCATCTCCATGTAGTTCTCGATGTTGGTGATGCCCGGGTGGTCGAGGGCCTGCACCATGTCCGCGGTCGGATCGGCGTCGAGGATCATGGGCCCCGTGCGCGACGCGTCACCCGCGAGCGAGAACACCTCCCACATCTCGGAGTAGTTGCGACCCTCGAAGTGCGTGACGACGCGCGCCGACAGCTCGAGCGCCAGGCGCGCGCCTTCGTCGCCCTGGTCGACGGCATAGCCCTCGAAGCCGAAGCGCAGGCCGCCTTCTTGCTGCGGCTTGGTGCTGCGCGCGCCGAAGCCGGGGTCGTTGAACAGCGAGTCGGTCTTCACCGACACGGGCGCGAGCCACCACGCCTCGACGTACGGCTCGGCCCAGCCCAGACGGCGCGCCATCGACGTCCACAGCCGGACCTCGGTGACGCCGCGGCCGACGCCGCTCGAGCCGTCGAGGTCGCCGGCGTCCATGGTCGCGACCTTGCCGACGGGCAGGCGCCCCTCGACGCCGAGCTTCCACGTCGGCTTGGTGTCGTCGCGCATCTGGTTCATGGGCGCCCACGTCAATCCGAGGTGGATCTGATCGAGGCCGCTGCGCGTCGGGCTGCGGAACACGGTCGGGTCGTCGGCGTCGAAGCCGGCGCCGCCGTTCTGGCCGTCGAAGCCGGTCCCCTCGAGGATGCCGTCGACGAACGTGGTCGAGGTGCTGCGGTTCACGCACGTCGCGTCGGCGCCGTCGAAGTCGCACGGCGTGTCGCGCTGGTCGAGCTCGAGCGTGCCCTGCTGCGAGAGCACGTAGGGCATCGCGATGGCGAACGACACGTCGCGAAAGAGGCCGAGCTCGAGGCGCGGGACGATCGTGTGCTTGCTGCCGGCGAAGACGAGATCGCGGACGACCGGGATGCCGTCGCTGGGGCCGGTGCCGGGGCGCCCGACGTCCTCGCGGAAGATCGCGCTACGCCGGACGTCGAGGCGGTAGTCGAGCGTCAGGTGGAGGTCGAACCCGTCCTCGGGATCGAACGCGCTCGCCACCTCGGAGTACGGGCCGGCCGCGGCCGGCTGCGCACCCGCACAGACGACCAGACAGACGACCAAACAGACGACCAAACAGCCGATCGCGTTTACCCCGAGCGCGAACGAGACGAAGCGACGCAATGCGGGCCGACAGTATCACGATCCTCGTCGGTTAGCGGCCGGCAGCCCTACGGCGTTGCGGCGATCACGCGCACCACGATCCGCCCCACCGTCGCGATGGTCGCCGGGTCGACCTTGTCGGCCGTGTCGGTCGGCAGGTGATAGTCGTCGTGCATCGAGGTCGACAGCCACAGGTACCGGACGCCCCGTTCGGCGAAGCTCTTGTGGTCGCCGCGGTACTCGATCTGCGGCCGGATGAGCGCCTCGAGCGGGCCGTAGTCGCTGGCGGCGACCACCGGTCGACCCTCGCGCGACGCGATGTCCTTCACCTGCGCTGTCAGCGCCTCCGCGCCGGGCGATGCGAGCGCGCCGATCGCGTTGCCCGGCACGACCATGCGCCCGAGCGAGTAGTCCTTGGCCGTCAGGAACTGCGCGCGTCCGACCATGTCGAGGTTCACCATCAGCACCGCCTCGTCGAGCGGTCGGCGCGGATGCGCGGCGAAGTGCTGCGAGCCGTGCAGGCCTTCCTCCTCGGCGCCGAACGCGACGAGGAACACGGTGCGCGCGGGGCGCTGCCCGTCGCGCATGAGCGCCGCCCCGATCGCCACGAGCGCCGCCGTACCGGACGCGTTGTCGTCGGCGCCGGGATGGATCGCGCCGCCGATCACGCCGAGGTGATCGTAGTGCGCACCGACGACGATGTAGCCGGCGCGGGCGTCGGTGCCGCGCACGATGCCGACCACGTTCTGGCTCTTCTTGTCGCCGAGGTACGTGAACGGCTGCAGGTAGCCGTTCTCGCCCGCCGCCTCGACGCCGGCCTCGCGCAGCCACGCCGCGACGTTGTCGGCGGCCGCGGCCTCGTCGGCGGTGCCGCCGCCACGCCCGCGCAGCGCGGGATCCGCGAGCGTGCGCACGTGCGCGTCGATGCTCGCTTCCGTCGGGAACCACAGCTCGTCGCGAAGCTCGCCGTCGACGGTCACCGCGGCGGCGGCGGTCGCGGCGCCAGCTCCGGCCTCGGCGCCCGACCCCGGGGTCTGCGGCGCGCGCCGTTCGCCGTCGCGTCCGCAGCTCGCGGCGAGCAGCAGCGTGCTCACCACGATCGCGACGCGCGCGCGGTTCATTGTTGTCCCATCACCCCTTCATTCCTAACACGTCGAGCATGTCGTACCGGCCCGGCTTCTTGCCGACGACCCACGCCGCCGCCCGCAGGGCGCCCTGCGCGAAGATGGCGCGGTCGGTCGCGCGGTGGCTGATCTCGACGCGCTCGCCAGCGCCGAAGAAGTACGCGGTGTGCTCGCCGACGACATCGCCGCCGCGCACCGCCATCGCGCCGATCTCACCGTCGGGCCGCGGGCCGACATCGCCGTCACGGCTGTAGCGTCCGACGCTCGGCAGGTTCACGCCGCGCGCCGCCGCGATCGACTGCGCGATGCCGAGCGCCGTGCCAGACGGAGCGTCGCGCTTCATCTTGTGGTGCAGCTCGACGATCTCCGCGTCCCAGCCAGGACCGAGCGCGCGCGCCGCCTGCGCGACGAGGCCGAGCACGAGGTTGACGCCGACGGAGAAGTTGGGCGCCACGACGATCGGCGCGACCTCGGCCAGCGCGTCGAGCGTTTCCTCGACCGCGCCGCTCAGCCCGGTCGTGCCGATCACCGCCGCGATGCGCTTCGCGCGCGCCGCCTGCGCCACCGCCATCGTCGACGCCACCGTCGTGAAGTCGATGTACACCGGCGCCGCCTTGAGCGCGGCGTCGATGAGCGCGGTGACCGTGACGCCGGGCGCGATCTCCTTGCCCTGCTCCGGCGAGTCGGCGCGATCGAGCGCCGCCGCGACGTGCACGTCGTCGCGTCGCGCCGCGGCCGCGATCAACGCCTGCCCCATCCGACCCGACGGTCCGAGGATGGTGACCGGCGTGCTGGTCACAGGAGTCCCTGCGTGACCAGCTCGGCGCGGAGCTGCTCGGCGAGCGCGTCGCTGACCGGATAGATCGGCGGGCGCAGCTCGGGCCCGATGCGGCCCATCATGTGGAGGCACGCCTTGGTGGGCGCCGGGCTCGGCTCGGCGAAGAGCAGGTTGTTGAGCACGCGCAGCTGGTAGTGGATCTCGCGGGCGCGGCTCCAGTTGCCGGCCACCGCGGCGTCCCACATCTCGGCCATGCGCCCGGGCGCGACGTTGGACACCACGGAGATGACGCCCTTGCCGCCGACCGCGTAGAGCGGGAACGCGGTCGCGTCGTCACCGGAGATGACGTCGATCTTGTTGCCCACGCGCGCGACGAGCTCGCTGGCGCGCACCAGGTTGCCGGTCGCCTCCTTGATCGCGACGATGTTGTCGAACGCCGCGAGGCGCGCGACGGTGTCCGGCAGCATGTCGCAGCCGGTGCGCGTCGGCACGTTGTAGAGGATGATCGGAAGCGTGGTGCTCCGGGCCACCGCCTCGAAGTGACGGAACAGGCCGTCCTGGTTGGGGCGGTTGTAATACGGAGTGACGTGCAGGAGCGCGTCGGCGCCGGCGTCGGCGGACCGACGCGTGAGGTCGAGCGCCTCGGCGGTGGCGTTGCCGCCCGCGCCCGCGATGACCGGCACGCGGCCGGCGGCGATCTTCACGGTGTGCGCGATGACGGCGATGTGCTCGTCGAAGTCGAGCGTCGCGCTCTCGCCGGTGGTGCCGACCGCGACGAGCGCGTCGATGCCTGACTGGATCTGCCACTCGACGAGCTTCGTGTACGCCTCGAAGTCGACCTTGCCGTCGCGCATCGGCGTGACGAGCGCGGTCATTGCACCTTCGAGAACGGGTCGAGTCGTCATGACATCCTCTTTGAGCTTGGATCGCATGGGGCCTCGGGGCGGCAGCATGCGTGGCGGCTGTGACACCGCACGCATTTACATAGATCAGAACGCCGCGAGGTGGTGTGTGATTTCGTCGTCCGTCGTGCCGAGGCCGCGTCAGCGACAGCTCGTCGGTCAGCGGACCGGCGAGCGTACCGCTACGGGTGCGGCGTTGCGAAGATGGCGCGCGCGGCGGCGATGTCGGCGCGGATCTGCGCGAGCAGGGCGTCGACCGAGTCGAAGCGCGCCTCGTCGCGTAGCCGCTCGACGAAGCCGACGCGCACGCGCGCGCCGTAGAGGTCGGCGTCGAAGTCGAGCACGTGCACCTCGAGGACGAGCGTGCCGGCGTCCGTGAACGTCGGGTTGGTGCCCAGGCTGGCGACGGCGGCGAGCGCCACGGGATGCGCGTCGTCGCCGAGGCGCTCGAGGGTGACGGCGTAGATGCCGGGCGAGGCGAGCAGCACGCCGTCGGTGCGTACGTTGGCGGTGGCGACCCCGAGGCCCTTGCCGCGGCCGGCGCCGCGCACGACCTCGCCGTCGATGTCGTAGGAGCGGCCGAGGAGGGCGGCGGCGCGGCGCGGATCGCCGGCGCGCAGGTACCCGCGCACGCGCGTCGACGAGGCGACCTCGCCGTCGACGGCGACGGGCGCGACGATCGCCACCTCGAAGCCGTGGCGTCTGCCGGCGGCCGCGAGCGTGTCGACGTTGCCGCCGCGCGACTTGCCGTACGTGAAGTCGGCGCCGACGACGACGTGGCGCGCGTTGCACGCGCCGGCCAGCACCTCGGCGACGAACTCGTCGGCGCGGAGCGCGGCGAGCTCGGTGGTGAACGGCTCGACGACGACCGCGTCGGCGCCGGCGGCCGCGAGCAGCTCGAGCTTCCGTGTCTGCGTGGTGATGAGCGGCGGCGCGGCGTGCGGCGCGAGGACCTGCACGGGATGCGGATCGAAGGTGAGGACCACGGCGTCGCCGTGCGGCCCGGCCAGCGAGCGCGCCTGGCGCACGAGCGCGGCATGGCCACGATGCACGCCGTCGAAGTTGCCGATGGCGATCGCGGGTGCACGCAGCGAGCGCGAGAGCGCGCGGTGCCCGGCGAAGACGTCCATGGCGCGGGACCCTAGCATGGACGCCGCGCACGGCGTCCATGCGGGTCCCTGCGCCAGGCCTCGGGCTTCAGACCTCGGGCCTCGGGCCTCGGGAAGAAGAATCGCGCAATTTGCCCGAGGCCTTCGGAGCGCGGATCAGATGACCCGCGATCGGACCGGCACAGCTACAGGATGAACTGCGTGACGAGGATCGCCGCGAGGGCGGCGCCGACCAGCGCCTGGTTGCGCATGCGTCCGACGCGCGCGGTGATGGTCGCGAGCGCGATGCCGAGCGCCATCGCGACGCCGACGAGGGCGATGCTGGGCGAGGTCGCGGTGAGTGGCGCTGCAGCGGCGAGCGCGCCGACGATCGCGGCGGCGGTCCAGCGCATGCGGCGATCGGAGAGTCCGAACGCGACGCCGAGCGACGCGACCACGATCGCGACCGGGCCGAGCGCGTCGACGTTGGTCTCGAGCCACAGGTTCGCGCTCGACTCGGCCGTGTGCCGTGCCCACGTGGGCGCGCGTTTGCTCAGCACGAGCACCGCGCCGACGATCGCGGCGATCGCGGGCGCCGCCGCGAGATACCGCCGCCGTCCTTCGTCGCGCCACGCGACGACAGCGGCGGCGACGCCGGCCAGTACCCACGCGCGCGGCTCGAAGATGACGAGCGCGACCGCGACCGGCGCCGTGAACACCGCCGGCGGCGCGTCGAGCTTGTCGGCGCGCGCCACGAGCAGACAGAGAATCGCCGCGAGCCCCGCCGCGATCGCGGCCACCACGACGACGGAAGCGGACCCTGAGACGGAAACGGCCGCGGACGCGGTTGCCGCGAGCCACAGCCCGCCGACCATGCCCGCGATGACGCCGACCGAGCCGCGCGCCGTCG
>DATLEB010000147.1:0-40949 GCA_035525615.1 Kofleriaceae bacterium | reverse complement strand
CCGCGATCCGTCGTACTGGGCGCAGCACGCGCGCTTGCCGGTGCGCTTCGCGCCGTCGGTGGCGCGCCTCCTGTCGGATCCGCGCAGGCTCCTGATCGAGGTCGGTCCGCGCGCGACGCTGTCGACGCTCGCACGCCAGGCGGTCACCGAGAAGCGCACGCGTCCGGTCGCGATCCCGACCATCTCCGACGCGCCCGAATCGGAAGCAACGACGGCCACCGCCGCGCTCGGCACGCTCTACACCCTGGGCGGCGCCATCGACTGGGCCGCGTACGACGCGCACGAGTCGCGCCGCCGTGTGCCGCTGCCGACCTACCCGTTCGAACGCAAGCGTCACTGGGTCGACGCTCCTGCCGCCGTCCTCGGTGGCCCCGTGCCCGTGCCCGTGCCGGATCTGGACGCGAGCATCCCCGATCCGGTCTCCGTCGCGACCGGTTCGTCCCCATTCCCGTCCCCGTCGGCTTCCCCGATCACCTCCCGCCCGGCCCGGCTCCTGTCCCAGCTGCGCACGCTCGTCGAGGATGTCTCCGGGCTCGACGTCTCCGCCGAGGATCCGGCGACGCCGTGGCTCGAGCTCGGCCTCGACTCGCTCACGCTGACGCAGCTCGCGCTCTCGCTCCAGCGCACCTTCGGCGTGAAGATCACCTTCCGCCAGGTGATGGAGAAGTACTCCTCCATCGACTCGCTGGTGGGGATGCTCGACGCGGAGCTGCCGGCCGAGCCCGCCGCCGGAGCCGCTCCGACACCCGCAGCCGCGGTCGCACCCGCACCCGCACCCGCACCCGCTGCGTCGACGGGCTCGGTCGAGGAAGCGCACACCACCTACGACGTCAAGAAGGCCTTCGGCGCGATCGCGCGGATCCACACCAGGACCGACGAGCTCTCGCCCGATCAGCGCGCGCGCCTCGACGCGCTCATCGCGCGCTACACCGCGCGCACCGCGAAGTCGAAGGCCTACACCTCCAAGCATCGCGCGCGCATGGCCGACCCGCGCGTCGTGAACGGCTTCCGCCCGCTCACCAAGGAGCTCACGTACCAGCTCGTCATCGAGCGCTCGCGCGGCAGCCGCATGTGGGACCTCGACGGCAACGAGTACGTCGACGTCCTGTCCGGCTTCGGCATGAGCCTCTTCGGCTGGCAGCCCGACTTCATCCGCGAGGCCGTGCACAGGCGCATCGACGAGGGCTACGAGATCGGCCCGCAGCACGTGCTCGCCGGCGAGGCGACCGAGCTGTTCTGCGACCTCACCGGCCAGGAGCGCGCCGCCTTCTGCAACACCGGCTCCGAGGCCGTGATGGGCACGATGCGCATCGCGCGCACCGTCACCGGCCGCAGCACGATCGCGATCTTCACCGGCGCGTACCACGGCATCTTCGACGAGGTCATCGTCCGCGGCACGCGCAAGCTGAAGACCATCCCGGCCGCGCCCGGCATCCTGCCCGAGTCGTCGCAGAACATGCTCGTCCTCGACTACGGCACGCCCGAGTCACTGGAGATCCTGCGCCAGCGCGCCGACTCGCTGGCCGCGATCGTCGTCGAGCCGGTGCAGAGCCGGCGCCCCGACTTCCAGCCCGTCGAGTTCCTGCGCGAGCTGCGCACGCTCACCGAGCGCTCGGGCAGCGTGCTGATCTTCGACGAGGTCGTCACCGGCTTCCGCTCGCACCCGCGCGGCGCGCAGGGCCTGTTCGACATCCAGGCCGACCTCGCGTCGTACGGCAAGGTGGTGGGCGGCGGCTTCCCGATCGGCGTCATAGCCGGCAAGCGCAAGTTCATGGACGCGCTCGACGGCGGCCACTGGGAGTTCGGCGACGACTCGATCCCGACCGTCGGCGTCACCTACTTCGCCGGCACGTTCGTGCGCCATCCGCTCGCGCTCGCCGCCGCGCACGCCGCGCTCGTGCACATGCGCGACGCCGGCCCGGCGCTCCAGGAGCGCCTGACCGCGCGCACCGCCGCGATGATCGCCGAGATCAACGGCGCGCTCACCGAGCTGCGCGTGCCGTTCGAGCTGCGCACGTTCGCGTCCTTGTGGCGCAACTTCTTCACCGAGGACCTGCCCTACGGCGACCTGGTCTACGCGATGCTGCGCGACCGCGGCATCCACATCCTCGACAACTTCCCGTGTTTCCTCACGACCGCGCACACCGACGAGGACATCCGCGCCATCGTGAACGCGTACAAGGACGCCGCGGCCGAGATGAAGGCCGCGGGGTTCTTCCCGGCGCGCGCGCCGCAGGTGCAGGTCCCGGCAGGCGCTGCGGGCAGCGCGCGCTCGGTCCCGTCGACCGAGCCGCAGCGCGAGGTGTGGCTCGCCGACAAGCTCGGTCCCGAGGCGTCGCTCGCCTACAACGAGGCGGTCGCGCTCGATCTGCGCGGCGAGGTCGACGTCGCGGCGCTGCGCCAGGCCGTGCGCGAGCTGCCGGCGCGCCACGATGCGCTCCGCTCGACGTTCTCGGCCGACGGGCTCGCGCTCGTCGTCGCCGGCGAGCCGCCCGCGCTCGACGTGCCGCTCCACGAGCTCGACGCGCTGCCCACCGACGAGCGCGACCGCGCCTACGCCGCGATCCGCGCGCGCCAGGTGACCGAGACGTTCGATCTCGAGCGCGGCCCGCTGATCCGCGCCGAGGTGGTGCGCCTCGCGCCCGACCATCACGTGCTGGTCTTCACGGGCCACCACATCGTCATCGACGGCTGGTCGTTCTGGGTGCTCGTGAAGGAGCTGGCGGCGCTCTACGCGCGCGCGACGGGAGCTCGCTCGGCGGCGCTGCCCGTGGCGCCGTCGTTCGCCGATCACGCCGCCGATCAGGCGGCGCGCGCCGACGCGCCCGAGGTCCGCGACAACGAGCGCTGGTGGGCCGAGCAGTTCGCCGGCAGCGTGCCGGTGCTCGAGCTGCCGACCGATCGGCCGCGCCCGCCGATGCGCACGACCACGGCCGGGCGCATCGACCACATGCTGCCGGCGGAGCTGCTCGCCGCCGTGAAGAAGCTCGGTGCGAAGCACGGCACCAGCCTGTTCGCGACGCTGCTCGCCGGCTTCGACGCGCTCCTGTCGCGGCTCACGGGCCAGGACGATCTCGTCGTCGGCATCCCGGCCGCGGGCCAGGCCGCCACCGGACAGGAGGGCCTGATCGGTCACTGCGTGAACATGCTGCCGATCCGCGTGCGTCCCGGCCGCGCGGCGGCGTTCACCGAGCTCATGGCGCAGACGCGCGCCGCGATGCTCGACGCGTACGATCACCAGGACGTCACGTTCGGCCGCGTGCTGCAGCTCCTGCCCATCGCGCGCGATGCATCGCGGCTGCCGCTCGTCAGCGTCATCTTCAACATCGACCAGGCGCTCAGCGGCGAGGGCCACGCGGCCCCGGGGCTGTCGATGGAGCTCGCGACCATCCCGCGCCGGTACGAGACGTTCGAGCTGTTCGTGAACGCGGTCGACACCGGGCCCGGCGGGATGCGGCTCGAGTGCCAGTACAACTCCGACCTCTTCGACGAGGCGACGGTGGCCCGCTGGCTGGCGGCGTTCGAGACGCTGTTGCGCTCGGTGGTACGTGAGCCGGCGACGGCGCTCGGCAAGCTGAGCGTCGCGTCGACCGAGGAAGCGAGCGCGGTGGCGGCGTGGAACCGCACCGAGGCCGAGTACCGCCGCGACGTGCGTGTGGAGCAGCTGGTGATCGAGACCATCCGGCGCGTGCCCGAGAAGGTCGCGGTGCGCACGGCGAGCGGCGTCGAGCTGACGTACGCCGAGCTCGGCAAGCGCGCGGCGGGCGTCGCGAGCTGGCTGCGCGGGATGGGCGTCGGGCCCGGCGATCGCGTCGGGCTCGCGCTCGAGCGCGACGAGCACATGGTGCCGGCGATGCTGGGCGTGCTGCAGGCGGGCGCCGCGTACGTGCCGCTCGATCCGGGGTTCCCGGCGGAGCGGCTGGCGTACATGCAGGCGGATGCGGGGTTGAAGAAGGTGTTGACGACCTCGGAAGCGGCGGCAGCCGCGGCCGGATCGGGCACGGGCACGGGCACGGGCTCGGGCACGGGCACGCGCTCGGCCACAGCGCTCGATGACATGTACGTCATCTACACGAGCGGCTCGACGGGCAAGCCCAAGGGCGTGCGCGTCACGCACCGGAATGTCTGCAACTTCCTGGCGAGTGTCGCCACGGAGCCGGGGCTCGGCGAGGACGACGCGATCCTCGCCGTGACCACCCTGTCGTTCGACATCGCGGTGCTCGAGCTGTGGCTGCCGCTGACGGTGGGCGCGACGATCGTGCTCGCGACGCGCGAGCAGGCGATGGACGGCGACGCGCTGGCGCGGCTCCTGGGCGGGTGCACGGTGATGCAGGCGACACCGGCGACCTGGCGTTTGCTGCTCGGCACGGGCTGGAGCGGCGGACCGATCAAGGCGCTGTGCGGCGGCGAGGCGCTGCCGCGCGATCTCGCGGCGGCCCTCGTACCCAGGGTTCGAGAGCTGTGGAACATGTACGGACCGACCGAGACCACGGTGTGGTCGGCGGTCCATCGCGTGACCGACGCGGACGGGCCGATCCGCATCGGCCATCCGATCGCCAACACGACGCTCCACGTCCTCGACGAGGATCGCCAGGCCGTGCCCCTGGGCGCGGTCGGCGAGCTGTGGATCGGCGGCGACGGCGTGACGCGCGGCTACCTCGATCGTCCCGAGCTGACCGGCGAGCGCTTCGTCACCGATCCGTGGGCGCGCGATCCGGAGGCGCGCATGTACCGCACCGGCGATCTCGGTCGCTGGCATCCCGACGGCACGCTCGAGTGTCTGGGCCGCACCGACTTCCAGGTGAAGCTGCGCGGCTACCGCATCGAGCTCGGGGAGATCGAGGCCGCGCTCGCGACGCACGCCGCGATCTCGCAGGCCGTGGTCGCGGTGCGCGAGGATCGCCCGGGCGACGTGCGTCTCGTCGCGTACGTCGTCGGAGGTGCACCCAGCGACGACGACCTTCGAGCTCACCTCGCGCGCACGCTGCCCGAGTACATGATCCCGCAGCACGTGGTCGCGCTCGACGCGCTGCCGCTCACGCCGAGCGGGAAGGTGGATCGCAAGGCGCTGCCCGCGCCCGCCGGCGCGACGGCGAGCACCGCCGAGAAGACCGCCCCGCGCACACCGACCGAGGCGCGCGTCGCGCGCGCCTACGCCGAGATCCTGAACCTGGCCGCCGTCGGCGTGCACGACGACTTCTTCGCGCTCGGCGGGCACTCGCTCCTGGCCGCGCAGATGACGGCGCGCCTCGGCCGCGAGCTCGGCCGCGCCGTGCCCATGCGCGCCGCGTTCGAGCACACGACCGCCGCACGCCTGGCCGCGTGGATCGATCGCGGCGCTGCGGCCGCCGCCACCGAGGCCGCGCCGCCGCGCGTCCCCCGCCGCACCGACACCGGCCCCGCGCCGCTGTCGCTCATGCAGCAACGCGTCTGGTACCTGGAGCAGCTGCAGCTCGGCCGCACCGTGTTCAACGTTCCGTCCGCGCACCGCCTGAAGGGTCCGCTCGATCAGGTCGCGTTCGCGCGCGCCTTCGACGAGCTGGTGCATCGCCACGACATCCTGCGCACGGTGATCGCCACCGTCGGCGACGCACCGGCGCAGCGGGTGCTGCCCGAGCTCCCGGCGGCGAGCGTCGCGCTCTGGCCCGCGGAGGATCTCTCGACCTTGCCCGAGGGCGAGCGCGAGGCGGTGCTGATGGCGCGCCTCGACGACGAGATGGCCCGGCCGTTCGAGCTGTCGAAGGGCCCGCTGTTCCGCGCGCGCATGTACCGCATGGCGGCCGAGGAGCACGTGCTCTTCTTCATGGCGCACCACGCGATCTGGGACGGCTGGTCGTTCGACCTCTTCTACGAGGAGATGGCCGAGCTGTACGGCGCGTTCCAGCGCGGCGAGCAGCCCGCGCGCACGCCGCCGCCGGTGACGTACGGCGACTTCGCGGCGTGGCACCGCGACTGGATGACGGGGCCCGAGCTCGCGCGCCAGCTCGCGTTCTGGCGCGAGCGGCTCGCCGGGGCGCCCACGGTCCTCGAGCTCCCGGCCGATCACCCGCGACCGCCGCAGATGAGCGGCGACGGCGGCACCGCGTGGCTGTCGATCGACGCACGCACGGCCTCGGGCCTGCGCGCCGTCGGCCTGCGCGAGGGCGCGACGATCTTCATGACGCTCCTGTCGGCGTGGACGCTGCTGCTCCATCGCGCCAGCGGCCAGCGCGAGCTGATCGTCGGTACGCCGGTGCGCGGCCGCAGCGTGCCGGAGCTCGAGCGCGTGATGGGCTTCTTCGTCAACGCGCTGCCCTTGCGCCTGCAGGTCGACCCCGACCGCAGCTTCCTCGAGCTGGTGCGCGCGGTGCGCGCCGAGACCGTGGCGGCGTTCGGCTTCCAGGACGTGCCGTTCGAGCACCTGGTGCGCGCGCTCGACGTCCCGCGCGACGAGAGTCGCTTCCCGATCTACCAGGCGTTCTTCTCGTACCAGGATGCGCGGCAGCGGCCGGGGACGTGGGGCAACCTGGCGCACGAGAACCTTCCCATCTTCCAGCCGTCGGCGGCGCAGGACGTCGCGCTCTGGTTCCTCGACGGCGCCGCCGGCCTGGTCGGCGGCCTCAACTACAACACCGACATCCTCGATCCCCCGACCGCCGAGCTCCTGCGCGCTCGCTACCTCGGGCTGTGCGACGCGATTGTCCGGAACCCGGACGCTCCGGTGCGGGCGCAGCTCGAGGTGCCGGCCGACGAGCAGGCCCGACTCGACGCGTGGAGCGCGGCCACGCCGGTCACGCCGTCGGCGCCCAGCATCCCGGCCTTGCTCGCGCCGTCGTTCGCGGCGAACGCGGAGCGCGTGGCCGTGCGCCACGCCGGCAAGACCGTCACGTACGCCGGGCTGGCGCGCGATGCAGCCACCATCGCGGCGTCGCTGCGTGCGCGCGGCGTCCAGGCCGGCGACATCGTCGGGCTGCGGCTGGAGCGCTCGCCGCGCATGCTGGCGGCGCTCCTCGGCGTGCTGAGCACGGGCGCGACGTACCTGCCGCTCGATCCCGACTTCCCGGCGAAGCGGCTCGACGACATGATCGCCGACAGCGGCGCCAGGGTCGTGCTGACCGACGGCGACCTGCCCGCCGTGGACGCGAACGCCGCGTTCGACGCCGGTCCCGCGGGCGGCGACGACGTCGCCTACGTCATCTACACCTCGGGCTCGACCGGCAAGCCCAAGGGCGTGCGCGTGCCGCAGCGCGCGGTGGTGGCGTTTCTCGACGCGATGCGCGCCGCGCCCGGTCTGGGCAAGGACGACCGCCTCTGCGCGGTGACGACGCTCTCGTTCGACATCGCCGTCCTCGAGCTGCTCCTGCCGCTCACCGTCGGCGCCGAGATCGTGCTGGCGTCGCGCGACGAGGCCATCGACGGCCACGCGCTGCGCACGCTGCTCGAGGGGAGTCGCGTGACCACGATGCAGGCCACGCCGGCGACGTGGCGCCTCCTGCTCGAGGCCGGCTGGCGCGGCGCTCCGACCTTCAAGGCGCTGTGCGGCGGCGAGGCGCTCCCCGCCGAGCTGGCCGAGGCGCTCCTCGAGCGCACCGGCGAGCTGTGGAACATGTACGGACCGACCGAGACCACCGTGTGGTCGACGTGCGGGAAGATCGAGGCCGGCCAGGGCTCGATCACGATCGGTCGTCCCATCGCCGGCACGTCGGCGTGGGTGCTCGACGAGCGGGGCGAGCCCGCGCCCATCGGTGTTCCCGGCGAGCTGTACCTCGGCGGGGCCGGCGTCACGCTCGGCTACCACGAGCGGCCGGAGCTCACCGCCGAGCGCTTCGTCGCCGACCGCTTTTCGTCCGAGGCAGGCGCGAGGCTGTATCGCACGGGCGATCTCGCGCGCTGGCGCAGCGACGGCCGGCTGCAGCACCTCGGCCGGACCGACTTCCAGGTCAAGGTCCGCGGCTATCGCATCGAGCTCGGCGAGATCGAGGTCGCGCTCGCGCGACACCCGGCGATCGGCGAGGCCGTCGTCACGGCGCGTCCCGGTCCCGGCGGCGAAGCGCGCCTCGTCGCGTACGTCGTGGTGCGCCCGGGCCAGACCGCCCCCGAGCCGGCCGCGCTGCGCGAGCAGCTGCGCGAGGCGCTGCCCGACTACATGGTGCCGTCGGCGTTCGTGACGCTCGCGAAGCTGCCGCTCACGCCCAACGGCAAGATCGACCGCAAGGCACTACCCGATCCCGGTGATCCCGGCGGCGGTGGCGACGCCGGCGGCGCGCGCGCCGGCCGCGGCGGACCGCGCACGCCGACCGAGCAGCAGATCGCGGCGGTGTGGCGCGAGCTCCTCGGCGTGGAGCGCCTCGACGTCCTCGACAACTTCCTCGACCTCGGCGGCCACTCGCTCCTGATCATGCGCGCCGTCGCGATGCTCGAGGCGCGCACCGGCAAGCGCGTGTCGCCCCGCGCGTTCATCTTCCAGTCGCTCGAGGCGCTGGCACGCGACTACGACGCCATCACGCCCGAGCCGCGTCCACCCGCGGGCGGCCCTCGCCCACCTGCCCCACCTCCCGCACCCGCGCCGAAGCGCGGCCTCCTCAGCCGCATGCTCTCCGTGCTGACGCCGAAGTCCTGACGCCATGTCGAAGTGGGCCCTGGTTGCCGCCGCGACCATCGTCGTGTGGTGCGGGGTCGAGCTGGCGCTGCGCCGCACGAGCGCGATCACCGATGACCAGGCGGGGTGGCGCCAGGCGGACACGCAGGCGATCGCGCGCAACCTCGCGTTCGAGGAGCTCTCGCCGCTGCGCCCGCGCATCGACTGGCGCGGCGACGGCCCCGGCTACGTCGAGACCGAGCTGCAGCTCTATCCCACGCTCGTCGCGCTCGCCATGCGCACCACCGGCGAGAGCGTGTGGCCCGGTCAGCTGCTCTCGCTGGTCTGCGTGGCGCTCGCGGCGGCGCTCGTGTACGCCGCGCTGGCGCGACGCTTCGGACCGCGCGCCGCGTACGCCGGCCTGCTGACCATGCTGACGTGCCAGGGCGTCGTCGTCGCCGGCACGACCATCCAGCCCGACCCGCTCGCGTTCCTCGCGTACGTCGCCGGGTTCGTCGCGTTCGCCGCGTGGCTCGCCGAACCGACGGCGCCGCGGCTCGCCGCGTGGATCGCCGCCACCGCGATCGCCGGCCTCGTGAAGCCGACCACGCTCGAGCTCGGCATCACGCAGGGTGTGCTCGTGCTCCTCACGCAGCGCGCCGCGCTCCGCCGGCCGACGCTGTGGCTCGGCTGGGGTCTCGTGGTCGCGATCGTCGTCGCCTTCCTCCTCCACGCCCGCTCGCTGTACGTCGATCACGGCAACACGTTCGGCATCTTCTCCGGCGGCGACAGCAAGCTGCCGGCGCTCGATCGCGTGCTCGATCCCGCGACGTGGATCGGGCTCGCGCGTTTCTTCGTGATCTGGGGCGTCGGCATCGCGGCCGTCCCCGCCGCCGCCTATCTCGCCTACCGTCGCCAGCTCGGCGCCGAGGAGGCCGCGCTCGCCACCGGCGCCCTGGCCCTGTCGCTCCTCACGCTGCGCTACGCGTCGGGGCCGTACGGCGCCCACTATCACCTGCCGCACACGCTCCTCGGTGCCTGGCTGGTCGCGCGCGCGTGCGCGCACCTCGAGCCGCGCGTCGACGGCCGCGTCCTCCTCGCGGCCGCCGCGGTGCTCGCGCTCCTCCTCGAGGCGCGCGCGCTCCGCTACCTGCACTCCCTGCCCGCCGAGCCCGAGACCACGGTCGGCCACATGCTCGCGCGCGTCGCGCCGCCCGGGACCCTCGTCGTGGTCCGCGCACGGGCGCCGCGCCGCGATCCCGACTGGCACACCGCCAACAACTTCGAGGACCCACGCGTGTTCTACGTGTCGCGCACGCGCGGCTGGGCCATCGCCAACGACGACGGCGGCGCGGCGCCGGTCGCCGACCTCGCCGCGCGCGGCGCGATCTTCTACGCCCACGTCACGCAGCACGCGCCCGACGCCGAGCTCGCGGCGTGGCTCGCCGCGCACGCCACGCTCGTCGACACCGCGCCCGCCGGCCAGATCTACCGGCTCGATCGCGTCGTCAGGTCGTCGCGGACGAAGTAGTAGCCGCTGTACGCGTCGATGTCGCGACCGCGCGTGAACGGGATGACGCAGTACTGCTCGCGGTTCACCCAGTCGTCGATGACGCGGTACCCGAGCCCGCACACGCTGTCGACCACCTCGGCGCGGTTGTAGATGCGGTACGGGTGGAACGCGCGCCCCGTCGACTGCACGGTCACGAACGACTCACCGTCGTACATCGGCATCTTGTTCAGGATGATGTGCCCGGGCTTCGAACCGACGCGCGCCAGGATCGACGTCACGGGCTCGTCGACGTACTGGGTCGCGCCCGCGGCGAAGAACACGTCGCAGCCGCGCGCGTCGCCGACGTCGTTGGTGAACGCGAGCCCCGGGCTCGGCCGCTCGGCGGCGAGCTCGGCGCCGACCTTCGTGATCGCGGGGACGTCGTAGACCAGCCAGCGCGTGCGCTCGGGGAAGCCCAGGTACTTCTTCCAGCCGTGATAGCTGACGCCCACGTGGCCGCCGTAGTCGAAGACGAACGAGCCCGGACCGAGGATCTCGCGCAGCCAGAACAGCACCGCGTAGTCGCTCTGGTTGGCCTTCTCCATGCGGTGCCGGTACAGGCCGGCCAGCTCCACGTGGTCATAGCCGACGCGCTCGCCGGTCGGGATCGACGCCTCGGCGTCGGCGAAGCTGCGATACACGCCGCGAAACCGGTTGGGCGGGCGGCGCGCGAAGCTGCGCTCGTAGTCGAGCGCGAGCATCTGACCAACCCCCGGGATGCGCCACGCGTGCTTGGCGATGCGCTGACCGACGTCGATGAAGCCCACGGCCGCGCATGATACCCGCTAAACTGCGGGCCGATGCCAACGGCGGCCCCGCGCGTGGAGCTCGACTCCGCCTTCGACCCCTGGAAGATCCAGGCCGTCACGCACCGCCTGGGCGATCACCCGCTCCTGCAGATCGAGGCGCTCGTGCAGCTCGGCAAGCGCCTCGCCGAGCGCCGCCTGGTGCGCACGCACTCCGCCGACGCGACCGCGGGCACGAGCTTCGCGGACGCGCCCCACCTGCACCCGAACCAGAAGTCCGCCGAGGAGACGCTGGCCGGCATCGCGAACGCCCGCGCGTGGATGTCGCTGCTCAACGTCCAGGCCGACACGATCTATCGCGGGCTCGTCGACGAGGTCCTCGACGAGGTGCGCCCGCAGATCGACGCGAAGGACCCCGGCATGTGTTACCGCGCCGGCTGGATCTTCGTGTCGTCGCCCGGCGCGGTGACGCCGTTCCACATCGATCACGAGCACAACGTGATCCTGCAGATCCTCGGCACCAAGCGTCTCTACACCTGGGACCCGTTCGATCGCGTGGTCGTGTCCGAACGTGCGCAGGAGCTCTTCCACGACGCACACTCGCGCGAGCAGGTGACGTGGAGCGAAGAGTTCCGCAAGCGCGCGCGCGTGTTCGAGCTCGGGCCCGGCATGGGCGGCTACATGCCGTCGACGACGCCGCACATGGTCGAGAACGGTCCCGGCCCGTCGATCACCGTCAGCTTCACCTACTACACCGACTCGACGCGGCGCCGCGAGCTCCTCTATCGCGGCAACGCCCGTCTGCGCCGGCTCGGCCTCGCGCCGCGCCCCGTCGGCACGTCGCCCGTGCGAGACCGCGCCGTGGCCGCCGCGCTCGAGGGCATCACGACCGCGAAGTCCGCGGTGCGCCGCGCGCTCGGCAAGTCGGTGCGCGACTCCGGCGTCGCCTACGCCCCGGCCTGAACGGCGGCGTCAGTCGCGCAGGTCGGCGACGATCCCGCCGAAGAAGGCCGACGCGAAGGCCTCCGCGCTCGGCGACAGCAGATCGGGCCAGTTCGCGCCGAAGGTCCAGATCGGGAACGTCACCGAGCCCAGCGGCCTCGGGTTCGCGACGCCGACGGGGAGCGGACTGTTGGGGTTCGGCGCGCGCTCGTTGACGACGTGGACCAGACCGTTCAGCACCACGAAGTGGTTCGAGAACATCGAGAGCGGCCACGGCGTGTGCCCCATGTTCAGCTGGGGGAAGCCGTTCGACTGGATCAAGCAGACCACGTCGCGCCCCGGACGCTGCGTGATGTTCGCCGCCGCGTTGTAGCCCTTGCTGGTCAGCGTGCTGAGCCCGGTGCCGATCTGGTTGTCGACCCGCGAGTAGATGCCCGTGGCGTTGAACCAGCGCGCGATCTCCTCCGGGAACGTCAGACCGCGCAGGTCGTTCTCGACGCCCGAGCGCACCACGCCGTCCCAGATGAAGATCTCGTCCTCCGCGTTGCGGATCGCGCCCATCACCATCCAGTCGGCTTGCGCCGGGAAGTCGCTGCGGCCGTTCGCCGTCCGGGCCGCGCCGTAGTCCTGCCCGAGCAGCACCTGGCCGGGACGCACCTGGTACGACGTGCCGATCTGCGACGCGCCGGTCTGGAACAACGTCTTGGCGAAGCGCGCGAACGCGACCGGGTCGCGCTTGATCCAGCAGGTGAAGAACGACGCCGGACCGCACAGCGGCGTCGGGCCCTGCTGCACGAGCTTCGGATCGTCGATGAGCTGGTCGAGGCGCAGGCAGACCGTGTTCCGATCGAGTGACCGCCACGGGCTGGTGCCGCTCCAGTTGCGCAGCTCGGTGACGACCGCGTGCGCCGCGGCCGGCTGCGAGACGCGCCGGTTGTCCGCGCCGCGCGGATCGTGCAGCTGGGCGTCGAGCGCGGCGTTGTCGACGGGATCGTTGAACCAGTTGTCGTACTGGCCGTAGGCGCGGATGCCCTGCGCGATCGCACGCGCCTGCGCGTCGAGCGATCCACCGTAGGCGTCGCGGAGCGCGTCGACCTCGATCAGGCAGGCGGCAGTGCCGCGCGCGTGGCGGTTCGGATCGAGGACCCCGAGCGCGCCCTGGCGGACAGTGCCGCCGAGCGTGCGCTGGATGTGACCGGCCAGCGAGCCAGAGCGCGGCCCCGCCTGCTGGTGCACCCACGTCTCGGAGCCGCCGCGATCGCCGGCGTGCAGGGACACGAAGACGTGAGCGCCGGAGCGCCGCGCCAGCTCGGCGCGCGCGGCGAGCGACGGGTTCTCGCCGTTGCCGTAGCGCGTGAGCGTGGCCGCGCCGCCGAGCTCGGCGGCGACCATGTGCGACAGCCGAAGCACGACGTCGCGCTCGAGCGCGCCGGACGGGCCACGCGCGCCATACGGAGTCGAGCGACCGGTGGCGTGCTCGCCACCGTGACCGGGATCGAGGACGATCTTCATGTCATCTCCGCGATGATGGCGCCGTAGTAGTTGTACGCAAACTCGCTCATCGACGGCGAGTAGCAGTCGCGCTTGATCTCACCGTACGACCAGCACTTGAAGGAGACCGAGTCGTGCGGCAAGAGCGGCAGCGTCAAGACCGTGCCGTCGGGCTGCTGTTCACGACGTTCATGCGTGATCTGGATCGGGCTCCCCTCGGGGGACGGCCGCGCGTTCTGGTGCAGCGGCTTGCCGAGCAGCACGACGTAGTGGCTCGGGAACTCCGACAGCGGCCAGCCCGAGTTGCCCGCGTCGAGGTTGCGGAACGCGTTGCCCTGGACCAGGCAGACGATGTCCTTGCCGTTGCCGGGCTCGAGCGCGGACGCGGCGGGGTAGCCCTTGCTCGAGAGCGCGCCGGCGCCCGTGCCCATCCGGTTGGTGACGTTGCGATAGAGGCCGGTGGCGTTGAACCAGCGGACGATCTCCTCGGGGAACGTGAGGCCGGCGAGGTTCGCGGCGACGTTCAGCGTGCCGCCGGCGCGGCTGCCGTCCCACACGAACACATCGTCCTCGCTGCTGCGGATCGCGCCCATCAGCATCCAGTCGGCCTGCGGCGGCATCCGGTTGCCGCTGGAGGTGTTCGCCGCCGCGTAGTCTTGCGCGAGCAACGAGCTGCCGGCGGTGACGCGGTACGAAGCGCCGATGCCGGCGCTGCCGGTCCGGTACATCTCGGACGCGTGACGCGCGAAGGCGACCGGATCGCGCATCGCCCAGCACGTGAAGAACGACGCCGGCCCGCACAGCGGCGTGCCGAGCTGACTGAAGTCCCAGTGGTCGATGAGGTGATCGAGCCGGTCGCAGACCGTGGCCTTCTGGAGGTGGCGCCACGGGCTGGTGCCGCTCCAGCCGCGCAGCTCCGTGACGACGGCGTGCGCCGCGGGCTTGGTCGAGCGCACGTTCGTGTCGCTCACGCGATGGTAGACCCCGACCGCGTCGGCGTCGGTGAACCAGTTGTCGTACTGGCCGTAGGCGCGGATGCCTTGCGCGATGGCGCGCGCGTAGGTGCCGAGCTCGCGCGGATCACCCAGGCGACGCTCGGCGTACGGGTCGGACAGATAGTCGACCTCGACCAGGCATGCCGCCGTGCCGCCGGCGTGGCGCTCGGGCGACAGCACGCCGAGCGCGCCGCGTCCGATGCCGCCGTCGGCGCACCCGGCGCCGATCAGCGAGCGCTGGATGTGCGCCGCGAGCGTCTCGGACTTGCGATCGGCCCGGTCGTGGATCCACGTCTCGGTGCCGCGCGCGCCCGGGCCGCCGTGGTTGGCGTGGAGCGAGACGAACACGGACGCGCCGGCGCGGCGCGCCTGCTCGGCGCGCGCGGTGAGGCTCGGGTTCTCCGCGTTCCCGTAGCGCGTGAGCTGCGCGGCGCCGCCGAGCTCCGCCGCCACCATCTGCGAGAGCTGGAGGACGACGTCGCGCTCGAGCGTTCCACCCGGGCCACGCGCGCCATAGGGTGTCGACCGGCCGTTGGGAGCGTCGCCACCGTGCCCCGGATCGATGATGACTCGCATGGCCGCGCCTCTTCGCAAGCGCCGTGCCGCAGCGCCGAGCACGCAAGATCAGTCCGGCACGGGCCTCCTCACTGGCGCGTCGGGCACGAAGATGATCGTTCGGCCATGCCCATTCGGGCCAACACGTCCCGCGATCTCGATCGGATCCGAGGACACGGAGGGCGCGGTCGCACGGTCCGCACGTTGCAGCTGGCGCCGTCGGCTTCGCAACGCTGGCAGATCGAGGCAACCATGCAGCAACAGTCGGGGATTCATCCAATTCGGGTGATTGCGTCAAAAACCACTCCCGGCGATCGTCCGTGCGAGGAAATCGGATGCTAGCTGCGACGGGGAACGCAGGGGCTGTGGTCGGGATGTCGCCGCCCATCGTGGCGCTTCATCGGCGGCTCGACGCGATCGCACGCGCCGAGCGGACCACGCTCATCACCGGACCGACGGGCGCCGGCAAGGACGTGGTCGCGCGCTCGCTGCACGAGCGATCGCGCCGAGCCGGCAAGCCGTTCGTCGCCGTGCAATGCGCGGCGCTACCCGACAACCTCGTCGAGGCGGAGCTCTTCGGCCATAGCCGCGGCGCCTTCACCGGCGCGGTGCAGGCGCGCGACGGCCTGGTCCGCACCGCCGAGCTCGGCACGTTGTTCCTCGACGACGTCGACTCGCTCGCGCTCGGCGCGCAGGCCAAGCTGCTCCGCTTCCTCGAGACCGGCGAGTTCCGCGCCGTCGGCGCCGACCACTGCGAGACGTCGCGGGCGTGGGTGGTGGCGGCCACCAACCAGGATCTACACGCGCGCGTACGCACCGGCGCGTTCCGCGAGGACCTGCTCTACCGGCTCGAGGTCGTGCGCGTCGCGATCCCGCCCCTGCGCGAGCGGCGCGACGACATCGTCGTCCTCGCCGAGCATTTCCTCGTCGAGCTCGGCCAGGGCCACAAGCACCTGACGGGCCCGGCGCGCGCGGCGCTCGAGAGCCACGACTGGCCCGGCAACGTGCGCGAGCTGCGGCATCGCATCGAGGCGGCCGCGCTCCTCGGCGAGAGCGACGCGATCGAGATCGACGATCTGGGGCTGGGCCTCTCGTCCGCGTGTGGCGACGCGGCCCCGACGATCGCGGCGCTCGCGGCCGCGCTCGGCCTCGAGGGCGAGCTGTGGCGCCTGGTCTCCGATCAGGGCATGTCGCTCGCGCAGGCGACCGCGACGTGCGAGGAGATGCTGGTGCGCGCGGCGCTGCGCGCCGAGGGTCACAACCGCACGCGCGCCGCGGCCCGCCTCGGGATCAACGTGCGGACCATCTATAAGAAGCTGCCTCGCTAGTCGAGCTCGACTGCTCGATGCGGCGGGCGCCGCGGCCGCGACCTGCGGCGTGCAGCACCAGCGCCTGCGCCCCGGCCACGCGCGACGCCGCCACGTGACTCGCCGCGAGGTGGCGAACGCCGAGCCGGTACCGTTCGCCGCGGCCGACCGGCCATGGATCGACGATGCGCAGCTGGGTGCCGTCGTCGGTGCCGTCGCCGACCATGCCGGCGACCACGACCACGTGCAGCCCGGGCGACGCCTCGCCGACCCAGAGCGGGCCATGCTCGATGAGGAGCTCGCGCAGAACCGGCACGGTGAGATGGCCGAGGCAGCGCACGGTGAGCCCCCAGGTCCGCGCGAACGACTCGACGGCCTCGGGCTCGAGACCGTCGCGATACTCCTGCCAGCGTCCGGCGGCCCGCGCGACCTCGCCGGGGTCGACCGCGATCGAGTCGCGCCAGCCGATGATCATCGCCGCGCCCGCCGCCCAGCAGCTCATGCCGGTGACCTGCGGCACCAGCGGCACCTCGTGCCAGATGTCGACGTGGTTGCGCTCCTCGTGATGGACGACGCGCGACGCGTCGGCCGGCACCGCCTGATCGATCGCGCGCACGATCGCATCGGCCAGGCCGTCGACGTGGGCGGCCTCGCCGAGGCGCGGGTCGTCGGCGAGCTCGACGTGCGCGGCCGCGGTCTCGTCAGGCAGCCGGCGCGGATCGAGCACGGCGAGTGGGGCGCGCGCGGGTCGGCCACCGGCACCGAGCGCCGACGCCAGCGCTCCGGCCAGCCGTTCGCTCGCCGCGCCGGCGCGCTCGTGCACCCACGTGCTGGTGCCGGCACCGCCGTCGACGTGGATCGACACCAGCGCGCTCGCGCCGTGGCGCCGCGCCAGCTCGGCACGCTCGGCCAGCGACACGGCGCGATCATCCTCGCGCGTGAGCACGCACGGCCGGCCCGCGCCACGCAGCTTCGCCGCCGCGCGCTGCGCGACGTGGAGCGCGACCACCTTCTCGGCGAACCCGCAGGCACCGAGCACGCCCGCGCCGCTCGAGCCGCCGCCCCCGAGACCGCCGTGGCCAGGATCAAGCACGACGATAGACATCGCGCTCCCCGAGGTCGATCGAATCGCTCAGCGTGAAGTCGGCGTGGACCAGCGCCGACAGCCGCACCTCGCCGGCATTCATGCTCGCGAGGTCGAGGCGCCGACCGGACTCGCGGTGGCGCACCAGCGTGAACCAGTCGACGTCCTCGGCAAACGATGGGACCTCGGCCCACAACGTGCGCTCGTTGACGCGGCGGATCACGACGGGGCCGAAGGTCGTCCCCTCGGGAATGAACGTCGCATCGCCCGCGATCGCGGCCCATCCGTCACACGCGACCAGGCGCACGCGGCTCGCACCCGCCGAGCGCCACAGCGGCAGCAGGTCCTCTTCCGCGCAGCCGTGCACGGTCGTGAAGGGCACCCAGTCGTCGCCCTCGCGGCGCGCGCTCAGCTCGACGGTGAGCGTGACCGGACGACTCGCGTTCGGCAGCTTCCAGCTCGCCGTCACGCGCCCATCCTCGCCCGCGTCCAGCGCGACCTGCGCCGCGGTCGGCTCGTCCATCGCGCGCTCGATGCGAGACAGCACCATGTGGCCACGGCGCAGCTCCACGACGTCGACCTCGGGCGACACCGGAATCAACGCGGCGAAGGTCGCCGGCAGCGTCGTCCGGTGCGCACGGATCGGCGAGCGCACCAGCTCGGCACCCGCGCGATCGAGCGCGACCGCGATCACGCCGGTGTCCTCCGGCGCGCCGCGGCCGGCCCCGCGGATCTCCTCGCGCGGCGGCTCGAGGAGCTCGACCGCGGTGCCGGCGAGCCGCCCGACCACGCGCAGGCGCGCCGCCGGTGGACGGACGCGTCGCTGCACCGCCGGCGCCGTCCTCGTCATCGCGCGATACGAGGTCACCGGCACGCGCCCGACGTTGAACGTCGTCGACGGCGACGCCTCGGCGCCGCGCTCGTCGAGCATCTCCGAGATGCAGCGGGCCAGGCCGACGCGCGTCGCGACGCCGATGCCGCGCGCCGCATCGGCGGTGCTGGAGACGCCGACATCGGCGTCGCCCGGGACGATCGCGACCCACAGCGCGTTCTCGCGGCCGGGCGTGCGCGCCGCGGAGCGCGCGAGCACCTCGAGCAGACCGCCGACGCGCGGATCGTCGTCGCCCGCCGGAACCGAGGAGATGACCGCGCCGGCGTCCTCCACCCACGGCAGCCTCACCACCTCGAACGCGGTGCCGACGCGGCGGCCGAGCGCCTGCAGGTACTTCGCGAGCTCCTCCTCCGACGGAGGCGGCGGATCGTCGGGGCCCACCGTCGCGACCGGCAGCACGACCACGGGGACGCGGTCGCCGCGGGTCGCGCCGTTCGATGGCGTGCCGGGCGACGGCGCGTTCGCCGCGGTCGTCGGCGGCAGCTGGTTGGTCGCGGTGCGCGGCGGCGGCTCGGCGATCGGCCACGCCGCGGCGTCGTACGCGGGAAGCACCGCGGCCGCGGAGAAGAAGCTCTCGCCGGCGGTGCACTCGATCTTCTGCACCTCGTCGAGGGCCGCGCGCACCCGCGCGCGAAACGTGTTGACCGGCTCGATCAACCGCCGGTCGACGAACCCGACCCAGAGGACGTCGTCGTCGAACGACGCCGTGATCTGCTGCGGCGTCGCGTGGATCACCTCGCCGATCACGGTGGTGTTCGCGCTGGTGTACCCGACCACGAGGAGGTCGTCGGCGAGGAGCTCGGGCGGCTGCGTGTCGCGGAACATGTGCGAGAAGTCGCCGCTGATCTCCACCAGGTCGTCGTCGTTGCGACGGACCCGCGCGATCCCTTGCGCGTACGCGATCGACCACACCAACGTCGTCCGATCGAGAAACGTCAGGCTCGCGAGCGGCACCCCGGCGTTCACCGGCGGTGTGTTGCTGCCGTCCATGAGGCCGCCGAGCACCTCGAAGATGCACTGCCAGCGTGCGCGCTCGACGGGATCGCGGGCGTGGCTGCGCAGGAAGACGCGGCTGGCCACGCCGGCCGCGACGATGGGCGGCACGCTCAGGCGGATGAGGTTGTCGTACGCCTCCGCCGAGGCTCCGTAGGGTTCGAGGCGCGCGAGGAGCTCGGCCGGGCCGCACTGCAGCGCGAGGCCGCCGATCACCATGCCCGAGAAGAGCGCCTGCTGCGGCCGTTGCTGGACGCGGAACGCAGCGACGCTCAGCACCGCGAGCAAACGCAGGCGCAGGAGCCCCGGCTGGTGCTCGACCTCGCCGTTCTTGTTCTGTGCGAGCGCGGCGGCCGCGACCGGCATGAGCGCGGCGGCGTCGGAGGCCGCCTGCAGCGTCACGCGCAGCCGTTCCGCGGCGAGCGGATCGCCGTGCAGCGTGGGAAGGGCGTCCTTCCAGAGCTGGAGCAGCGTCGTGAGCGGCGAGCGGATGACGTCGACGAGCGGCGCGTTGCTGGCGTTGCGCGCGATGGCGTCGCGGAGCCGCGCGTCGAGCTGGCTCCACGTCGGCTCCGAGAGCAGGTTGATGAGGTCGGATTCTTCCATCGGCTACCTCGACTAGGGCGCGGCTGGCCGCCGCGCGGCCGGCGGAAGGGCCGCTGGTTGTGGCGGTTGCGCGGCCGGTTGCACCGGTTGCGCCGGTTGCGCGACCGGTTGCGCCGGTTGCGCGACGGGTTGCGCCGGTTGCGCCGGTTGCCCGGCCGGTTGCGCCGGTTGCCCGGCGGCGCGCCGGCGGTCCTCGTCTTCCTGCGTCTGGCGGCGTCGTCGCTCCTCGTCCTGGATCCCCTCCTGCCGCTGCGCCTGGCGACGCTCCTCGGCCTGCGCCGCCGTCCGCGCCGCCGACGCCTGCTGCGTATCGGAGTTGTTCACCGTGCGCCGGTTCATGTCGGGCAGGCCAGGCGCGCTCGGTGCGTTGCTCAGCATCGAGCCGCCATCGGAGACCGTGGCCGGCACACGCGCGTTGGCGTCGAGCCGCGCGCGCTGGCTGCGGCTCGCCATCCGGTCGAGCGGAATCTGATCGGTGCGGAACGCGAGGTCGACGCTCGAGCGCAGCCCGGCGCGCGTCGCGATCTCCTCGTTCGTGCTCGAGCTGTCGGCCTGCACCTTGTTGTAGCCGACGTTCAGGTGCGCGCTCGCGCCCCAGATGCCCATGCCCATCTGCGCCGAGGCGCCCGCGTCGACGTCGAGCTCCTCGCGCCGCGCCTGCTGCGTGTTCTGGGCGCTGCGCGTGTCGACGCGCATGTCCATCGACGCGTGCAGGCGGCCCTCGTCGACGACCACGCGCTGCAGCCCCATCTGGACCATGGTCGCCAGCATCTGCTGGCGCTCGCGCCCGATGCGCTGCCGGATGAGCGGACCGAGCGTGCCCATGAGGTCGCTCTCGTCGAGGCTCGACACCTCCGAGGCGCTCACCCGCAGCTGCGCCGCGATCTCGCTGGCCTTCTCGCTGAGGTCGACGCCGTCGCGCGCCTGCAAGGTGCCCTCGTGGATGCGCATGAACGGGAACTTCCCGGCCGCCCACGCCATCACGTCAGCGTCGCGGATGTTCTCCGACGTGAACTCGTCCTCGGTCCGCGAGACCGCATCGAGCATGTCGCCGATCGCGGTGAGCTGCGAGATGTTCGATTGCGTGATCGCCTGGAACACGCCGCTGATCAGCTGCTGCACGTAGGTCGGGAAGTCGATGGCCTCGCGGATCTCGCGGAACGTGCGACCCGCCGCTCGCGTCGCATCGCCGAACTCCTGCGCCGCCGTCATCGCCGGGAAGCGCTCGACCGCCTTCGCCTTCTGGATCTCCTCCTCGGCGGCCAGGTCGGTGCCCATCATCGCCACGGTGACCATCTTCTTCGCCAGGTCGCGCTTGACGTCGGGCGCGGCCTGCGCGAACGCGGGCGTGGAGTCGAGGACGCCGCGCACCGAGCGGCGCACGACCTTCAGGCGCTCGTCGCGCGTGGGCGGCGCGGTCACGTCGACTCCGCGGCATAGGCGAGCGCGGCGCGCACGACCGGATCGGAGGCCGTGGGCGCGACCGTGCCGGCGACCAGGCGATCGGCGTTGCGCCCGAGCCACTCGATCAGCTCGCGCCCGGCCATCGCGCGCGCCACCGCATGCGTGGTGTTGACCGGGCGGCGCAACAGCGTCGGCGCGTGCCGCGACACCAGGGTCCACGGGCTGCCGCCGCCGAGCGCCTGCACCAGGTCGACGTCGGTGAGCACGGCGAGCGCGTCGCGCACCTGCTGCACGATGTCGCGCGCCGCGAACGCCGCGATGCCGGTCGCGCGCGCGGTCAGCTCGCCGGCGAGCTCGTGTCCGATCACCCCGGCGCGCACCTGCAGGTGGCGGATCGAGTCGTGGCGCCCGGCGTGGCCGATGTCGACCAGCACCTCGATGAAGTCCGCCAGCCGCGCGTCGAGCTCGCCGATCACCCGCTCGTACAGTGCGCGACGCTCCTCGGCCGCGAACTTGTCGTGGCGGCGGCGCCACAGCATCAGCTTGCGCACCGCCTCGCCCTGGATCGGCAACGGCAACGTGCCGCGCACCACGCCGTCGGCGAGCGCGTCCACGAGATCGAGCAGCCCGGCCTCGTCGACGTGGCGCGCCCACATCAGCACCGCCGCCACGCCGAGCTCGGCCCGGCTCGGCCGCGCATGCTCGATCGCCGGCAGGTCGACCAGCCCGAGGACGGCGGTGCCGAAACGGCGAACCGCCGCCGACAGGTGCTCGGCGAGCAGGCGCTCGCTGCCGTCGACGTCGAGCCACAGCGCGCGCGATTGCGGCGCCGGCCCTATGGCGGCCGCCAGGTGCACTACTGCCTCTTCGAGCTCGATTGAACCGCGTCGAACTCGGTCTGGCTGGCGAGCTTCTCCAGCGGGAACGTCTCGCTCTTGAACTTGACGTGCACGAAGCCGGTCAGCTTGGCCTTCGAGTCCATGTACGCGTCGCTCTTCTCGGTCAGGCCCGAGGTCGCGCTCGCGACGCGTACGTTGGTCGCCGACCGGTTGCGGTTCGAGCCGCTGCCGCTCCCATCGGTGCCCCAGAAGCTGCGGTCGTATTCGTATTCGTACGCGCTCTCGGACGCCGAGTCCCGGTGTGACTGCACGTCCGACGTGGTGCCGGTCAGCTCGCGCGACGCCCCCTCGTGGCTGGTCACGCTGAACTCGACGCTCGCCTTGATCTCGCCGTCGGTGACGACGATCCGGTTGATGCCCATGAGCACCATGGTCGCAAGCATCTGCTGCCGCTGCCGCGCCATGGTCAGCTGGTGGGCCTGGACGATCTGCAGCTCGCTGTCCTCGTCGTCGGGGTCGGCGTTGTCGAGGCCGAACAGCTCCTTGAAGTTCGGCATCGCGCCCTCGGACGCGTTGGGCTTGGCCTTCAGCTTCTTGTTCGGGCCCTGGCCCTGGGTCTGCAGGGCGTTGGGGTACTTGGCCGCGAGGTTGTCGCGCGCCTCGTTCATCGGCACGTTCTCGCTGGCGAAGTCCTTCACGGTCATCGCGACCATCTGGAGGTACTTGCCGAACTCGTGCATCTGCTTGATCGAGCTGTTCACGATCGACGTGAACACGCCCTCGATCAGGCCCGACACGAACTTCGGGAAGTCGACGTCCTTGACGTTCTGCGCCATCGCCTCGCCGGCCTTGCGCGCGAGCCCCCCCTGCATCTCGTTGCCGACCTGATCGCGCGACTGCGGCAGGTTCGGGTCCGTGACCTTGGATTCGTACGCCTTCGGGTCGTTGGTCACGGCCATGGCGCGTGCGACGTCGGCGCGGTCCTGGCGCTCGGCGGCCGGGCGCAGCGCGTCGTCGCCGCCCGACGGGTGGACCATGTAGGCCATGACGTTGACCATCGAGTTGGCGATGCTCTTGCGCTCGCCGGCTTCGAGCGCCTTGAACGACGGCGTTGCCTCGAGGATCTCGCGCACGTGCTCGCGAACGGTCGTGAGCGGAGCGCCGCGCAGGCGGTCGAGACTTTCCTGGGTGATCATGAGGTGCTCCTCGGGTCAGCGCGTCGGCGCCGGTTGCGGTTGCGCCGGGGGTGGTGATTGAGCAGGGGCCGGTTGCGCGGGCGCCTGGCCGGGCGGTGGTGCCGCCGGGCGCGCTGCGCCGCCGGGCGGCTCGGCACGGGCGTTGAGCAGAGCCAGGCCGCCCGACGAGACCATCTTCTCGAGCGGGAACGTCTCGGACTTGAACTTGAGCTGCACCTCGCCGGTGAGCTGCGCCTTGACCTCGGCCTTCGACTCCGAGGTGTCGTCGATCGAGCTCTCGACGGTCGCCATGTGGCTCTGGCTGGCGGCCTCGACACCGGCGTTGATGCCCCACGGCATCGCCGAGAAGTTGTGCTGCGCCTGGAACGAGTCTTCCTTGCGCTCGTCGTGCAACGCCGCCTTGGCCGCGCGCTGCGCCTTGTCGTCCGCGCGCATGTCGAACACGACCTTGGCGTTGATCTGGCCGTTGGTGACGACGATGCGGTTGATGCCGAGCAGCACCATCGTCGCCATCAGCTGCTGCCGCTCGCGCGCCATCTGCAGCTTGGTCTGCGCGATGATCGCGGCCTCGCCGTCGTCGTCGTCGAGATCGACGCTCTGGTTCGGGAACGCGCGCTCGAGCTCGCCGGTCTCGGCGCCGGGCCGCGGGCGCAGTCGCGCGCGATCGCCGCTGGTGTCGACCGTCACCGCCGACGGGAACCGGCTGGCCACGTGATCGCGCGCCTGCGCGTCGCTGATGTTGTCGCGCGCGAAGTCGTCGACCGTCTTGGCGCAGGCGGCGAGCAGCTCGCCGTACGCCTTCATCTGGTCCATCGACGCCTTCACCACGGCGTTGAACACGCCGTTGACCAGCCCCGACACGAAGTTCGGGAAGTCGACCTTCTTCACCATCTCGCCGAACTGCTCGACGCCCTCGCGCACCGCGCCGGCCTTGAAGTCCTTGCCCACCTGCCCCGGCTTCTCGGCGAGGCGCATCCCGATGTCACCGACCGGATCCTTCTTCTCCTCGGCCGGCTGCGTCCCACCCTTCTGCTCGGCGAGCGCGCCGGCCAGCGCCTGCGGATCGTCGGCGAGGTACGAGCTGACGCGCACCATCGCGTTGGCCAGCGACTTCTGGTCGGGCGCCGACATCGCACGGAACGCCGGCGTCCCCTCGAGGATCGAGCGGACCTCCGATCGTACGTGTGCGAGCTTGTCGCCTTGCGCGGGCATCAGCGTGGGTTACCGGGCCGGGGGTGGAGCAGCGGGTGGTTGCGCCGGTGCCGGCGCGGCGGGTGCCGCAGCAGGCGCGGCCGCGGGAGCCGCGGGGGCCGGCGCCGCCGCCGGCGTACCGCGACCGCCGCTCTGCGCCTGGTTGAGCGCGAAGAGCTGCGTCGAGTTCATCATCTTCTCGAGCGGGAAGGTCTCGCTCTTGAAGCGCAGCGTGACGTCGCCGGAGAGCGCCGCGTTCGCCTCGATGCCGCCGGTGGAGTCGCCCTGCGTGAACACCTTCAGGCCGACCGGCTGCTCGAACCGACCCTTGACGTGCATGTCCGTCGTCGTGATCTCGCCCTCCATCACCTGCTTCTCGTATTCCATGTACTGACCCTGCCGCTGCACCGTGTCCGACGCGGTGAAGTTGAAGCTCACCTTCGCGTTGATGCGGCCGTCGGTGACGATGATGCGGTTGATCCCCATCAGGATCGTCGTGGCCAGGAGCTGCTGGCGGCCGCGCGCGATCTCGGTGCGCGCCGCGACGACCAGCTTCTGCAGCGAGTCCTCGTCCTGCAGGTCCTCGACCGGCGCGTCGGTGCCGAGCTCCGCCTGGAAGTTCGGCATCGAGTCGCTGTCGTAGTCCTCCTTGACCTTGAGCTTGTTACCCGTGATCTCGAAGATGTTGGGGTACTTCTTCGCGAGATGCTTCTGGCCCTCGGCGACGTCGGTGTGCTGGTCGACGAAGTCCGAAAGCGACATCGCGACCGAGTTCACCAGCTCGCCGTACGCCTTCATCTGCTGGATCGACGCGTCGACCACGGCGTTGAACACGCCCTTGACCAGGCTCGACACGAAGGCCGGGAAGTTGACCTCCTTGACCAGCCTCGCCATCTGCGTGACGCCCGCGGCCGTCGCCTCCGCCTGGAAGCGCTCGTCGGGCGTCCACTTCTGCGGCACCTGCGACCCCGGCGGGCTCATCGGGTTCATCGGGTCGAGCTGCAGCGCGCCGGCCTGGGGCCTGCGCCCGAGCTCCTGCTCGACGAGCTGGCTCGCCACCTTCGTCGTGCTGTCGAGGATCCCGCGTCGTTCGTCGAGCGACAGCGCGTGGAAGGCGGGGCTCGCCTCCAGCATGCTGCGCACCTCGTTCGCGATCACTGACGTCTGGTCGTGCCGCATGGCACCTCCTCACGAGTAGGCGTATGGATCGGACGGACGCACGGGGATGACCATCGGCTGCTCGCGGACGCGACTCGACGTCTGCTCGTAGCCGGACGGCCGGAAGTAGAGCGTCAGGCGCGCGCCGGTGGTCGGCGTCACCCGCGCGGACAGCACCGTCATGTCGCCGGCCGAGCGGTCGCCCTCCGGTGTCATCGCCGACAGCCACTGCTTCAGCGAGCGCTGCGCCTCGGGCCGCTGCGACATGTGGAGCTGGATGAGCGAGTGCATCTCGCGCGGCGGATCCGGGATCTGCGGCAAGAGGATCTCGAGCTTCATCTCGATGCCCTTGCCGGTGTCGCGCAGCGCGATCACCACCGAGCCGGCGGGCAGGACGAAGCGGCCGCCGAGGATGAGGCCAACCGCGGTGAGCAGGCTGGGGAGCTGGTGCCCGACGCCGAGCTGATTCATCAGCGGCTCGAGGTCGAGCAGGCGCAGATCACCCGCATGATAGAAGTAGACGCGCTGGTTCCCCTGCGAGCGGTTGCAGGAGATCGACGTGAAGATCGGCGTCAGGCGCGGCAGGCAGGTCTGCGCGATGCGGCAGACGTGGCGCAAGGTCGGCGGCAGGTCATCGAGCGCGCCCGGGCCGAGCTCGTAATAGACCTTGGTCTCGCCGACGCCGCCGGCGTCGAACTGCGCGCCGAACCACGCGCCGAACCTGGCCCCGCCGTGCAGGCGGCTGCCGCGGAACGCTTCGCTGCGCTCGTCGAACCAGCGCAGTGCGGCGTCGCCGTACTGGCCGGAGACGAGGCGTCGCGCCTCGCGGCTGACCTCGTGGACGCGCGCGTGCGGCGTGACCAGCGGTCCGAGCGGCTCCATGTCGATGCGCAGCGAGTCGCGCGAGGTCTCGGAGAACGAGGTCTCGAGCGGCATGTGGCCGGGCAGGAGCGAGTTGTTGCCGTAGCGCGGATCGCCGACCGGCAGATCGAAGGTGCGGTCGAGGAGCCCGCCGATGTGCTGGACGGGATCGTCGGTCCCGAGGCGTCGGGCTGCGACGCGCAGGCGTTGCTTGGCGACTTCAGCGGCGCGGATCATGGCGCCTCCTTACGCCTGCGGCGTGGTGGGAAGGTTGACGCGCGCGAGCGCGTCGCGGATCGCGTCGCCACCGGCGCCGTTGGGCACCGCGAAGCTCGGGATGGTGGGCTGCGACGTGAGCGCGACCGGCTCGGAGTACTTCTCGGTCTGCTGATCGGGCGTGCCGGTGACCGACAGCCAGCGCTCGACGTTGGAGCGGAGCCCGTCGTCGACGTTGAGGTTGGCGAACGAGCCGATGAGCGACGACGACGAGACCGCCAGCCACTGGATGATCGCGGCACCGGACTGCGCCATGGTGCGGTGGCGGACGCCGTTGGGCGCCCCGCCCAGGTACATGTTGCTGACCCGCTCGCAGAGCTGCCACACGTCGCGCGTGCCGTACGAGGCGAGGATGTCGGGGTGCGAGAGCGTCTCCTTGACGTTCTTGATCAGGCTCTGCAGCTCGATCGCCGCGAAGTGAGCCAGGCCGTACCCGTGGTACGAGAGGTTGACGGCGAGGTCGCGCGCGGTCTTGAAGATCTGCTCCTGCGACACGCGCTTCATCTCGGTCGAGTCCTGCTCGCGGCCGTAGATGCTGACCGCCGACAGGAAGCGGATCCACAGGTCGTTGAACTCGCGGTTCGGCATCTCCTCGTCGACGGAGCCCTGCGCCACGCCGAACGAGCGGGCGTAGAGGCCGCGGCGATCGAACTCGTTGATGCGCAGCGGCGCTTCGCGGTGGTACCGGTAGAGCGGGTCGCCGGCGCTGGAGCGCTTGATCGGCATGGCGCCGGTCATGAACTGCTCGACGACCTTGTCCATCACCGCGAACAGCTTCATCTCCTCGAGCATCGCGGAGAAGTAGATCGCCGACAGCGCCTTGACGTTGTCGATGATGATGTCGGCCTCGGTGCCGGCCTCGAGATCGGGGAGGTCGATGTCGATCGACGAGGCCCGTCCGTCGGTGGCGCCCGACAGCGACACCGACAGCGCGCGCGAGAAGTGCGCCGGGAACTGCGGATCGCTCGGGCTGACCTTCTCGGCGACCAGCGTGCGGGTGATCACCGCGATCTGGCGGGCGGAGAACCGGTACTCCTCGTTGCCGACCTTCGAGCCCTTGCGGAGGGCCTCGTAGACCTTCTGGAACAGGTCCGGGTACGTGTTGAACTCGGAGAGCGCGCGCGTCAGCGCCGTCTTGAACGGCGCCGCGACGTACGCCTTGAAGCTCTTCAGGTTGGCGCCATCGCCCTCGACGATCGTGGCGAGCACGTCGCCGCCGGCCTCGCTCAGCATCTGCGGCTGCTTGCCGCTGAGCGCGTCGAGCTGCGTGTCGGCGATGAGGATGCCGGCCACCGCGAGGAAGCGCGCCTTCTCCTCGTTGGTCAGCGAAGCCAGGCCGTCGACGATCTTGAAGCCGTCGACATCCTCGGTCGGGGCTTCGTTGGCCGCCCCGGCGATCGAGATCTCCTTGAACTTGAGCTGCTTCTCGAGGAACCAGCGCACCGCGAAGAGGAAGAACTTCTTCGTGGTGTTCCCGGTCTTGGCCAGGTCATGCTCCCGCTGCTTCTGCGTGAAGTAGACGTCGCCGAAGTTCTCGCGATCGTCTCGCGTGGGGGCGGGTGGGATCTTCCGGTAGTTCGCAACATCGAGAATGTATTCGCAGCTCGCCATGGTTTCCTCCTAGATGGGTTGGGGACGGTCGGCTCCGCGACCGAGGTCGGACGTTTCTCCAACCTCATCGTCGAACACGTGAGACCAGCTCTCGGCGGCTCGGAGCGCCGCCGGAATATCGAGGACGCCGACGCCGCACCCTTCGGTGCCGGCGCCGGACTGGAACGGGGTCGCGCTCCGCACCAGGATGTCGCGCATCGCAAACGGTGAGAGCGGCGTGAGCCGCCGCGCCGCGTGCGCGACCAGGAGCGCCGCCGCGCCGGTGACGAAGGGCGCCGCGAACGAGGTGCCGTTCTGCGCGACCAGGCCGTCGAGGCCGGCGGTGCGGATCTCCATGCCGGGCGCGGACAGCGCGACGTGATCGCCGCGCGTGGTGAACGGGGCCGGCTTGCCGTCGACGCCGATGGCGCCGACCGCGATCACGCCGGGCAGGCACGCGGGCAGGTACCGCACCCGGTCGCCGCTGTTTCCCGAGGCGGCGATGAGGATGCAGCCGTGCGCCAGTGCGTACTCGATGACCTCGACGTGCGGCGTCGGGTCGCCCTCTCGCAGCGCGCTCTCCGGTGTGCCGAAGGAGAGGTTGAGGACGCGCGCGCCGAGGTCGACGGCGAGCTTCACCGCGAGATCGATGTCGGACAGCGTGCCGAGCGCGGTCGGCTTGACGCGGTCGGCGACCTTGGCCGCGGCGAGCGCGCGCATGGGCAGCACCGGCGAGAGACCGGCGACGCCGGGGCGCAGGCTGATGCCGCGCGCCGCGATGATGCCGGCGCAGCCGGTGCCGTGACCCTGCTCGTCGATGGGCGCGCGATCGCGGCGCGAGTGATCGCCGAGCAGCTTGATGCCGCGCGACACGTCGTGCTCGGGCAGGTCGACGAGATCGGCGCCGGCGCGGCAGCGCCCGCGCAGCTCGACGTGATCGAGGAAGACGCCGCTGTCGATGATGGCGACGATGACGGTCGCGTCGCCGGGCTCGAGCTCGAGCGCGGCGCGCACGCGGCACGTCTCGTGGCCCCAGTCGGCAAGGCACGGCTCCGACATCGCCGTGGCCGTCGCGGCGGAGCGGCCGTAGGCGCCCGCGCTGAACGGGCAGTCCGACAGGTAGACCGGCGAGGCGGACTCGACCGCGTCGAGCTCGGACAGCGCGCCGACCAGCTCGACCACCGAGGTGTCGGGGTCCACGTCGACGCGGAAGGTGCGGGACAGGCCGAGCGCGGTCTCGAGCTCGCTGTAGCCCTCGTGTCGCCGGCCGACGTTCTTCACGTTGCTGGCGGCGTGGAAGGTGCGCGTCACGCGCGTGGCGTGCGTGCGCCGGGCGAGCACCTGGTCGACGCGATCGACGTCGAGCCGCATCGCGGCCGCCTGCGCACCGGCGGTGACGTCGCCGGTGTGCGGGACGTGCTCGCGCTCCTCGCGCAGGCGCACCACGACGCGGCCGCGGCACGCGCGACGCGTCTCCTCGGGGCGCCACGGCAGGCGCGGCGCGACCTGGATCTCCTCCTCGGCGATCACGGCGCGGTCCCCTTGCCGCTGGCGCCATTCGCGCCGCTCGCGCCGCTGGCGCCGTTCGCGCCCTTCGCGCCATTACCGTAACCGGTGGGCATGCGGAAGAACCCGGTGGCCCGCTCGCCGGCCGTCATCACCTCGATCTGCCCCGAGGTATGGTGCTCCATCGGCCGCACCAGGAGCACATTGGGCTTGGCGTCGACGATCTCGACCGGCTCGCCGGCGAGGCGCACCTCGGTGTCGATGCCGTCGGTGAGGTTGGCGCCCTGGATGCGCAAGAAGGTCTCCTCGCCCTTCTTGACCACGTCGTGGCTCTGCACGGTCGGGCGTGCCGACGCGCGCAGCATCGCCTCGAGCTTGCCGACCGGGATGTTCACCGCGTCGCCTACCGAGTCGAGGCGCTCGCGCGGCGCCATCCGCCGTAGCTGGCCCACGTTGCGCACGCCGAGGCGCCGCAGGCGCACGCGCTCCTCGTCGGACAGATCGTTGCCGCCGATCGTATCGATCGAGCGACCGTCGGCCTCGTCGAGCGCCGAGTACGTGTTCTCCTCGATCATCGGTCGCGTGATCGTGGTGAAGTCGAGGTTGACCGTGCTCGCGCCGGTCTCGTTGGGCCCGGCGGAGCGCCACAGGACCTGGCCCTGGGAGTCGATCTCGACGAAGACCTGGAGCGCGATCTTGAACTCCTTCAGCGCCCAGGTGAGCGGGCGCCCCGTGCGCGCCTTGATGGCGAGGGCGTCCTGCGCGCGGTCGAGCTGCTCGCCGATCGCGGCGAGGAAGTCGTCGACCGGGATCGCGCGCGCGCTGGCGCCCTTGGGTGTCACTGGCCGCCTCGCGTGGTGAAGGCGACCGAAAGCACCTGATGCGGCGGATCGAAGCCCGTCGCATAGCGGCCGCGCGGCGCGCTCGCCTCGAGGCCGCCGCGGGCGCCGAAGCGCACCTCGACGGGCAAGGTCATGGCGACCTCGTCGATCTCGATGCGCACGCCGTCGTCCGCGCCGCCGCTCTCGTGCGGCACGGTGTCGAGCAGCGCCACGACCAGCTCGTCGAGCGCGATCATGTGCCTCCTTCCTTCGGAGGCGTCGTCGGGGCGGCGGCGGCGGGCGCGTTGGCCACGTCGCCCTTCCACTTGGCGTGGCGGTTGAGGAGCTGGATCGCCTGCGAGTCGGCGAAGCGCTCGAGCGGGAAGGTCTCGGTGCGGAACGCGATCCGGACCTCGCCGGTGAGGTTCGCCTTGAGCGACGCCTCGGCCTGCGTGTTCGCCTTGACCGTCGTCACCATGAGCGACGCGGCCGGCGCGGTGTTCCGCCCGGCGATCCCCTGCCCCATCTGCACGGTCGCGAGCTCCGCGTCCGTCTTCTCGCGGACGTTGGCGTGGAACTGGAGCTTGGCCCGGATGTCACCGTCGGAGATGACGATCCGGTTGATGCCCATCAGCACCATCGACGCCAGCGTCGACATGCGTTGCTCGGCGAGCTGCGTGCGCCCGGCGTCGACGAGCGGGCCGGCCACCAGCTCGGCCGTCAGCTCCTCGCCCTCGAGACCGTAGTCGGCGAGCCAGCCCGGGCTCGTCCCCTCGGCGTCGGGCGCGACCGCGAGCGTGGTCTCGGCGTTGCTGCCGGGCGCCGGGGCGACGTGGCGGAGCTCGCGGTGCTTCGACAGGTGCGCGCGCACCTGATCGTTCGAGACGTGATCGCGCGCGAAGTCGTCGACCGAGCGCGACAGGTTGCCGACGAGGTCGGCGTACTCGCGCAGCTGCTGCGCGGTGGCGTCGACGATCGCCTGGAACGTGCCCTGGATCAGGCTGGCGACGAAGCCGGGGAAGTTGATGGCGTCGACCGCGTCGCCGGTGGCGCCGAACTGCTCGAAGGGCGTCTTGCGCGCGGGTGCAGCCGGTGCGGCGGCGACGGGCGCGGCGCCCGGGCGAGTCGCCGGCGACTGCGGCCGCGCGGGGCCGCCGAGGTCACGCTGCAGATCCGCCGGCGTCGCCTGCGCGATCGCGTACGGGTCGCCGTAGCGCGCCTCGACGTGGCGCGGCGCGGCGCTGCCGAGCGCCCGCTCGATGCGGTCGAGGTCGGCGCCGAGACGATCGCGCTCCTGACCGGTGAGGCCGCGGAACGCCGCGCTCTCGCGCAGCCGTCGCGTCGCGCCGATCGCGAGCTGCGTCTTCTCGTTCATGCCGCGCCTCGCGCGGGCTCGGGCGGTAGCCGCTCGAGCGCCGGGTCATCCTTGAGCGCCCGCAGCCGCTGCGCGGCCGCGCGCCACGCGGGGCTCGACGACGCCTGACGCTCGGCCTCGGTGCAGAGCGCGGACAGCATCTCGGGCTCGCTGCGGATCGCCAGCGGCGAGTCACCGCGCCGGCGCAGCGCCGCGGCCAGCGCCGCGTGCGTGAACGGTCCGAACACGCCGTCGACCGCGGGCAACGTCGCGCCTTCGGGCGGCTGGGTCTGGAACGCGCGCAGGTCGGCGTGGCCGAGGTGTGCGAGCGCGCGGGCGAGATCGCTCTTGCTCTGGACCGGACCGGCGATCCGCGCGGCCCATCGCACCGCCGCGCCACCGCCCATCTGGATGGCGCGGTCGACGAACATCGCGTGACCGCGTGCGGAGTTGATGCCGAGCCAGCGCAGGACGTCGATGTACGGCAGGTAGAAGCGGCGGTCCGCGACCTCGCGCTGCGCCTCCTGGAACGCGACCACGTCGCCGGCCTGGCGGAAGAGGCCGAGCCACGGCTCCTGCCAGAGCGGCACCGCGGTGGTCCCGCCCGGCGGGATCACCGGCGCGAGCCGCGCCGCCTCGTCGGCGGCGAGCGTCACGCGCAGGAGACTGGCGGCGGGCAGCGCGTTCACGTCGAAGTCGTCGGCGGCGGGTGCGGCGTTCGACTCGCCGAAGATGCGGACGTACGCGTCGCGATCGCGGCGCAGACAGACGCGGAGGAAGTGGCCGAGCGCGCCGTGGCGCTGGGCGAACTTCACGTAGCCGACCGCGACGCCGACGCGTTCGTCGCCGGCGACGGCGCGATAGCGCTCCGAGCCGCTCTCGACCAGCGCCACCCGATCGAGGATGCGCAGGCGGTGACGCGCATCGGCCGGCGTGAACGCCTCGTCGTGCGCGAGCGCCGGCGCGCCCTCGGGGAGCTCCTCGGCGCCACCCGGATCGTCGGAGTAGTCGGCGAAGTGGTTGGGCGCGCTCGCGGCCGGCGGCGGTGGCGCGACCGGCGGTGGCGCGGCCGGCGGCAAGTCCGCGGTCGGTGCGGGCAACGCGGCGCCGTTGCCGTAGAGCGCGCGCCGCCCGAGGTTGCGGACCAGATCGGGAACGTCCTCGTAGCCTTCGACCTCGCCGCCGCCGTAGACAGCGCCGGAGAGGTCACGGACGAAAGGGCGAGCACCGCCAGTCACGGAGCCATACCGCTCGTGGTGCGGTGAAGCGGCCGCGCCGCCGCCGTAGCGGGGCGCGCTGGCCGGCGCGGATTGCTGCGGCGGCAGGTACATGGGTGGCGGCGGTGGCGGTGGCGGTGGTGGCGCGTACGGCATCGGCGCGCCGTACGTGCGCCGCGCGCGCGAGCCGAACACGCGCTCGAGCGCGGGCGCGTCCTCGTACTCGTTGCCGTCGTCGGCGTCGTACGTCGCCGCGGCGGCGACGCTCGTGTAGCTGGGCTGGCCCCACGCCTGCGGCATCGGCGCCTGCGGCATCGACGACGCATCCTCGTAGCCGCCCGGCTCGGTGCCGAACGCCATCTCCGCGGCGTCCTCGAAGCCGATCGGCTCGGGGCCGCTGTACTCGGCGCTGCGCTGGCGGACGGCGCCGGCGTAGGCCTCGCCGCCCTCCTCTTCCTTCTCCTCCCACAGCGCGGCGTCGAAGCCATCGTCGTAGGCGTAGCTCGGGTCCTCCTGGATCTCCGTCGACATCTCGGGATCCGCCTGGCCGATGCGGGTGGGTGCACGCGCCGGCGGCGTCTTCGCGACGAGGACATCGTCGCCGCCCCAACCGAGCACCACACCCTCGCCGCCGCCGTAGCGCGCGTCGGCCTTGCCGATGCGGCCACGGTCGAGCGAGCGACCGGTGAAGTCCGGTGAGATCTGGATCGAGGGCGCGCGCTCGAGGCGTTCGCCATCGATCGTGAGCACCGGATCCTCGTTGCGCGCGCCGCGGAACGCCGCGACCGCATAGTAGAGGCGCTGCGCGCCGGCGAACCGGCGCAGCTGCTGCGGCGGGATGATGTACGTCGCCTGACCGGCCGGTGCGCGGAGCAGCCCGCCCATCCGGCTGGTGGTGAAGTTGGTCACGCGCCGCGCGGACTTGTTCTCGGCACGGAACAGCCGTGGATCGGTGGCGCACGCCACCTCGAAGTAGCGGTCCGGCGGAACCGAGACGACGAACGAGACGACCGGGAAACGCTCCGAGATGCGCTCGCGAACTGGTGTGATGCTGAGCATGCGTGCCTCGCCCTGGTTCGAGGGTCCAGGTGCCAGCGCGGTGCACGGCGGGTGCCAGCGAGAAAGGCGCGTTGTCTCTCGGAGCGCACCTCGTGACCGTGCCCGACCGGCCAGGGTGGAAGGGGCGCACGCGCATCGACGTTCACACTCACGTGCGATCCAGAGTGGCGTGGGTGCACGAGCGGCGCGCGTTCCGCGGATGGCACGAGGCGTGCTGTTCCCGCGGCGCGGAGGACTCCATGGCCCCAGCCCCTCGGATCATCATCGATGCAGGACACGGCGGCAGCGAGCGCGCCGGCAACTCGTCGGCGTACGGCGCGCGCGGCTCCGCCGGCGTCGTCGAGAAGGACGTCACGCTCGACATCGCCAAGCACGTCATCGCGCGCCTTGGTGGCGCGGCCGCCCTGACGCGCACCGCCGACCGCAACCTCAGTATCGGCGCGCGCGCGGCGCAGGCGCAGCAGTCGGACGTGTTCGTCTCGATCCACGCCAACTACGGCGCGCCCGACCGCTCGGGCCCCGAGGTCTACATCCATCCGCAGGCCGGCCGCGGCTCGCGCTCGCTCGCCGGTCAGCTGTCGCGCGCGCTCGATCGTCAGGCCGGCCGGTACGGCGGCGGCGCCGACGAACGGCGCGGCGCCATGGCGATCCTCAATCCCAGCGCGATCGGCCCCCGCACCGCGGCGTGCCTGGTCGAGGTCGACTACCTGTCGAATCCGCGCGGCGAGCGCCGCCTCGGCGATCCGAACGAGCGCGCGGCGATCGGCGCGGCGATCGCCAGCGCGATCCAGCAGCACCTCTCGAGTGGGCTGTCATGGGATCTGGCCGAGGCGATCCGGACGATCGATGCGGAGATCGATCGGACGTCCCTGTCGAGCAACCAGAAGCACCGGCTGCACGACCTGCTCGGGATCCTGCGCGACAACCCGAGCGCCAATGACAAGTACCTGAACGGCCTCGACAGCCTGCTGCCCACGCTCGGGCCGCGCCTGGATCCGTCGCAGTTCGACATCATGGTGCGCAACCGCGTCACGCAGGATCTGCTCCAGCAGTCGCACTGGGACACGCCGCAGCACATCGCCGAGAGCCTGCGCCTCCTCGACGAGCGCATCTGGCACGGCATCCAGTACCTGGCGCGCCGCGCCGCCACCGACGGCGCCGCGATGTCCGCCGCCCTGCAGCAGCTGAAGGACTGGATCTCCGAGCGCCAGCGCGATCGCTCCAGCATCTACTACGCGTACGGCGAGATGCAGAACCGATACGAGGGTCGCCATCAAGGCGGGTACGGGCAGCGGATCGAGGATCTCGGCACGCTCGAGAGCGGGAGCCTCACGCTCCATCCCGGCGTCGCCGGTGGCGCGCAGGTGCTCCTCACCAACGCGCACAACGGCGGCACGCTCTATCTCCTGGGCACGATGACCTGGACCGAGGGCGCGCACCGGCCGCGTACGATCACGGCGCGCCTCACCGATCTCGCGTCGCAGGGCTACATCGGCGCCGACCGCGCGCTGCGCGAGCCGTCCACCTCCGACTACCAGGTCGCGATCCCGCTCACCAGCACCGAGGGTGTGCCGCTGAGCTGGCCGGTGCCCGTCAATCCCGGCCCCGTGCGCATCGATCTGACGATGCACTCGAACGATCCGCAGACGCGTGTCCGCGTCGACTGGCGCGTCGTGGTCGCGCGGTCGCAGTTCGAGCAACCGGCCCCGGGCCCGGGACCGACGCCGCTACCGATCCCGCCGGGCCCGAGCCCGCTGCCCGTGATGCCGCCGGCGCCCATGCCGCTCGGCGCGTACGGCTACGCGCAGCACGGCTACGGCCAGCACGGCTACGGCCAGCAGAGCTACGGCCAGCAGAACACGACGCGTGGCATCGTCCTCCGCGGTCGCAACCACGAGCGCGTGATGCTGAACGTGCCGCACGTGCAGCCACCCGACGGCCGCACGCTCACGTTCAGCGGCACCGCCGATCTGCGCGCCGGCGGCGGGCTCCGCCTCGGCGCCTCGCTCGAGGATCCGAGCGCGCCGCCTCCGATCCCGCACGTGACGTACGTCGACCTCAACTCCTACAGCCCCACGCCGTTCACCTTCACCTGGCCGTGTCGCAACCTGCTCACGCCCGGCGTCTACGAGGTCGTGCTGCGCGTCGACGGCGCCACCGAGGACACCCGCATCGAGGTCTCGTACGGCTACACGATCACGTGATCAATCGTACGATGCACGCATGAACCTGCGTTTCTTCGCGAGCACGATGGTCGTCGTCGCCGTCGCGGCGTGCGGCGGCAAGAAGGACGAGTCGAACGGACGTGGTGGCGGAACGGGCGTCGCCACCGGCGGCGGCGGCGGCGGCACGACCGCGGGCGGCGGCGCGAAGGGGAAGTGGCTCGCGGCGGCGTGGAAGCCGACCGCGGTCGAGGTCGGCGACGTGAAGGTGAAGGTCGACGTCCCCGACGGGCTCCCCGCCAACGACGAGTACATGCTCGGCAAGGACTGGTGGGTCGGCGTGGGCGTCGACATCACGAAGGGCGGCTTTCCGGGTGGACCGCGCCTGACGCTCGATCGACCGAGGACCGAGACCTACGCCGACGCCGAGGCCCTCGCGCGCGACGTCGAGCCCGACGCCAAGCGCCTCGACCTGATCGAGATCGCGAAGGAGTCACTCCCCGGCGGACGCATGCGCTTCGTCTCGGCGACGAACGGCAACCGTCACCTCGACGTCACGGTGTGGATCCCGCTCGCGGACCCCACGAAGGGCGTCCGCTGCAACGCGCACTGGTACGCAGGCAGCGGCGAGACACCCGCGAACCCGCCGCCACCCGACACCGCCATCATCGACTGGCTGAAGAAGTTCTGCGACAGCGCGCAGGTCACCGAGGCCGCCGCGGCGCCGCCTCCACCCGCACCGCCTCAGTAGCTCTCGATCCCCGACAGCGCCCACGCGCCCTTCACCCACTGCAGGTCGATGCGCAGCACGTCGGCCGCGCCCGTCTCGAGGCTGATGCCGCCGAGGCCGTTGGCCGACACGCCCGACTGCTCGGCGCCTTCCGGGATCTTCGGGAAGTCGCCCGCCTTGCACGCCTTCACCAGCGCCTTGGCGTTCTTGAGCTTCACCGTGTGCGAGTCCTCCTCGGCCGACACGCGGTGCGAGAGCGGAAACTTCACCGCCGTCGACAGCACCTTCTCGTCGCAACCGGCGACCGCCGTGCGCAGCGTGCCCAGCGCCGCCGGCAACGAGGCCAGCGCGTCCACCGGCATCCCGTAGACGAAGGTGATCACCTCGCCCTTCTCGCCCACCAGCGAGACCTCGGTGATGCACGTGTCGTTGTTCTTCGCCTTCTCGCCGCGCGTGACGCCGGCCAGGCCGAGCTCGAGCACCTGCAGCGTGCGCGGCGTCTTGAGGTCGAGCTTCACGAGCGTGTCGTAGTCGCTGACCATCGGCACGGCCTTGGCGAGCATCACCATCGGCTCGCCGGCCTTGGGCGAGGTCTGCGCGAACAGCTTCGACGGCCGGTTGTTCTCCTTGTAGTCCTTGGCCGAGCCGTGCAGGCCGACGTACAGATCGATGCGCGTCACCAGCAGCGGCTGTGCCAGCGTGAGCGCGAGCGTCTCGTCCATGCCCTCGTCGTCCTTGCCCTCACACCACGCCGTCCCGGTCGAGCCGTCCACCGCGCGCCACGCGGCGAACCTGTCGGCCTTGCCCTTCGCGCTCGACGACGCCACGACCTCGACGGCCACGGTCTTGTCGGCCTGCGCGACCGACGGCACGAGAGACGCGGCGATGATGGCCCCCAGCGCAGCACGCTTCGTCATGTGCATGTGCGTATGATACCCGCCTACGGCTCGACGAGATCACGCGCGAACATCATCTGCTCGTGCACGAGATACACGCGGAGGTCGGGGACGATGTGGACGTCCGCCTCGCCGTCGCGCACCTCGTCGATCACGACGTGGCAAGCGCCGCAGGTATCGACGCTCTCCGCGGCGACGTGCGTCGTGGCGGCGATGACGATCGGTCCGCCGGAGCCGGTGCCCGCATCGGACGAGCCTCCCCCACCGTCGCATGCGGCGACGCACGCGAGCCACGTCATACTCGCGACCACCCGCAGGCTTCGATATGCGCTCATTGCGCCCGAGCGCTGCATCGGACGTGCCCGCACTCACCCGGACGGTTTCACGCATCTACGTCCTCGCCGCGCCCTGTCGCGGCGAGCCGGCGTGCACGGTGGGCGACCGCGCCCGTTACCGCGCGCGACGGGCCGGCGCGTCGTCGTCGACGAGCGACTTCGCGGCGTACGGCGCGCCGAGCAGCGGCGTGAGCAGCGAGCGCGGCTGCATCGCGCGCGCCTCGTCGACGCGGCGATCCAGCAGCATGGACAGCTCGGCCCTCGACGTCGTCTTCGCCGCCTGCGCGAGCGTGTTGGCCCAGAAGCCGTTGACCATCCGCGCTTCCTCGGCCAGCTGCTGCTCCGGCTTGTGCCCCAGCTTGGCCAGGCCGGCCATCAGCTCGGCGCCCTGCGGCGTCGTCGCGTCGAACGTCTCGAAGATGAGGGCCGTGCACCGCGCGCTCGCGGCGAGCACACGCCATGGAAGATCCTCGGCGACCACGAACGGTGACGGCACCGCCGCGGGTGCGCCGTGCCGCGCGAACGTCTTGGTGGCCTGCTCGGGGACCGCGGCGCCGAGCACCATCGCCATCGGATCGTTGTCGTCGGCTCGCAACGCGAGGCCCATCCGCAACGCCGCGTGCGCCGGCGGATCGCCCGGCCCGCTCGACACCTCCAGCGCGGCCTTCACGGTCATGAGCAGGTGATACGGCAACCCGTTCCCGAGGCCGCTCGAGCACGGCTGCGGCGCGAGCACACCCGAGCCGTCCCACGCGACGAGCGCGTCGATCGCGGCCTGCACCTCGGCGGGCGGTGGGATCGGCGGCTCCCCTTCGGGGCCGGGGTACTCGCGCAGCTTCAGCCACTCCTGCACCGCCTTGGTGTCGACCTGCTCGAGCGCCGCGCCGAGCGCCTTGAGCGCCGGCTCCGGACGATCCGCCCACCACGGCGCCGGCACGGGCGCGCGGGCCTTCGAGCCGATGGTCACGTCCACGACGGACGCGGCCGTGGCGGGGGCGGCCACGGTGGACGCGGGCGCTTCGCCCTGCTCGGCGGACGTCCCCTTCCCGCAACCGACGGCGACGAGCGCCACCGCCGCCGCGAACCATCCGGCGCGCGCGCTCATGCCAGCGTCGCCACGCGATCGCCGAACACGCGCTCCAGCCGGCCGAGCAGCTCGTCCGACGGTGACACCATCCATCGCTCGCCGAGCGCGATGACCGTCTCGCTGCGCGACGGGATCGCGAGCATCACGACCGCCTGGCACTGGCCGCGCGGCGCGCCCATCAGGATCGTCTTCAGCTCCGCGATCTGCTCGCGCGTCACGCTGTCGGCGTTGAGATGGATGGCGACGCGCGACGTCTTGGCCGCGCGGAGCTCGGCGATCGGCGTCGCGTTCTCGAGCAGGATCTTCCAGTCGGCCTGCTCGGCCGTGCCCTCGTTCTGCACCTTGCCGGTGCAGAGGATGGGCTCGTCGCACACCAGCACGTGCCGCACCTTCTCGAACGTCTTCGGGAAGCACACCACCTCGATGCCGCCGCCCTGATCCTCGAGGATGAAGCGGGCCATCTTGTCGCCCTTCTTCGTGATCATCTCGCGGTACTGCGCGACCACGCCGCCCACCGACGCCTCGCCGGCCTGCCGCCGCCCTTCGACGAAGTCGCTGGTCGTCGCCGTCGCGTAGCGCGACAGGTCGCTGCGGTAGCGATCGAGCGGGTGGCCGGAGATGTAGAAGCCGAGCGCCTCCTTCTCGAACGCGAGCAGCTGCTTGGCCGTCCACGGCTCGAGCTCGGGATAGATCTCCGGCGCCATCACCGAACCGCCGGCGCCGGCGGCGCCGCCGGGACCCGCAGGCGCCGCCTCGACGATCAGCCCGAACAGCGAGGTCTGCCCGCTCTTGCGATCGCGCTGCTCCGCCGCGCCCGCCTCGAGCGCCGCGTCGAGCGAGCCGAGCAAGCGCGCGCGGTGCAGCCCGACGATCGCCGCGACACCGTCGAAGGCGCCGCTCTTCACGAGCGCCTCGATCACGCGCCGGTTGCACCGCTGCGTGTCGACGCGCCGACAGAAGTCGTAGACGCTGTTGAACGCGCCGCCGTCCTTGCGCGCCTCGAGCACCGAGTCGACCGCGGTCAGGCCCACGCCCTTCACGGCGCCGAGCCCGAAGCGAATGACCTTGCCGAGGTGCGCGCCCACGCGCGGCGTCACGGTGAAGTCGGCGGCCGACTCGTCGACGTCGGGCCGCTCGACGACGAGGCCCATCGAGCGCGCCTCGGCGATGAACTTCACGATGTTGTCGACGTTGTCGGCGTCGCACGACATCAGGCCGGCCATGAACTCGTGCGGGAAGTGATGCTTGAGGTACGCCGTCTGGTACGTGATCCAGCCGTACGCCGCCGAGTGCGACCGGTTGAAGCCGTAGCCGGCGAAGAAGGCGATGAGCTCGAAGATGGAGTCGGCGATCTTGGCGTCCACGCCCTTCGCGACCGCACCCTCGACGAACCCCGCCTTCTCCTTGTCCATCGTCTCCTTGTTCTTCTTGCCCATCGCGCGGCGGAGGAGATCGGCGCGACCGAGGGAGTACCCGGACAGCACCTGCGCGATCTGCATCACCTGTTCCTGGTAGACGATGACGCCGTACGTGTCGGCGAGCAGCGA
>DATLEB010000145.1:0-4887 GCA_035525615.1 Kofleriaceae bacterium | reverse complement strand
TCGCTGCTCGCGACAATGCCGACATGTCCTCCGTCGCCGATCTCATCGACCGCCACACGCGGAATATCGTCGAGTCGTGGCTTCGTCTCGCGGAGAAGGCACCCTCGGCACAAGGGGTCGGGCGGGCCGAGATCGAGAGCTCCGTGCAGGCGTTTCTCGCCGATCTCGCGCGCCTGCCGCGGCCGGCGCCGACGGCCGACGGCGGCGACACGCACCAGCGGCTGGTGGAGAAGAAGGACGAGCTGGAGGCGACCATCGAGCGGCTGCGCGCGGAGCGGGAGCTGCGCGATCGCTTCGTCTCGGTGTTGGCGCACGATCTCCGCGGGCCGCTCTCGGCGGCGAAGCTGGGCACGCAGCTCTTGCTCCAGCTCGACGCGCCGCCCGACGTCGCCGAGGTCGCGGCGCGGATCGAGCGCAACATCGAGCGCACCGACCGCATGATCCGCGATCTGCTCGACGCCAACCGCGTGCGCGCCGGCGAGCGGCTGGCGCTGCGGATCGACTACTGCGATCTGGTCGCGATCACCGAGGAGGTCGTCGAGGAGCTCACGGCGCTGCACGGCGAGCGCTTCGTCATCCTCGCGCCCACGGCGATGCCGGGCCACTGGAGCCCCGAGGAGCTGCGCCGCACCCTGTGGAACCTCGCCACCAACGCGCTCAAGTACGGCGCGCCCGATCCGCCGATCACCGTCACGCTCACGCCCGAGCCCGAGCACGCGACCGTGACGGTTCACAACGCGGGCGAGCCGATCCCACCGCCGCTGCAGGTGCAGCTGTTCCGCGCCTTTGCGCGCAGCGCCTCCGCGCAGGCGTCGGGGCCGCGCGGCTGGGGGCTGGGGCTCACGCTCGTCCTCGGCTGCGTCGAGGCCCACGGCGGCACGGTCGACGTCGAGAGCTCGCCTGAGCAGGGGACGACCTTCACCATCCGCATCCCCTGGGACGCGCGCCCCCACCAGGCGCCCGACGGCGGCCTCCCCGCCGATCCGCCCACCCGCTGACCTGCCGAGCGCATGCCGCCCGCCTGCGCTTGGCCTGCCCGGTGCAACAGTCACGGGCCATGGAACGCATACCGATTCGCAAGATCCTCCTCGCCACCGACTTCTCCGAAGGTTCGCGCAAAGCCGCCGAGGTCGCGATCGAGCTGTCGCGGCGCCTCGACGCGGAGGTGACGCTGCTGCACGTGTATGCGCTGCCCGTTTACATGTTTCCCGACGGCACCTCGATCATTCCCGAGGCCGGCCAGGTGGCGAAGGTCGTCGACGCGGTCAACGACCGCCTGAACGCGCAGGCCCGCCAACTGACGGGGAGCGGGGTCCGGGTCACGACGCGCGCGGTCGAGGGCAATCCGTCCGAGGAGATCGTCCGCGTCGCGCGCGAGGGCGACTACGGCCTGGTGGCGCTCGGCACGCATGGCCGCACCGGCTGGAAGCACCTGCTCATGGGCTCGGTGGCCGAGCGCGTCGTGCGCACCTGCCCCGTGCCGGCGCTGACGGTCCGCATGGACCCCGAGGCCCCGTCCCATCTCTCACCGCCGGTGATCTGATGGGCGCGCCCATGCGCCGCATGTTGGTCCCCGTGGACTTCTCGCCGCAGTCCGGCGCCGCGCTCCGGTACGCGGTCGCGCTCGCGCGCCTGACCGGCGCTGAGGTCGAGGTGCTGCACGTCGTCGCGCCGCCGTCGCGCGCCAAGCTGCGCGTGGAGGCCTACGTGGGGCTGCCGCTCACCCGCACGCCGCCCGAGGTGTACGCGCAGGCCGAAGCGCAGCTGCGCGCGCTCATTTCGTCGGTGGGCACCGACGGCTGCGAGGTGCACACCCGCGTCGTCGCCGGCGATCCCGCCGCGAGCGCGGTGCAGGTCGCGACCGACGAGCGGCACGACCTCGTGGTGCTCGGCACCCACGGCTCGACCGGAATCACCGGCGCGCTCCTCGGCAGCGTCGCGCGCGGCGTGATCAGCTGCGCGCCCTGCCCGGTGTTGACCTTCCGCCCCTGACTACAGTTGGCTCTCGAAGGCGAGAAAGCGGCGCTCGAGCTCCCACTGCATTCGCGCGCGCTCCGAGCCGGAGAGGAACTGCTCGCAGCTCGCGTTCGGCGGATCGCCGACGCCCATGGTCTCCGTCGCGGCGCACTCGGCGACCGGCTGCCCGGTCGCGACCGAGGTCCACAGGCTGGGCCCGGGCAAGAAGGCGTGCTCGAGGCTGTTGCGCGCCAGCGTCTTCAGCTGGCGATAGCCGAGCTCCTGGTCGAGCGCCGCGCGCTGGTACTCGCCGGCCATGCTCGAGCGGGAGACGCCCTGGTCGTCGGTGGCGAGCGCGACCGGCACGTCGTGCGACAAATACTGACCGAGCGGGTGCGCGCTGCCGCTCACCTCGAGGATCTGCACGTTGGAGCTGAGGCACACCTCGACGAGCACGTTGCGATCGCGCATCGCGTCCATGAGCGCGTCGGCGTTCGTCTCCGAGAGCACGTCGAGGCCGTGGCCGATCCGCTCGGCGTGGCCGATCTCGACGGCGGCGCGGATGTGGAACGTGTTGGCGGTGCTGTAGGCCGGCGGCAGGTACTTCGGCACGACTTCGCCGGCGTGCAGCGTCACGTGCAGCGGGCTCTTCTTCGTCACCGTGTACTTCTGGTGGAGGAAGTCGAGCATCGCCATGTGCAGGTCGTAGTTCTTGAGCGAGGTGGTGTCGTCCTCGGGGGACGACAGGTTCACCCCGACGATGTTCGGCGACTTCGCCGCCATCTCGAAGCTGCTCACCAGCTGCCCGAACAGCGTGTCGAGCGCGCCGGTGCGCGAGACCTGCGCGATGAAGCGCACGCCGACCTGGCACGCCGGCGGCGGGGTCGCGCCCGCGCAGCCGAGCGTGTTGCGGTATTGCGTCGCCGCGTCGGTCACCACCGCGACGTCGCTGCCGACTTCCGCGGCGAAGGTCGCATCGGCCACGAGCGCGTCGTAGAACGCGGGCAGATCGGCCGCGGTCACCGGCTGCGTCCACACCTTGGCGGCGAGCGTGCCGACGTTCTTGCCGAGGTTGAACATCGTCTCGACGTACACCTGGTTCTCGTCGGCCGCGCGCCTGGCCACGTCGGCGATGGTGTCGTCGCGGTGCGCGCCGGCGATCGCGCCGTACTTGCCGAAGGTGGCGAAGAAGTGGTCGTGGCCGCTCTGCGTGCCGGCGACGAAGTCCTGCATCGACCAGGCGCGGATGATCGCATCGTAGAACATGCCCGAGGTCGGCACCGGCATCGTGCTCGCCGAGCACTGGCTCGAATAGACCGCGGTGTAGGTCGAGCTGTTGATGCAGTCGCCGTCGGCGCGTCCCCAATCGAGGTAGGTCTCGGCCCAGACCGCGCCGGTGAGGTGGTTGTGCAGGTCGCCGCCCTTCGGCACCGCTTTCAAGAACGCCGCGAGCTCGGTCGGGCTGCCGACCACCGCTTCGAAGCGATCGGACGCGCGCTGCTCCCACGCGACCGCGCACGCGACCGGCGTCGCACACTGAACCCCGCCGTCGGCGCCGCCGCCCCCGGCCATGTCGCCGCCGCCGCCGCTTCCCGGCTGCATGCCGCACCCGCCCGCGAGCACCGCGAAGACAACGATCGAATAACGAATCATTTCGAACTCATATCATTGTTCGGGCTCGGTCAGGAGCTGGTACACGAGGGTGCAGAGGGCCACCGAGCGATGCCGCTCTGCGCCGGCGATCGCGTTGTGGGTGGCGTGCAGCAGCAGCGCGGCGTTGGACATGAACTCGGTGATCGGCGCAAAAGTGAGTCGTTCCGCGGGGATGGGGCTCGACCCCACGCAGCGGTCGGCGGTCCCGATGGCGTGGGCGTCGCGGCACACCAGCGGCCGCACCGGGTAGATCGTGCACTCGCCGTTCTGGTTGAACGCGCACAAGATGCGGCGGCGCCAGAACGCGCGGTGCGCCGCCTCGTACGCCTCGCGATCGGCGCCCTGCCGCGCCAGCTCGGCGATGCGATCGGGCTCGTCACCGGCGGCGTCGCGCCAGCGCGGGTAGGCGGCGAGGAACGCCTCCTTCGCAAGGGCGTTGGCAGGGCTGCCGAGCCAGCGCGCCACCGCGAGCGCCTCGGGCAAAAACACCACCACCAGCTCTTCGCAGCAGGCGCTGCACCCGCGCTCGCAGGCGATGCGAAAGCGCTGCTTCGCCGCCGCCCGGGCGCGCGCCTCGGTGCCGGCGTCGAGCTCCCGCGCGAGCGCCTCGGCGATCTCGGCCGCGTCGTCGGCGGAGACCGTGCCGCGAAAGCGCCGCTCACCCGTCGCGTATTTCACGTCCGACGCCAGCCCCGACAGGAGCCGCGCCATCCGCTCGTCCTCGTCCATCGGCGCTGATCTTACGCGGGTTCCGAAGCCGCGCGACACCATCGCGCCGGTTCGGGCATCATAGCTCCCCATGAGACCCCTCCTCGACGGAAAGCGCATCGCCCCCGAGGCCGCCGCCAAGATGGCGGCCTTCCACGCCGACATCGTCGCGGAGGTGTCCACCGCGGTGGCCAAGGACGCGGTGGTCGTCGTGGGCATGGCGCAGAACCCGCACGTGAGGAACGTGCGGAAGGCGCTCGACAAGGCCGGCGTCGCCTTCACCTACATCGAATACGGCAGCTATCTCTCCGCGTGGAGGAAGCGGCTCGCCATCAAGCTCTGGACCGGCTGGCCGACCTTCCCGCAGGTCTTCGTGCGCGGCACGCTCATCGGCGGCGAGGACGCCACCGTCGCCGCGCTGGCCGACGGCTCGCTCCAGCAGCGCCTCGCCGCCTGAGCCGGCGTCCGAGCGTCAGGCGCCGCCGAGCGCGCCCAGGTGATCGGCGATGTGCATCGCGTGCAGCCGCTCGTACTCCGCTTTCGAGCAGTCGCCGAACACCGGATGCGGCG
>DATLEB010000144.1:0-12906 GCA_035525615.1 Kofleriaceae bacterium | reverse complement strand
GCGGCCATCACCGTGTGGGTCCCCAACAGCACGAGGTAGAACGTCTTGTCGCCGCCGGTGCCGGGATAGCGGTGCGCGCCGGTCGTGGCGAAGCGCGCGAGGTAGCTGACCAGGAAGACCGTCGACGCCGTGAACGCGCCGAGCATGCACAGGCGGTGGAACTCGAGCTTGCGCTTCTTGGCGGCGATGCCGCCGGCGACGAGGAAGATCGCCGCCGAGCCGTTGAGCATCGCGTTCACGGCCGGGTGCACGCGCGTCCACGGCCAGCCCGTCTGCACGAGCCAGCCCGCGAACGGGACCATCGCCAGCACGATCGCCAGGATCAGCCACGCGAACGGCTGTCCGAAGAGCGAACGCTTCGCCGGGCCGCCGGGTACGACGTCGGTGGTCATCGCGGTCTCAGAGGCGACCGTCGAGGACCATCGCGCCGAACACGAGCGGCAGATACAGGATCGACGCCAGGAACAGGCGGCGCGCCCACTTCCCGTCGCCGTCGAAGATGCCGCTCGCCGCGTACCCGGCGTAGCCGAGGCCGCTCATCGCGGCGATGACGAGGTAGAGCTCGCCGCACACGCCGAGCGCGTAGAGCATGAGGCTGCACGCCAGCTGCACCAGCGCGTACATGACGATCTCGACGCGCGTCGCCGCGGTTCCGCGCGCGCCCGGCAAGGTCGCCAGGCCGGCGCGCTGGTAGTCGCGCAGACGGTAGATCGTGATCGCGTGGGTGTGCGGGATCTGCCAGATGAAGAGCACCGAGAACACCGCGAGCCCGCCGGCGTCGACGCGCCCGGTGACCGCGGTCCAGCCCATGAGCGCGGGCATCGCGCCCGGCACCGCGCCGATCCACGTCGCGACGTGGGAGCGCTGCTTCATCGGCGTGTAGACCATCACGTACGAGACGAACGCGATCACCGCGCACAACCCGGTCATCGGGCCGGCGGCGCCGAGCCCGAACGTGAGCAGCGGAACCGCGACGAACGCCTGCCCCACGCCGAAGCCGAGGGCGACGCGCGGATCGAGCCGGCCGGCGGCGAGCGGCCGGTCCTTGGTGCGGACCATCAGGCAGTCGACCTCGCGCTCGAGGTACATGTTGAGCGTGTTTGCGGCGCCGACGATGAACGAGGTGCCGGCGAGCAGCACCAGCGCGCGCCACAGCTCGACCCCGCCCGGCGCGAGGCTCATGCCGCCGAGCGCGGTCACGAGCGTCATGAGCAGGATGCGCGGCTTCACCAGCGCGATGACGTCGGCGGCCGCGACGCGGCGCTCGCGAGCTGCGAGCTGCGCGACAGCCGAGCTCACGGCACCATCCCGTCACGCACCTGCCCGACGAGCGAGCGGCGCCCCGAGCCGGTGAGGATGAAGGCGCCGATCCAGCTGCTCCACAGGAGCATCGCGCCGGCGAAGTGACCGACCGCGACGACGTCCTTGCGCAGCGTCAGCACCGTGAAGATGCCGAGCGTGACCTGCGCCGCCGCGACCACGGGCGCCATCACCATCAGCGCGCGCAGCGCCGGCCACGACGCCGCGCGCCGCCACACCTGCGTCGCCGCGACGACGGTGACGATCGCCGTCACCACGCCGAACCCGCGGTGCACCATGTGCAGCCGCTGCTCGATGAACGGCGTCCACCAGCGGCCGTCGAGCGTGCACTCCGGCATCCCGATGCACGCCAGCGTCGCCTCGAAGTGGCGGACGAGCGCGCCCAGCGCGAGCTGCACCAGGAGCACGCCCAGCGCGATGCGGATCCAGCGGAGGCCGGCGTCGCCGAGGTCGTCCAGCCGCGCGTGGTGGCGGTGCTGTTCCTCGGGGAGCGGGCCGACCGCCGGCCGCGTGAGATAGACGATGTAGAGGAGCGTCGCGAAGTACGTCATCCCGAACAGCAGGTGCGCCGTCGACACGTACCAGGGAAGCTTGAAGGCCACGGTGAGCGCGCCGAGCGTGCCCTGCGCGCAGACCATCGCGAACGTGCCCCACGCCAGCCGGCGCATGTCCCGGCGGCGGATGACGAGCAGCGCCGTCAGGACCATCTGCAGGATGCCGAGGCCCATGCCCCAGAGGCGATGGCCGTGCTCGTAGAGCACGCCGCCCTTCATCTCGGGGAAGAGCTCGCCGCGACAGAACATCGTCGGCTCGGTGCAGGCGAGGCTCGCGCCCTTCACGTTCACCGTTCCACCGATGACCAGCATCAGGAAGGTGAAGAGCGCGACCAGCTTGGCGTGGCGGTGCTCGAGCATGACCGTGCTTGCGTGCAGCAGGTACCACGGCCGGCTCGCCGGGACGCCGCGATCGTACGTCGCTGCGACAAATTGCCGCCCGCGAAGGCCGTTTCCGATGCGAAACGGGTAGTTGCGGTACCATACGGATGCCGGCCATGACGCCCCCGACCTGGGCGGAGAACACGCAGATCGGGCTGTTGCGGGCGGATGACCTGCAACGGGCGGATCTCGTCTTTCGGTATGGGCGGTACCTGTACCGGACGTGCGGCACGCACCTGGCCGCCGGCGGTATGGGCACGGTGTCGAACATGGAGCGCCGGCTCGACGGCAGCGGCGGCATCGAGGACGTGGTCGGCAAGACCTTCCAGACCTCGTACCTGCAGCAGATCCGCTCCGACGACGTCACGCGCCGCGATCACCACATCAACCTGGCCGCGGTCGCCCGCATCGCGGCGCTCACCCACCCCGGCTTGCTGCCCATGTACGTGGCGGCACCGATCGCCGACAACTACCTGTTCGTCACGCCGCGCATGGGCGGGACGCTGCTCGAGGCGACCACCAAGCACAAGGTGACGGCGCGTGCGCGCGTGCAGCTGCTCATGCAGGCGCTCGACGCGCTGGGGCAGATGCACGAGGCGCGGCTGCTGCACCGCGACTTCACGCTGCGCAACATCCTCCTCGACGATCGCGCCGCGGTCGCCTACCTGTTCGACTTCGATCTCGCGCTCTCGCTCGACGACGTGGTCGGCGGCGCGTACAAGACGCACTACCGCGGCCGCGTGTTCGGGTCGCCGGGCTACTCGGTGCCGCCCGAGACCGTCGACCCCGGGCTGGCCGAGCTGCCGGTGACGACGGCGCTCGACGTCTTCGCGGTGGGCGGGGCGCTGCATGCGCTCTTCACCGACGAGATGCCGTACGGCAAGGTCGACGACATGTGGGGCCTCTTGATGCGCATCGGTGACGGCATCGTCATCGGCGGCAAGAGCAGCGTGCACTACCCCGACAGCGTGCCGCGCCCGCTGCGCCCGGTGATCGACCGCTGTCTCGAGCGCGATCCCACGGCGCGGTATCCGCGCGTGTCGTCGATCATCGCCGACCTGCGCGCGGTCTTGCCCGAGCTCGACGATCGCGCCGCCGACGCGCGCTGGTACTCGTCGGCGACGATGGGCGCGCCGATCATCGATCGGGCGCAGCGCCTGCAATCGGTGTTCAACCGGCGCCGCGACGAGAGCATCACCAAGCCGCAGATCGAGCTCGCCGAGGCGGCGGTGGCGACGTGGGGCTACGAGATCCAGAAGTGCCTGGGCAAGGTGAAGGGCCACCCCATCTACGCGGCGGCGCCGCGCATCGATCTGCTCGCGGCCGGCTCGTTCCCGGATGCGAACACGTTCCCCAAGCTGGTGACGATGATCGATCTGCACCAGCTCCCCGATCCGCGCGGGCTGGTCGACGCGTGGACGCAGGTCTACTGGCCGACCTTGAAGAAGGTGCGGCGCGGGATGATGACCACGCTGCACAAGGTCATCCTCGACACCAACACCGGATCGCTGCTCCTGTTCAGCGAGTTCATCGACGATCCGCGCTTCGGCAGCCAGCTCGCCGACGTCGATCTGCACGTCGACGGCTCGCTCGCGCTCGGCTTCCTCATCACGCGCCAGGTCGCGCTGCTCCACGAGAACGGGATGGCGCACAACAACATCCATCCGGGCGCGCTGCTCTTCAAGGCGGCGACCGAGACGCGCATGGCGCAGCCCGCGATGATCGGCCTCGTCGAGCCGTCGCTCGCGCCCGAGGCGATGGTCGCCGACACGCGCGCGATGGCGTCGATGGTGCTGTCGTGGCTGCGCCCGGCGCGCATCCTCGCCATGAACGCGCGCACGCGCCCGGTCTTCGACGAGGTGCGCTCGCGGCTCTCGGGCCTCGCGACCGATCGCACCAACGCCGCGCGCGTGGACGAGCTCGTCGCCGCGATCTCCGACGGGCTGTCGCTCGTCGACTTCAACTTCTCGGTGCTGCGCGACTCCGGCGGCGACCTCGAAGAACACGCGCAACTCCTGCTCTCGCATCGCGCGTATCATCTGCTGTGGCCCGAGCATCAGTAGGCGTCGCACGATAGGGAGACGGTTTTCACCCGTGCGCGGACGCCACACCGTGCGCGAGCGCCTCGACGACACGCGTCCGGGCGACCGAAATGCCCTTCGGTTTCGCATATGAACGCCACCCGGTGTGATGGCGTGCTCGTTGCTGCGTACGTGGCGGGGGGTAGCGATGGTCACCGAGCTCGTCGAGATTCTGATTCGTCAGCACCGCATCATCGATCGGATCCTCAGCCTCGGCGAGCGACCGTTCATGACGCCTGAGCAGGCCCGGACCATCACGTCGCAGCTGCGTCACACGTTCCTGCTCCACGCCCAGGCCGAGGAGCGCGTGGTCTATCCGCGCTTCGCCGCCGTCCGGGCGCTCGCGCCGTGGATCCACGCCGCGCGCGACGAGCACGAGGCGGTCGCCAACCTGCTGGACGAGCTCCCCGATCCCTCGATCGACCTCGCGCGCTGGATCGGCGCGATGGCCGAGCTGCGCCGATCCATCCGCCGCCACTTCGCCGAAGAAGAGCAGATGCTCCTGCCGTACGTCGGCGGGCAGCTCGATATCCACGAGGCCCGTGACATGTCGGCGACGCTCAAGCGCGTGCTCGCGCCGACGTTGACGCAAAGGGCGACCTATCCATGACCCGCAACATTGTCGACGGACCCCTGGTCTCGGTGCGCGCCGAGCTGCTCGGACGCGATGACGACGAGAGCTGGTTCGATCTCGGCGAGATCCAGCCGCTCGGCGACGACGAGCTCGATCACGAGCCGGTGCTGGCGCAGGGCAGCGACATCCACCGCCTCGACGCGGACCGGCCAGCCGAGCAGGTCGAGCTCGACCAGGCGCTGGTCGCCTATCTCCTCGACCTCGAAGCCACGCACGTGTAGGGCGCCAGGTGCGCGATGTCCGTCCTCTCCAGCGCCCAGCTCCTGGGCGGCCTCGTCGCTGCCGCCGTCGACGCTGATCGTCCGCTCATGGCGAACCTCATCGTCACGCGCCGCTGCAACCTCTCGTGCGGCTACTGCAACGAGTACGACAAGGTGTCGCCGCCGGTCCCGCTCGAGACGCTGAAGGAGCGCATCGATCACCTGGCGCGCCTGCGCACCGTGATCGTCACGCTCACGGGCGGCGAGCCGCTGCTCCACCCGCAGATCGCCGAGGTGGTGAAATACGTCCGCGAGCGCGGCATGACGCCCGCGATGAACTCGAACGCGTTCCTCCTCAGCGAGCCGATCATCCACGAGCTCAACGCCGCAGGGCTCTTCGCGCTGCAGGTGAGCGTCGACGGCGTCACGCCCAACACGATCACCAAGAAGACGCTCAAGCCGCTCTTGCCCAAGCTACGCCTGCTCGCGGCACACGCGACGTTCCGCGTGCGCATCAACTGCGTGTTCGGCGCCGCGCCGCCCGAGGAGGCGCTCGAGGTGGCGAAGGCCGCCATCGCGCTCGGCTTCGACGCGAAGTGCGCGCTCGCGCGCAACCCCGACGGCACGATGGCCCCGCTCGACGAGCGCGCGCGCCGCGTGTACGAGGAGATCTCCAACCTCGACGGTCGGTCGCTCGGCCTCCTCGGTGAGGACTTCCAGGACACGCTGCTGCGCGAGGGCGAGGTCGAGTGGAAGTGCCGCGCCGGCGCGCGCTTCTTCCATGTCTGCGAGGACGGCCTGGTGCACCTGTGCGGCCCGCGCTTCGGCGCGAACACCAAGCCGGTCGCCGACTACACCGTCGACGATATCCGCCGCGCGTTCGACACGAAGAAGGCGTGCGCCTCGACGTGCCCGGTGGCGTACGCGCACATGGCGAGCAAGGTCGATCGCTTCCGCTCGCAGAGCGACGTGCTCGATGTCGCGACCGCGCCGCCGCCCGCGGCGACGGTCACGCGCGAGGCCGGCCGCGTGCGCCTGCGCGTCGCCGCCTGATCGCGCGACGCGCGCGCGTCAGGGCTTCGTCGGCGGATTCATCACGATCTTCGACGTGACGCTCACCGTGCCGCTCTTCGGGGTCGGGAACGACGCGCTGCGGATCGCCGCCGCCACGCAGCTCGCGACCTCGTCGTTGACGCCGCTCGCGGTCGCGTCGGACACCGCGCCGCGAACATCGATCTCGAAGCGCGCCGTGACCGTGCCCGCGAGCGCAGGCTCGACCAGCAGCTGCTTCTCGTAGCAGTAGGTGATCCTCGCCTGGTTGCGCCGCAAGATGCGGAGGACGATCGCGGTGTCGAGCTCGCCGTTCACCTGCGAGACGGTCGTGCGCACGACTGGCGCGCTGGGCGAGCGGCCACGCATGCCGCCGCGACCGCCGCCGACGCCGTATCCGCTGCCCGTGCCTCCGCTGCCGCCGTGGCCGAGCGTGCCGTACGTGCCGAGGCCGATCGTGCCGGACCCGGCGCCACCGCCGCCGTTCCCGCTGCCGCGCAGGCCGAGGCCGCCGCCGCCGAAGCCGCCGGCCGCCTCGTCGGCCTCGTTGCCGATGAGCCCGCCGTAGATGTCGCTGTCGTCGAAGCCACTCGAGATGTCGCCGGTGCCGGTGATCGACGCGAACGCGCCGCCCTGCGTGAGCGCGGCCTGTCCCAGGATGCCGGCGCTGCGCGCCTGCTCGAGCGCCTGCTGCCGCGCGACCTGTGTGTCAGCCTCGCGCTTCGCCTTCTCCAGCTCGGCGGCGACGCGCGCCTGCTCGGCCGCGGCGAGCGCGGCGGCCTGCGCGGCGCGGATCTCGGCCTCGGCCTGGACGCGCGCACGCGCCGCTTCGCGCTCGAGCTCGGCCGCCTTCGATGCCACGACGGTGCGTTCCCGCTCCTTGCGTTCTTCGTCGTCGCTATCGAGCACGAGGATGGACACCACCGCTGCGGCTGCAGCCGCGGCCACGCCTCCGACGACGATCGGCCAGGTCTTGCGCGCCATGCGCGAAACCTACACCGGGGCAGGTCAGTCGTCGCTGGCAATCAACGTCATCGGATCCTCGGGCCACGCGTGCTTGGGATACCGGCGCATGAGCTGGCGGCGCAGGTCGGGGTAGTGACGCTGCCAGAAGCCGGTGAGATCCTGCGTGACCTGTACCGGGCGCTGGTTGGGTGCGTTGAGGTGCAGGACCAGCGGCACGCGGCCGCCGGCGACGGCGGGGCCGCGCGGCAAGCCGAAGAAGTCCTGCAGGCGCGACGCGATCCACGGCGGGCGATCGAGCTCGTAGTGCACGGCGACGCGGCGGCGCGGCAGCTGGATGTGCGTCGGCGCCATGCGATCGAGCGCGGCGCGATGCTCGGCGGTCTGCGCGTCGAGGAGGTCGAGGAGCGACGACTTGCGCAGCTCGGCGAACGACGTCATGCCCTCGCACGCGCGCCCCAGCAGCGTGGCGAGCGCGTCGTCGCCGGGCGGCGTGAGGCCGGGGATGTGCGTCGCCGCGAAGTTGATGCGCGCGCGCCACGCGTCGAGCCGCTCCGCGTCGATGAAGCGGTCGATGCCCGCGGCGAGCGCCTCCCGGGCGAGGACCGCGGCCGACGCGGGGTCGCGGCGCGCGGCGGCGGGATCGAGGCGCTCGTCGATGGCGAGGCCGTCGAACGTGGTGCGCTGCGCGCGCTCGACGCGCTCGGCGTCGCGGTTCCAGACCAGCTCGTCGGTCTCGGCGACATGCTCGGGGTAGAGCTCGAGGAGCCAGAGCGGTTCGACGCGGCTGGCGCGGCGGATGCTGACCTTGCCGCGCGAGGCCTCGGCGGCGTCGACCGCGACCATGAGCTCGGCGTCGATGACGACCGACGACGGCGCGAGCGTGCCGGCGCCGCCCGCGGCGAAGACGACCTCGGCCGAGCGCGCGCGCCGGCGGCCGAGGCGGTCGGGGTACCCGGCGAGGACGGCGACGAGGAGGTGCTCGTCGACGGCCGCGTCGTCGTCGGGGCCGCGGGTCTCGTCGCGCGCGATGCGCTCGAGCTGCCGCGCGGCGCGATCGACGGCCATGGCGGTGCCGACGTCGAGCCCCGCGTCGCGCAGGCGGTGCGCCTTCATGCCGTCGTGGCGCGCGTCGAGGAGCGCGTCGAGATCCTCGATGAGATCGGAGTCGGCGGCGATGCGCGCGGCGGCGCCGGGGCCGCGACGTTCGACGCGCAGCTCGCGCGCGCCGAGGAGCGCGGCGAGCACGGCGCCTTCGCGCGACACGCCGCGGCGTTCGGCCTCGACGAGGAGGCGCGCCTGGCGCGGGTGCGCCGGGAACCGCAGCATGCGGCGGCCGAGCGCCGTGACCGCGCCGCGCGCGTCGACCGCGCCGAGGCGCACGAGGAGCTCGTCGGCGGCGTCGGCCGACGCCTGCGGCGGCGCCTCGAACCACGGGAAGTCGGCGAGGCGCGCGAAGCCGGCGGCGTGCAGCTCGAGCGCGGCCTCGGCGAGGTCGGCGCGCGCGACCTCGGGCGCGTCGCGCTCGCGACGCGTGTCGTGATCGTGCCTGGTGTAGAGGCGGAGCGCGCGGCCGGGGCGGGTACGGCCGGCGCGGCCCGCGCGCTGCGTCGCGCTCGCCTTCGAGATGGGCTCGACGACGAGGCTGGGCAGCCCCGACCATGGCGAGTGGCGCGCGACGCGCGCGGTGCCCGTGTCGATGACGGCGACGACGCCGTCGATGGTCACGGACGTCTCGGCGACGTTGGTGGCGAGGATGATCTTGCGGCGGTCGGCCTTCGCGACGGCGCGGTCCTGCTCGTCGGCGGAGAGGTCACCGTGCAGCGGCAGGACCAGCAGGTTGGCGCGGTCGGCCAGCTCGGCGAGGTCCTCGGTGGCGCGGCGGATCTCGCCGCCGCCGGGCAGGAAGACGAGCACGTCGCCGTCGATCCCCTCGCCGAGGAGTCGGCGGACCGCGCCGGCGACCTGCTTGCCGACGTGACGATCGTCGGGCTGCGGGATGTGCTCGATGTCGACCGGGAACGTCCGGCCTTCGGACACGACGACCGGAGCATCGAGGAACGTGGCGACCGGGCCGGGATCGATCGTCGCGGACATGGCGACGATCTTGAGATCGGGGCGCGCGCCGCGGCGCAGGCGCTGGCACAGCGCGAGCGCGAGGTCGCCGGCCATGTGGCGCTCGTGGAGCTCGTCGAGGATGACGATGCCCGTGCCGCGCAGCGTGGGATCGTCGAGGAGCCGGCGCGTGAGGATGCCTTCGGTCACGAAGCGGATGCGCGTCGCGCCGCCGACCTTGCGATCGAAGCGCACCTCGTAGCCGACCTCGTCACCGAGGCGCGTGCCGCGCTCGCTGGCCACGCGAGCCGCCGCGAGCCGCGTGGCGAGACGTCGCGGCTCGAGCACGACGATGTCACCGTCGCCGGCGAGCCCGGCGTCGAGCAGCGCACCCGGCACGCGCGTGGTCTTGCCCGCGCCGGGCGGCGCGACCAGCACCGCCGCGCCGCGCTCGCGCACCGCCGCCACGAGTGACGCCATGACGTCGTCGATGGGCAAGGTGGGCAACGAACGCACCGTCGCACCTTACACCGCTCTTCACGGAGCCGCGTTCAGGTCGCCGCGTGTGCGCGCGGCGCTAGAGTCGGTGGAGATGCCCCCCGCGCCGTTCCCGTCGCCGCCCATGCCCGAGCTCGCGCCCGAGCGCGTGGCGACCGCGTCGTTCCCGCTGCGCTACGAGGACATCGCGCAGGACGGCCGCATGATGATGACGGCGCTGCCGCCGGCGATCGGCTGGACGGTGTGGCGCCAGCTCCTCGCCGATCACCCGTCGGCGCGCAGCATGCAGCGGCAAGGGCTGGTCGCGATCCTGTCGCGGCTCACCGTCGAGGGCACCGACGAGCCGGTACACATCAGCCGGCAGGTCGAGGCCACCGGCGGGTATCAGCTCGCGCGGCACGAGAAGGACGGCGCGGTCGAGAAGCTGTTCCTCAACATGTGGGTCGAGGTCCGCGGCGCGCGCGGCCGCATGGTGCCCCCCGAGGGACCGGGTGAGTACGTCGTCGCCGGCCGCGTCTTCGCCGAGCACACGTTCACGCGCATCTTCGCGGCCGCCGGTGATCGCAAGGTGACGCGGCTGGACCTGGAGGGCATCCCGCCGGTGCCCGAGGCGACCTACGACTTCTCGCCGCCGATGACGGCGATGGATCTGCCGGCCGGCGCCGCTGCGCTCGACGACGACTACGTCGCCGACGACGCCGTCACGGTGTTCGGCCTCGACCACACCGACTCCAACCAGCACGTGAACTCGCTGGTCTACCCGCGGCTCTTCGCCGAAGCCGCGTTCCGGCGCTTCGCATCGCGCGGGAAGCCACGCCGCGCGCTGGTGCGCTCGCTCGACATCGCGTATCGCAAGCCGAGCTTCGCCGGTGATCGCGTGCGCGTGCACCTGAGGACGTTCACGCTGGGAGATCGCGCCGGCGCGGCGGGGTTTCTCGTCGACGCCGACGACCCGCAGCTGCGCCCGCGCTGCTGCGCGCGGATCGTCCTCGGCTGAATCGCGTCCGGTACTCGCCGGGGCTGACGCCGAGGCGGCGGCGGACGAGCCGCGCGAGCTCGGCGCTGTCGCGCAGGCCGCACTGCGCGGCGATCTCCTTGTGCGAGAGCGCCGACGTCACCAGCAGCGTGCGCGCACGCTCGACGCGCAGCTGCGCGACCAGCTTCGCCGGCGTGGTGCCGAAGCTGGCGACGCAGCGGCGATGGAACGTGCGCGGGCTCATGCCCGCCTTGCGCGCGAGCGCCGCGACGTCGAGCTCCTCGTCGACGTGGCCACGCGCCCACGTCACCACCGACGACAGCGGCGCCGACGCCTCGCGCTGCGCCGTCAGCGCCGGGCTCCACTGCGCCTGGAAGCCCGGGCGGCGCGCGTAGAGCACGAGCCGCGCGGCGATCTCGTCGACGAGCGCGGCGCCGTGGTCGCGCTCGACCATGGCGAGCGCCATGTCGATGCCGGTCGTGACGCCGGCCGACGTCCACAGCTTGCCGTCGGTGACGAAGATGGCGTCCTTGTCGACCGTCGCGGCGGGCGCAAAGCGCGCCAGCTGGTTGCACGCCGACCAGTGCGTCGCGGCGCGCCGTCCGTCGAGCACGCCGGCGGCCGCGAGGACGAACGCGCCCGAGCATACCGAGCCGAGGCGCTCGACCACCGGCCACGCGCGCTTGATCCACGCCGCGGCGCGCCCGTCGGAGAGCGCGCCGCGAATGGCGGCGTCGTCGCCGCCGGCGACCAGCACCGTGTCGCGCGCCGTCGGCCGCAGCGACGCGAGCGGCGTCACCGTCACGCCGAACCCAGCGCTCGTGCGGATCGGTCCGCGCGTGGCGGCGGCGACGACGACGTCGTAGAGGTGACGTCGCGCGTGCCGCGTCGCGGCGGCGAACACCTCGGCCGGTCCGGCGAGGTCGAGCGTCTGCACGCCCTCGGGGGCGATCATCACGATGCGGCGCGGGGCCTCGGGCACGTGGCAAGAATTGCATGAACGATGTCCTTCGTGCCAGCGTCATCCTCGGGCACCATGTACCCATGACGCTCCAGCTCGGCTTCCTCCTCTATCCCGGCCTGACCCAGCTCGACCTCACCGGTCCGTACGAGGTCCTCTCGCGCATGCCCGGCGCGACCGTGCACTTGGTGTGGAAGGAGCCCGGCGTCGTCACCAGCGACAGCGGCCTCGGCCTCGTCGCGACGCACGGCTTCGCCGACTGCCCCAAGCTCGACCTCCTCTTCATCCCGGGCGGCGGCGGCCAGATCGCCCTCATGCAGGACGACGCCGTCCTCGACTGGGTCGCCGCGCGCGGCGCAGAGGCGCGCTGGGTCACGTCGGTCTGCACCGGCGCGCTCGTCCTCGGCGCCGCGGGCCTCCTCAAGGGCTACCGCGCCGCGACCCACTGGGGCTTCCAGCCGCTCCTCTCCGTCTTCGGCGCGCAGCCGGTCGACGAGCGCGTCGTCGTCGATCGCAATCGCATCACCGCCGGCGGCGTCACCGCCGGCATCGACTTCGGCCTGCGTGTCGTCGCCGAGGTGGCCGGCGAGGACGCCGCCAAGACCATCCAGCTCTACCTCGAGTACGACCCCTCGCCGCCCTTCGCCTGCGGCCACCCACGCACCGCCCCCGCCGACCTCGTCGCGCGCGTGCGCGCCTCCTTCGCCGAGCGCTACGCCGTCCGCCAGGACCAGCTCGAGAAGATCGTCGCCCGCGCGATGCGCTGAGCCGGCTACTCGGCGGCGGCGCCGATGAAGATCGTGCTCACCTTGCCGCTCTCGAAGCTGAACATCGTGCCGCCGTAGACCGAGCCGACGGTGATGCCGTTCTCGAGATCCCACTGCTCGGGCTCGCCCTCCTCGGCGCCTTTGCCGCGGAACTCCTTGTAGGCCGCGTCGACCTGCTCGAAGGTCGCGCCGATGCCGATGCCGCGAGACGTGGCGAGCGTGCTCGGCGCGCGCAGCGACATGCCGTGCACGACGAAGGCGCCGTCGACCTCGGCCATCTGGAAGCTGGCGCCTTGCGCCCACGTCCACTCCGAGATGCGGTCGCCGGTGGCGGCCCACTCCTGCACCTCGGACTTCTCGGTCGGCTCGCCGAGCACCGCGATCGCCCTGGCCGCGGGATCCCCCAGCGAGACGCCTCCGAGCGACTCGTTCGCCGGATCGGCGAGCGCGACGGGCGCGGTGGGGC
>DATLEB010000121.1:0-67652 GCA_035525615.1 Kofleriaceae bacterium | reverse complement strand
GACCTTCTCCTGAGCCGAAACCGACACCGAAACCGAAACCGACACCGAAACCGAAACCGAAACCGAAACCGACACCGAAACCGAAACCGAAACCGAAACCGAAACCGGGCCGGAGCCCGGCCGGGCTCACGCCAGGCTGCGCACGAGCCCGAAGAGCACGCCGCCGAGCCGGTTGGCGACGAGCTCGGGCGGGGCGAGCACCGCGTCGTCGGCGTAGCCCCACGCGGCGACGACCCGGAGCGCCGCGCGCACCTCGCGGCACTCGCCGGCGGCGATACGCAGCACGCGGACGCTGTCGCGACCGGCGCGGCCGCCGGCCTCCGCGACGTTCAGCGCGACGCTGGTGCCCGCGCGCTCGAGCTGGTCAGCGACCGCCGCGTGGTGCTTGGCGCGAAGCGCGGCGACGACGGGCCGCAGCGCGTGGATGAGTTCGATCGAGAGCGTCTCCGAGAGGGTCATGTGGTTCTCCGTTGCTGGGGGTTCGTCCCGTAGCGGCCCGAGCGCAGGCACCGTGACGAGCGCTACCGCGGCCATTCCGGCCATCGGCGCTCGGCGCGGTGCGTGCGCGTAGGCCGCGGAGGGCGCCCCCAGCAACGGAGAACCACCGACTCGCACGGGGAGCCTCGATCGGCCTCGTCCGCAGCGCGCGCGGCCACGTCGTCGCACTGCGCCGCAATCGGCGGCGCGCGGCTCGCGACGTGCGCGCGGCTGCGGCTCGCGCCGGTCGCGGCGGCTCGCCTCGCGCGAATGCGGCCGCGGCTGCGACTCGCACGCGACGACTCGTGGGGTGCGAATGCGGTCTCCTTGTTGGTTGGGCGCCGCGCGCGGCCTTCGCGCGCGCCCTGTGCCGAGCGCCAGGAGGGTGGTGCTCGGTCAACTCGCCGCCGCAGAGGCGGACGGTCGGGCGGCGCGCGCGTTGGTGTGGGCACTCGTCACTGGTCACGCGCGTGGGCCGCGCTGCGGACGACCCCAACCAACAAGGAGACACCGCCATGTTCACCGCTCACGAGATCGCCATGCAGCTCATCGCCGCCATCCGCCCCATCGTCGAGGCCGTGCAGCCTCGCGACAAAGACCTCGCCAGCCAGATGCGGCGCGCTGTCACGAGCGCCGCGCTCAACACCGCCGAGGGCGGCCGGCGCGCCGGCGGTGACCGGCTTCACGCCTTCCGTATTGCCGCCGGCGAGGCCGCCGAGGCGCTCACCGCCGCCCGGATCGCCATCGAGTGGGAGTACGCGCCCTCCTCGTACCTCCCACCGGTGGCCGCCCTCGAGGACCGGCTCCAGGCGGTGCTGTACCGCCTCCGCAACCCGCGGCGGTAGCCGCTCGGCGGCCGGCGCCGCCCACGTGGGCGGCCCCGAAACCGAAACCGAAACCGAAACCGAAACCGAAACCGAAACCGAAACCGAAACCGAAACCGAAACCGAAACCGAAACCGAAACCGAAACCGAAACTACTTCTTCTTCTGCTTCCCGCCCGCTTTCGCCAACAAATCGGCAAACGTCCCGAGCTTCGCAGGCGCCGCAGGCACCGAGGCGCGCGCCTCCTCGAGCTGCTCGCGCTCGACGCTGCGCTCGGCGGCGCCGAGCGACAACGAGAGCCTCCTCTTGTCGGGATCGATCGCCAGGATCTCGACCTCGACCGACTGCCCGATGCTCACCGCTTCCTTGGGGTGATTGAGGCGCCGACCCGCGCCGAGCTCGCTGATGTGCACCAGACCTTCGACGCCGGGCGCGATCTCGACGAACGCGCCGAAGGGCTGGAGCCGCGTCACGGTGCCGCGCACGCGCCCGCCCGTCGTCAGCTTGCGCGTCGTCTCCAGCCACGGATCGTCCTGCAGCGCCTTGAGCGACAGCCCGATGCGCGGGCGGACCTTGCCGTCCTTGCCGGGCTCGCCGTCCTCGATCTTCAGGATCGACACGTCGAGCTCCTGACCGAGCGCGAGCACCTCCTCCGGCTTCTCGACGCGCGAGAAGCCGAGCTCGCTCACGTGCAACATGCCCTCGATCCCGCCGATGTCGACGAACGCACCGAACGGCTTGAACCCGACCACGCGCCCGCGCACCACCGCGCCGACCACGAGCTTGGCCTTGGTCTCGGAGGCGCGGCGCGCGTTTTCCTCCTCGAGGAGCGCGCGCCGCGACAGCACCAGGTTGCCGCGCTCGTACTGCATGACGCGGAACTGCAGGGTCTGACCGACGAACGGCGCCAGATCCTCGACGAAGCGCGCCTCGATCTGCGACGCCGGCACGAACGCGCGCACGCCCGCGACGTCGACCTGGAGCCCACCCTTGATCAGCTCGGTGACCTTGCCCTCGACGGGGATGCCGAGCTCGAGCGCCTGTACCAGCTCGGCGCGCGCCTCGGGTCCCTTGCCGAGCTTGACGCGCAACACCAGCGAGCCGCCGCGCTCGCCGGCGACGCGCGCCTCGAGCGTGTCACCCACCTTCACGCGGATGTTCCCTTCCTTGTCCGCGACCTGCTCGCGATCGAGCACGCCCTCGGCCTTGCCGCCGAGATCGACGAACACCGCGTCCTTGCCGATGCTCGTGACGGTGCCGCGAACCACGTCGCCCGGCTGCGGCCGTCGCGCGGCCTTGCCCTTGGGCTTCGAAGCCTCGGCTTCAGCGAACATCGAAGCGAAATCGTCGTCGTCGGTGGGCATTGGGGGGCTGATTCATACAACAATAGCCGCCAAATGGGCCTGCCCTTGCTCGCCGCGGTGGTCGTTGCGGCCCTCGTGCTCGGCTATCGCTTCTACGGCCGCTGGGTGGCGCGCCAGTTCGCCCTCGACCCGGCCCGCCAGACGCCTGCGCACACCCACGAAGACGGCATCGACTTCGTCCCGACGAAGCCGTTCTACCTGTTTGGACAGCACTTCTCGGCGATCGCCGCCGCCGGGCCCATCGTCGGCCCCATCCTGGCCTGCGGCCAGTTCGGGTGGTTGCCCTGCATCCTGTGGATCGGCTTTGGCGTCGTCTTCATCGGCGCGGTCCACGACGTCTCGACGCTCGTGGCGTCGGTACGCCACGAAGGCCGCACCATCGCCGAGGTCGTGAAGGTGAACCTCGGCCGCCCCGCGTGGCTGACGATCCTGACCTTCATCTGGCTCGCGCTGGTCTACGTGATCGTCGCGTTCGTGGACATCACCGCCGGCACGTTCGTCACCAAGACGACCAGCGCCGAGGGCATCACGACGACGTTCAATCAGGGCGGCGCGGTCGCGCTCGCGGCGCTCCTCTATCTCGGCCTCGCGCTGGTGATGGGCCTCGTCAACCGCTTCCTCAGACCGCCACTGTGGCTGCAGACGCTCATCTTCGTGCCGGCCACGCTCTTCGTGATCTGGTTCGGCACGCAACACTCGACGTGGATCCTCTTCACCTGGCGCGAGTGGGTGTGGCTCATCCTCGCCTACTGCGCGGTCGCGTCGGTGACGCCGATGTGGCTGCTCATGCAGCCGCGCGGCTATCTCGGCGGCTTCGTGCTCTACGGCGCGCTGCTCGTCGGCGTGATCGGCATCTTCTTCGGCGGCTTCTCCATCGAGCAGCCGGCGTGGAAGGGCTTCGACACGCCAGGCGCGACCGGCTCGATGTTCCCGTTCCTCTTCGTCACCATCGCGTGCGGCGCGTGCTCGGGCTTCCACGGCCTGGTCTGCTCGGGCACGACGTCCAAGCAGATCGACAACGAGGCGCACTGCCATCCCATCGGCTACGGCGCGATGCTGCTCGAGGCGTTCGTCGCGCTCATCGCGCTCGCGACGATCATGATCGTCGCCAAGCCGACCGGCGGTCCGGGCAAGATCTACTCCGAGGGCCTGGCCCGCTTCATCACCCTCGTCATCGGCGATTCGCCCGAGGCGCGGCAGACCGCGGTGACCTTCGGCGCGATGGCGCTCTCGACCTTCATCTTCGACACGCTCGACTCGGCGACGCGACTCGGCCGCTACATCCTCCAGGAGCTGTTCAACTGGTACGGCAAGGCCGCGGTGATCGTCATGTCGGTCGTCACCGTCGGCGCGCCGCTCTACTTCCTCGAGGCGTCCAAGTCCGGCAGCTACGGCCTGTTCTGGACGCTCTTCGGCACGTCGAACCAGCTGCTCGCGTCGCTGTCCCTGCTCTCGATCTCGGTGTGGCTGTGGCGCGGCGGCAAGAAGCCGTGGTTCACGATCATCCCGACCGTCCTGGTGATGGCGGTGACCGTGACGTCGCTCGTCCTCCAGTCGCGCAACCTCGCCCGCTACGACGTCGGCACCACGCCGTGGATCAACGGCCTCGTCTCCGTGGTCCTCCTCGCGCTCGCCCTGGCGCTCGTGGTGTTCGCGGTCCGCGCCGTCCGCCGCCCGGCGGGAGCCGCGGTGTGACCGACCGCCGCCGCGAGCGCACGGAGCGACTGCTGCGCCGGCTCGAGGCGGCACAGCAACGCGCGCGCATCGGCACGTTCGAGTACGACGTCGTCAAGAAGACCTCGTTGTGGTCGCGCGTGATGTACGAGCTGCACGGGGTCGATCCGTCGTCGCCGGCGCCCACGTACATCGAGGACTACGCCGCGTTCATCCACCCCGACGACGTCGAGCCGCTGCGCCTGGCGTCGGCGCGCGCTCAGGCCGGGGAGGACGTGGTCGAGGTCGAGGTGCGCGCCAAGAAGGGCGACGGCTGGGTCAACCTGCGCGTGCTCCTGCATGTCGACCGCGACGAGAACGGGCTGCTCCGCTTCATGAGCGGCTCGATGCAGGACATCACCGCCGACGTGGACCTGCGCGAGGAGCTCATCCGCGATCGCGAGGCCGCGCGCGACGAGGCGCGGGCCAAGACGCAGTTCCTGGCGCGCGTGACGCACGAGCTGCGCACGCCCCTGGGCGGCGTCATCGGCATGATCGATCTCGCGCTCGGCGATCAGGACGCGGCGACCCGGGCCGACCACCTCGCCAGCGCGCGCGCCTCCGCGCGCCACCTGCTCGAGCTCATCGACGACCTCCTCGACGCGAGCCGCGAGGACCACTGGATCATCAACGTCGTCGAGATCGAGTTCGATCTCCGCCAGGTGCTGCACCAGGCCATCGCGATGGTGGCGCCGCGAGCACAGCGCAAGGGCCTCGAGCTGTCGGGCACGTTCGAGCCCGACCTGCTGCCGCTGCGACTGGGCGATCCGCTGCGCCTGCGTCAGGTGCTGGTGAACCTGCTCTACAACGCGGTGAAGTTCACGCCCAGCGGTCAGGTCACCGCGCGCGTGGTCGCGGGCGACGGCCGCGACGCGGTCGAGATGATCGTGCAGGACACCGGCGTCGGCATCGCCAAGGCGGAGCAGGAGCGCGTCTTCGAACCCTTCGTGCAGGATCAGGCGTCGGCCAAGCGCGCCGGCGAGCGCGGCGAAGGGGTCGGGCTCGGCCTGGCCATCACGAAGGAGCTGGTCGAGGCGATGGGCGGAACCATCGAGCTCTCCTCGACGGTGGGCGTGGGCACGTGCTTCGTCGTCAGGCTGAACCTGCAGCCGGGGCAGCGCGGCGAGACCAGCGATCGCCTGCGCACGATCGACACCAGCTCGAACTCGAGCATCACGTTCCGCAATGCGCCGACCGGGATGCGCGTGCTCGTCGCGGAAGACCATCCGACGAACGCGGCGATCGCCCAGGCGGTGCTCGAGCGCGCCGGCCACCGCCCGCACTGGGTCGCGGACGGCGAGAGCGCGGTCAACGCGGTCAGCGCCGAGCGCTTCGACGTCGTGCTCATGGACCTCGAGATGCCCGGCCTCGACGGTCCGGGCGCCGCGCGTCGGATCCGCGCCGCCGAGCACGCCGCGGGCTCGCCGCGCCTGCCCATCATCGCGCTCTCGGCGCACAAGGACGCCGAGCTCGCGGCCGCGGCCTCGGGCATGGACGCGTACATGCGCAAGCCGCTCGACGCCGACACCCTCGACGCGATGATGCGGCGCGTGGCCTCCGGCGAGCTGCGCGGCCCGATCGATCACGACCTCCGCATGTCGCGCGTCGGCGGGCGCGCCGAGCTGGCGCGTACCGTCGCCGGCACCTTCCTCAACCACGCCCCCACGTTGCTCGAGCCCATCGATCACGCCCTCGAGCACGGCGACCCCGAGGAGCTCCACCGCGCTGCCCACGGTCTGCGCGCCGCGTTGCTCATGGTCGGCGCCGTGCGCGCGGGCGAGCTTGCCGCCGTCATCGAGCGCGCGCCGCTCGCCGAGGCGACGCGGCTGCGCGACGGTCTCGCCGCCGACGTCGCGCGCACGACCGCGGAGCTCGCGCTCCTCGCGGGCCGCTGAGTTAGCGCCCGCCAACTTGGCGCCGCGGGTCAGCGAACGATCAGGCGGATGCGCTCGGTCGCGCCGCCGGGCGCGATGAACGTCAGCTCGTGGTCGCCGGCGCTGGGCACGACGAGCTCGAGGTGGCCGCCGCCGAGGTCGCTGCCCGACTGCATCGCCGCCGCGAGGCGCGGGTCGAGGAACGCGGCGTACTCGAAGTCGCCGGTGAGCTCGCGGCCACGCGACGTGCCGACCACGTCGATCACGGTCCGCTCGCCCGCCTTGATCTCGTACGCGCTGTCGTAGCCGACCACCGCGAGCGGGATCGCGTTCTCCGCGTCCACGGAGACCTCGAGGTCGGCGACGGTGGCGACCTCGACGGGCAGGTAGTCGATCTCGTAGCCCGCCTCGTCGAGGACGATGAGGTCAGCGCGGCCGGCGCCCGTTCCGAGCACGCGGAAGCGCGGCTCGAAGCCACCGTCCGACGCGCTGATCACGTCGACGATCCACGGCGCGCTCGACACGAGCGTGAGCCCGTAGGCCGCCGCGCCGTCCTTGCGGCGCAGCGACACCGACAGGTCGCCGCCGGTGGCGATGCCTTCGTCGAGATCGCAGAACAGCTGCCCACAGTCGCCAGGCGTCAGCTCGACCTGGCCGAGGCGGCCCTGCTCGACTTCGTCACACGCGGCGAGGAGGGAGAGAGGAAGCGAAGCGAGGAGTGCGGCGAGAAACGATGAGCGGTTACGCATGAGGGCTCATAGAGCAGCCGCCATGCCACGCGCTCCCGCTCACGATCACCGAGCCGGTTCGGCCACTTGCGCGCGGCGGCGCGTCAACGCGCGATCACACCGTGGTGTGGTCCGAAACCCTGCCAGCCTTGTCATATGCCCACGCCGACGCCCGCGTGCGCGCCGTTCACATCTTCACGCCGACGCCGAGGATCCCGTACGTGACCTGCGACTTGTAGGTGCCGGCCATGTCGGGGTTACGGCTCGGCGCGAGCGGATCGACGCCGCGCGGCTGGACGGTGCGCTCGAGGTAGAGCACGTGACCGAGCGTGAAGGTCAGCTCGAGCTTGCCGGTGGCGAACGCGGCGCCGGCCTGCGCGATGACCTTGTTCATGTCGAAGAGCGACGGATCGATCGAGTCGTCCTTCGCCGCGTCGTACGGGATCGCGCTGGTATCGAACGTCAGGCCGGCGTTCAGCTCGAGCTGCTCGCTCGCGAAGTAACGGCCGCCGGCGCGGACCGTGTACGTGTCCGCCCAGTTGCGCGGGACGTTGACGAGGATGCCGGCCTCCGTCGTGGAGCCGTTGGCGCTCACCTCGCACTTGCCGGTCGCGCCGGCGCTCATGATGCAGGTGTTCTTGTAGTGCGACCAGCGCTGGTAGTCGATCGCGACGTGGAGCGCCGCCTTCGTGAACGCATGCCACTCGCCGGCGAGGCGCACCACATCGGGCAGCGCCTGCCGCACCTCGATGTCACTCTCGGTCGGCGCGCCGGTGCCGAACTTGTTGGTGAGCGTGCCCTTGAGCGTCATCTCGCCGAAGCCCGGCTGCGACTGGTACGACAGACCGATCCTCGAGCACGGCGTCGGCTTGAACATCACGCCGAGGCCGGCACCGAGCTGGATGCCTTTGCCCTCGACGAGGCTGCGGCCTTCCTTGATCACGCCACCGGTCGACACGAGGTCGTCGCTGCCGTCGAGGTTGCGCGCGCGGATCAGCGAGACGCTGCTCTGCACCACGTTGAGGCCGGCGCCGACGGCGAACGAGCCCGACTTCGTGCGCCACGCGGCGGCGAGCGTGTAATAGAGCGAGCGCTGCTCGCCCTCGATCGCGGCCCAGCGCTGCGGACCGTCGATGGCGCCGGGATACGCGGTGCTGTCGGCATACGCGGCGTTCTGGTCCCACTTCGCCTGGCCGCCGAACGGAACGTAGACGCCGACGCCGACGCCGAGCCCCTCGACGCCACCGTCGGTGGCGATGCCGACGAACGGGCTCGCGAGCGTGTTGGCGAGCGTGGCCTTGCCGGAGTTCGCTGCGACGGCGTCGTCGGGCGTGCCGCTGTCGGCGCCGTTGGCGTCGTCGATCGCGCCGGCCGGGCGCGTGTACTCGATCGTCCGGTACGCGAAGAGGCCTTCGATCGCGCCGCGCGTGCCGCTGCCGTACGCGAGACCGGCCGGGTTGTAGTAGATGGTCCCGATCTGGTCGCTGGCAGCGTGAGTGCGCTCACCGCCAAAACGCGCGGTCGAGAAACCACCGGCATGCACCGTGTGAGCCGTGGACGCGATTACAGCTACACTGAAAACGGCATGTAGCAAGTGTGGTGAACGAAACATTTGTTTCTTAGGCCTTTCAATTACTTAGCCGTTGACGGCTGCTCAGTCGTCCTGTACCTTTTCAGCCATGGTGAAACGCTTGTCAACCCGGTTGAGCGCGGCCGCGCTACTTGTCGGCCTAGGTGGACTCGTCGCTTGCGTGGATGCAGGCAAGAGCTTCGACGATTTTTCGGACCGAGTGGGGACCACGGACGCGAATACCGTCGATCGTCCGCCCAGCTCGATTCACAACGTGACGGGCAGCTTCCTCGTGTCGGTGCACGCGGGCTTCGAGACCTCGAACGACCCCGCGTACTACATGCAGATGATCGTCAGCTGGACGCTCTCCGACGGTGATCAGGTGACGCTCGACGGTACGTACACGCCGCTGTGCGTGAACTCGTCGTGCACCGAGATGCGCACGCCGATTCCGCCCGCGTGGACGAACGTCGCGCCGGTGATGGCCGACGGTACCTTCGCGCAGCGCCTGCAGGGCACGCTGCCGGGCGGCGCGAACCCGCTGAGCGGTACGCAGCAGCCGATGGATGGCACGCTCCAGGGCGTCATCCTCGACGAGAACACGGTCTGCGGCTCGGTCACCGGCACGGTGGCGGGCCTCGACCTCGCCGGATCGACGTTCGCCGCGATCCGCGTCACCGATACGACTCCCGCGAACCTGCCGCCGCCCGTCGCCAACTGCCCGAACTGATTCAGCTAGTAGCGTTTCTTACCTACAGTGGAGCCGTTGACCCCGACCGGTCAACGGCTTTACTTTTTCAATCATGGTGAAAACCGCCTGGGTGCTGATGGCAGTAGGGGCTGCCGCCGGCTGTGTCGATGCGCGAGGCAAGTTCGATCAGTTCGCCGACCGAGTCGGCTTCGACGACGCGAGCACGGTCGATCGCGCTGGAGGAAGCATCCACGACATCAGTGGAACGTTCCTCTTCTCGGTGCGAGCGGGCTTCGAGACGACGAACGACCCTGCCTATTACATCCAGTTCATCCTGCGCTCGGAGCTCACCATCACTGGTGACACCGCGGTGTTCAACGGCGGCGTCACGCCGCTGTGCGTGGTGTCGACGTGCACCAACGGGCGCACCGAGTTCCCGCCGGCGCTCATGGCGACGGACGTGCCCGTCGCATCCGACGGTACGTTCTCGACGACGTTCAGCGGCACGGTTCCAGGCCAGGCCAATCCGTTCTCGGGCACGCAGCAGGCGATCACCACGGTGGCGGCGGGCACGATCATGTCGGCCGACTTCTACTGCGGCGACGTGACCGGCAGCGCCGCCGGCCTCAACCTGCAGGGCTCGACGTTCGCCGCGATCCGCATCACCGACACGACGCCGGCCAACCTGCCCGCTCCGATCGCCGCGTGTCCGCCGACGAGCGCCGACGCGGGCGTCGATGCCCCGCAGATCGACGCGGCGGTGCCCGACGCGGCGCCGGACGCGATGGTGGACGCGGCCGTCGATGCGGCGGTCGACGCCGAGACGGACGCCGAGACCGACGCGCCTCCGGCGTAGCCGCGACGCGCGCGAGCTCGCCCGAACCTATCCGGTGACGACGGCGAGCAGCTGATCGGCTTCGACCTGCTCGCCGACGGCGACCGCGAGGGACGCCACGGTGCCGGCGAGCGGCGCCTTCACGGGCTGCTCCATCTTCATCGCCTCGAGGATGAGGAGCGTGGTGCCGGGCTCGACGGTATCGCCGACGCCGACGAGCACCTTCACGACCTTGCCGGGCATCGGCGCGACCAGGCTGCCGGGCGCGACCTCCGCCTTGCGATCCGGGAAGCGCGGCTCCGGCACGAGATCGACCGACCACCCATCACCGCTCACATGGACCCGTTCGTCCTGTGCGAGCGACGTGAGGCGAAGGATGCGCGCCGCCTGCGCGATGCCGCCGTCCTGCCAGCGCACGCTGCGATCGTCGGCGGAGAGGATGCGGATCTCGTGCGGCGTGCCGGCGATCGTCGCGCGCAGCACGCCCCCGCCGAGGTTGCGATAGTCGATCGCGACGCTGGTCTCACCCGCGCGCCACGTCACGCGCTCGGGGGTATGCCACACGTTGCGCCAGCCCGGCTCGACCTGCGGCAACGGACGCGGGCCGCGGCGGGCGGCCTCGTGCTGCCACAACGTCGCCGCGATCGCCGCGCGCTCGATGACGGCGGCGTCCACGGGCGTGCTCACGACCTCGGGGTGCCGCTCGAGGAAGTGCGTGTCGAGCTCACCGGCGAGGAACGCGGGATGCCGCAACGTGCGCGCGAGCATGTCGCGGTTGGTCGTGACGCCGGCGAGCGTCGCGCGCTCGAGGGCCCACGCCAGGAGCGCGGAGGCGTCGGTGCGGGTGGGCGCGTGCGCGATCACCTTGGCCAGCATCGGATCGTAGTGGATGCCGATCTCGCTGCCGGCGCGCACGCCGCCGTCGACGCGCAGCCCCGGCACCTCGGGAAACTCGAAGGCGGCGACGGTGCCCGTGGTCGGCAGCCAGCCGGCGGCCGCGTCCTCGGCGTAGAGGCGCACCTCGATCGCGTGACCACGCTGCGGCGGCGCGGTGTCGTAGCCGAGGCGCTCACCGCGCGCGACGCGGATCTGCTCGCGCACGAGATCGAGGCCGGTCGTCATCTCGGTCACCGGGTGCTCGACCTGGAGCCGCGTGTTCACCTCGAGGAAGTAGAACTTTCCGTCGGCGCCGAGGATGAACTCGACGGTGCCGGCGCTGGTGTAGCCGACCGCCTTGCCGACGGCGACGCCGGCGGCGCCCATCGACGCGCGCAGCTCGGGATTGAGCGCGGGTGACGGCGCCTCCTCGATCACCTTCTGGTGACGGCGCTGGATCGAGCACTCGCGCTCCCACAGATGCACCAGCGTGCCGTGGTGATCGCCGAGGATCTGGATCTCGACGTGGCGCGGGCGATCGACGTACTTCTCGAGGATGAGCGTGTCGTCGGCGAACGCCGACATCGCCTCGCGCTTGGCCGCGTCGATCGCGTGCTCCAGCTCGTCCGCTTTTCGGACGATGCGCATGCCCTTGCCACCGCCGCCCGCCGACGCCTTGACCAGCAGCGGGAACCCGACGCCTTGCGCCTCGCGCACCAGCGTCGAGGTCGCCTGATCCTCGCCGGTGTATCCCGGCACGGTCGGCACGCCCGCCGCCTGCGCGCGCAGCTTGGCCTCCCGCTTCGAGCCGAGCAGGTGGATCACCATCGGCGACGGCCCGATGAAGACCAGCCCGGCCTCGACCACCGCACGCGCGAACGCGGCGTTCTCGGAGAGGAAGCCGTAGCCGGGGTGGATCGCGTCGGCGCCCGTCGCGCGCGCGGCCGCGAGCAGCGCGGGGATGTCGAGGTAACTCTCGCGCGCCGGCGGCGGGCCCAGGCGCACCGCGACGTCGGCGAGCTCGAGGTGCGGCGCGTGCGCGTCGGCGTCGGAGTAGACGGCGACGGTGCCGAGGCCCATGGCGCGGCACGTGCGCAGGACGCGGCAGGCGATCTCGCCGCGGTTGGCGACGAGCACCCGGTGGATCGGACGAGGCGTGTGGTGATGATGATGGTGCGTCATGGCGAGCGATCAGCGAGCGTTCAACAAGTCTCTGGGTCAGTGCCTGAAGACGCCCCAGGAGGTCGTGCCCTCGACGGGAGCGGTGTACGAGGCCGACAGCGCGATCGCCACGACGGTGCGCGTGTCGCGCGGATCGATGATGCCGTCGTCCCACATGCGCGCGGTCGCGAAGTACGGATCCGACTCCCGTTCGATCATCGCCTCGGTCATCTTCTTCATCCCGCCCAGCTTCATCTCGTCGACGGGCTCGCCGCGCTTGGCCGCGGCCTCGCGCTGGATGATGTCGAGCACGCCGGCCAGCTGCTTGCCGCCCATCACCGCGATCCGGTGTGACGGCCACGTGAAGAGGAAGCGCGGCGAGTACGCGCGCCCCATCATCGCGTAGTTGCCGGCGCCGAAGCTGGCGCCGGTCATGATCGTGATCGCCGGCACCGTCGAGTTCGACACCGCGTTGATGAGCTTGGCGCCGTTCTTGATGATGCCTTCCTGCTCGTACTTCTTGCCGACCATGAAGCCGGTGATGTTCTGCAGGAAGAGCAGCGGGATGTGCTGCTGGTTGCACAGCTGGATGAACTGGGCGCCCTTCTGCGACGACTCGCTGAAGAGGATGCCGTTGTTGGCGAGGATGCCGACGGGGAAGCCGTGGATGTGCGCCCAGCCGCACACCAGCGTCGACCCGTACAGCGGCTTGAACTCGCTGAAGCGCGAGCCGTCGACGATACGCGCGATCACCTCGCGCGCGTCGTACGGCACCTTGGGATCGGTGGGCACCAGGCCGAGCAGCTCCTCGGCGTCGTAACGCGGCGGCTCGACGACGCGCGGCGCCGGCGCGGCCGCCTTCTGCCAGTTGAGGTGCGCCACGATCTCGCGGCCGAGGCGGATCGCGTCGTGCTCGTCGGCGGCGAGGTAGTCGGAGACGCCCGAGATGCGGCTGTGCATCTCGGCGCCGCCCAGCTCCTCGTGATCGGTCTCTTCACCGGTCGCCATCTTCACGAGCGGCGGGCCGGCCAGGTAGACCTGCGCCTGCTGCTTCACCATGACGACGTAGTCGCTCATGCCCGGGATGTACGCGCCGCCGGCCGTCGAGCTGCCGAACACGAGGCAGATGGTCGGCACGCGATCCTCGCTGCGCCGCGTGATGTCGCGGAAGCCGCGCCCTCCCGGCACGAAGATCTTCGACTGGTTGGGCAGGTCCGCGCCCGCCGACTCGGTCATCGAGATCGACGGCAGCCGGTTCTGCGCCACGATGTCGGAGAGGCGTCCCGACTTCCAGACGCTCATCTCGCTCATCGCGCCGCCCTTCACCGTCGCCTCGGTGGCCGTGATCAGGCACTCGACGCCCGACACCAGGCCGATGCCGCCGATGACGCTCGCGCCCGGCGTGTGGCCGGGCACGTCCTTGCCGGCGAGCGGGCACAGCTCGAGGAAATACGAGCCGCGATCGAGCAGGAGCTCGACGCGCTCGCGCGGCAGAAGCTTGCCGGCCGCCTTGTGGCGGCTGGTGTACTTCTCGCCGCCGCCGACCGTGGCCTCACGCAACGCTGCGTTCAGCTTGTCGACGGCCGTGAGGTTGCCGCTGTGATTCGCCGCGTACTCCGTCGAGCGGCGATCGATCTTCGTCGGGAGAACCGGGTAGAGCTGCTCCGCCATGCGCGGAGCGACTCTATCCCGGAACCTCGCCGCGGCTTACTTCCGCCGGGGCGGAGTAAGCCGATGATGGATCACTACTTCGCGGCCTTGGGGTCGGCGGCCACGGCGAAGTCCATCGCCTTCGAGAAGTACACGAACGCGTGGCACGGCTCGGCCGAGTCACAACGGTCGCCATGGTTGTAGCCACCGGGCTGGAAGAAGTACGTGCCGTTGGCGAAGCCCTCGCCCTTGTCGGCCTCGTGCGGCAGCCAGTGGAACGGCGCGCCGTCGAGGACGACCGCGTGGTAGTCGGACGTGTGGTTGTGGATCGGCGAGACGCCGCCGGGCGGCACCTCGATGATGAAGCCCACCGGACCGGTCTTGGGATCGCCGAAGACGACGGCGATCTTGGGGCCGGCCGCGTTCGACGGATCCATCGGCGCGAACTTCGCGTCCTTGCGGGCGCTCAGCTTGTACTTGCCGGCCTTGGGCGCCTTGGCCTTGGGCACGGCGGTGAAGTCGAACTTCCCGTCGGAGACGATGAAGAGGATGCACGGGTCGGTGCCGACGCACTGATCGTCGTGCGCCTGACCGCCGGGCTGGAACCAGTGACCGCCCGGCTCGAGCGGCTTGGCCTTCTTCTCGCCGCCGGCGAGCCAGTGCTTCGACGAACCGCTGACCACGAAGGCCTGGTAATCGGCCGAGTGCGTGTGCGGGCCGGCCTTGCCGCCGCCGGGGATGCGGAGGAAGAACTTGCTCGGTCCCTCCATCGGATTGCCGTCGACGACCGCCATCTCCGGGCCCTTCCCGTCGGGCGAGAGCGGCGTCCACTGGAGATCGCTCTGCTTCACCACCTTGTAGCCACCGGTGTCGGGCGGCGGAGGAGGCGGAGGCGCCTCCTTGACGGCGGCGGCGCCCGTATCGCCGTTGCCTTCCGTCGTCGCACCTTCGACCGAGCCACTGTCGCCGGTCACGGGCGTGGGCTCTGCCGTCTTCTTCGAGCCGCCACCACAACCCGCCACCATGATCAACGCTGCTGCAAGTTTCGCCTTCATGGCCGGGACGCTATCACCGATCCGTCGAACGCGAGCGCGGTGCGCCACGCTGATCGCGCGAGCGCGATCCACGCAACGAGGTTCACCACCACCGCCGATACAAGTGTCGCGATCTGTAGCGAATCCATCGCGACGCGTCGTGTGCCGAAGCCGAGGACCCACGGTGTCGTGAGCGCGCCGATCGCGAGCGCGAGCAGGATGACGAGCGTCTGCGCACGCCCCGGCGGCTGACCGGCCTGTCGTGAGGCAGACGCGAGCATCGCGATCATCGCGAGGAGCGCGAGCGCGGCGACGATGGCGCCGGCGATGCCGGGCATCCACGGCGGCTCGAAGACCGAGAACAGCAGCGGATTGATCCCGCCGGTCGGACGCGGGCGATAGCTCGCGAGCGTCTGCGCAGCGACGACGCCGACGCACCAGAAGACGCAGATCGCCGCGAAGCCTGCGAAGCGCGCGGCGCGCGGCGTGACGTCGGTGACCGCGAGGTTCACGAGCGCGGCGCCGACGCCGGCGGTCACGATCGCCACGGAGATCGGGATCGCGAGCGAGAGCGGCCCGGTGTCCGAGGCCGGCTTGCCCTGCGCGAACGCGATCGCGACGCCGGCTGCGAGCCCGACGACGACCATGGCGACGAGCGAGACCGCGAAGCGGCGCAGCGCGGGCGCCGGCGGCCGCGGCGCGACGGTGTCGGAGGGGACCGGCGGCACGCGGAGCGCGACCATCACCATGCCCAGGGCCCACGCGATCGCGCACACGGCGTCGATGCCCGGGACGATCCACAGCCGCGCATCGGGGACCTGCACGTAGTCGCCGAAGTCAGCGCTCCAGCGCCACGTTCCGCTCTCCGCGACCTGGTAGGCCCAGCGCATGAGCGGCGGGGGCGCGCCGACGACGAGCGCTGCGCCCATCGTGGCCGGCGCCATGAGGCGCACGGCGCGATCGCTCCAGCCGGCCGCGCACAATCCGGCCGCGCCCGCGATGGGGGGGACGCAGAAGACCCATCCGAGCGCGAGGGTGACATCGCCGCGCCAGCCGACACGAGCCTCCATCTGCGGGTGCATCCACATCACGACGAGCTCGATGGCGAGCGCGAGCGAACCGATGATGAAGCTCGCCGAGGCCAGCGCCGCGCCCGCCGAACGGCGCGAGCGCGCGAGCGAGACCGCGGCGACCGACGCGACGACGAACGCGCCGAGCGTCGCGGCGCGCGCGCCCATCCAGAACAGCACCCAGAAGTGCATGTTCCCCGTGCTCCCGAAGCCACCGAGCTCGACGCGAATCAGGTTGAGGACGAACGTGAGCGCGGCGCCCGACACGCCGATCACCGCCACCGCGACGGGCAGCGCCGGCGACGGCGGGCGCGCGGCCGGGATGCTCACCGTGCGCTCATTCGAACGCGGCGACCGCCACGGGCAAACCCGACTGCTCGCGCATCGCGGCGCCGACGCGGTGGCACACGCGCGCCACGGCGAGCTGCGCGATGATGTTCGCGACCGCGACGATGAGCGAGACCATGACGAACATGCCGGGGCTGCGGACGCCGCTCTGCGCCCAGCGGAGCAGCGCGACCGCCGACGCGGTGAAGATGATCACCGACGCCGCCGCGGCGTTGATGCCGGCCTCGTCGACGCGTGCCTCGGGCGCCATGCGCCGCAGCCGCGCCGCCGCCGAGAGCGTGCACAGGAGACCCGCGAGCCCGAGCGCGGGCGTGAGATACGGCAGCGCGGCGGCGGTCTGCGTGATCTGGCGCTCGGAGAACGACTCGCCGAAGTCGCCGCCGCGACGCAGCGCCATGTAGAGCGAGAGCGCCTTGAGCGCGTCGATCGCCATCGCCGTGATCGAGAGCGCGCCGCCGGCGTAGAGGCGCAGGCGCGGGGCGCCCGACGCGGTCAGGCCGCCGGCCTGGATCATCCCCGTGACGATCGCCAGGCTCGCGACGAGCAAGCAGGTTGGAAAGATCACGCCGGCGACGCGCGCCATCGACGGCGATTGCGCGCCGACCGTCATGATCAGCGTGAACGCGGTGACGAGCAGCACGATGACGCGCGCGACGAGTCCAGACCCGACGCGCTCGAGCCCCTGCCCCGCGCGCACCATGTCGGTCGGGGCCGGCGGCAGCTTCGTCGCGACCGCGGTGACCACGGCCATGAACGATCCGCAGAACCCGATGCGGAACCAGATCTCGAGGCCCGACTGCAGCCAGAGCTCGCCGTCGTCGGTGGGCTGTTCGAAGCGAACCAGCTCCGCGATCCAGCGGGTCGGATACTGCAGCGCGGTGAAGACGAGGAGCGGGACGGCCAGCGCGAGCACGAGCGTGTGCCGCCGCCCCGCCACGATGACCGACGCGGACGCGAGCATCGCCGCCGTGAAGAACAGGCGCTGGCGCCACAGCCAGAAGCTCTCGATGCTCTTCTGCCGCTCGTCGGTGAGCTCACGGTGCGGCGTCCACCAGTAGTTCATGTAGAGGCCGGCGAGAATGATCACGAGCATCGCGATCGCCGCGAGCATGCCGGCGCGCAGCACGTGACCTTCGGTGCTCGGGCCGCTGCGGCGGGCGAGCTCGGCGAACCCGACGGCCGCCAGCGACGTGGTCGCCAGCGCGGAGCCCGACCACAGGAGGCCGCGGCCGATGAACATGAACTGGAAGACCCAGCTGTCGCGGTCCCCGAACTCATGGCGCGGCGACGTCCCCGCATACGCGGCGAACAGCGACAGCGCGATGCCGACGATCAGCATGGTCGCGATCGCGATGACGAACGCCGGCGGCACGCCGGTGGGCGGAGGACGTGCTGGCTGTTCGTTGCTCGCTTCCGACATCAGTACCCCTCGGTCTTGGAGATGATCTCGTTCATGATCTCGCGCGTGCCGCCGCCGATCGGATAGAGGCGCGCGTCGCGGAACAGGCGCTCGACCGTGACCTCGCGCATGTATCCCATGCCGCCGTGGATCTGTACGGCCTCGTCGACGACGAACGAGCACATGTCGGTGGCCGCGTTCTTGGCCATCGCGCACAACCCGGCCGCCGGCTCGCCGCGATGCACGCGCACCGCGGCCTCGCCCGTGAGCGCGCGCGCCGCGGCGAGGCGCGACGCCATGTCGGCCAGCTTGTGGCGGATGACCTGGAATCCGGTGATCGGCTTGCCGAACGCCACGCGCTCCTTGGCGTAGCGCTTCGCCTCGCGATACGCCAGCTCGGCGATCGCGACGCACTGCCCGGCCAGCATCAGGCGCTCGCCGGCGAAGTTCGACATGATCATCGGGAACGCGCCGTTCTCGGGACCGATGCGGTTGGCGACCGGCACGCGGCAACCGTCGAACGCGAGCTCCGCGGTGTCCGACGCCCACCAGCCGGTCTTCTTCAGCTTCTTCGAGACGTGGAAGCCCAGCGTGCCCTTCTCGATCACGAGGAACGAGATGCCGCCGTGACCGGCGCCGCCCGTGCGCACCGCGGCGAGCACCCAGTCGGCGCGTACGCCCGACGTGATGAACGTCTTCGCGCCGGTGACGACGTAGTGGTCGCCATCACGCACGGCGCGCGTGGCGAGGCTGGCGACATCACTGCCACCGCCCGGCTCGGTGATGCCGAGCGCGCAGATCGCCTCGCCCCGCATGACCGGCGCGACGAAGCGCTGCTGCTGCTCGTCCGTGCCGAACCGCACGATCGGCGGCGCCGCGATGCCGTGGCTCCCGAGCCCGACCACCGCGCCCACCGACGTACCGGCGACGACGAGCTCGTCGGAGACGGCGAGCACGTGCGTGAGGTCGCCGCCGCCGCCGCCCACCGACTCCGGATAGCCGACGCCGACCAGGCCGGCCTCCGCGATCGTGCGGTACAGCTCGATCGGAAACTCCTCGGCCTCGTCCCATTTCGCAGCGTGCGGCGCGATGTGATCGGTCGCGAAGCGGCGGGCTTGAGCGCGCAGCGCCGCGTGCTCCTCGGTCTCGAACAGGTAAGGCATGGCAACACGTCCTTGAGAACGCGACGGCATGGTACCAACGGTCCGATGACACAGGGGACCGCGTCACCCGAGGTGCTGCGCCGCTCGCGCTACCTGTCCACCTTCGCCCATCAGGGCGCCGTCTACCTCTATCACGACCTTTACGGCTACTTACTCCAGATGAGCCCGGACCTCCTGGCGTTCCTCGATCAGTTCGAGACGCCGCAGAAGGCCGTGGACGTGAGCGCGCGCTACACCGACGCGTTCGACGGGCAAGCGCCGCAGCAGTTCGTCGACATCTTCTACCAGCACTCGTGCCTGATCGAGCCCGACGACGACGAGGTCGCCGGCATCTGGCCGATGATCGCGTTCAAGGGCAAGTGGAACGTGTGGCGGCGTCACGGTGACCGCGTGACGATCTGGACGGCGTGGGGCGAGCGGCCGGTGACGCAGATCGAGCTCGACGCCGACGAGACCAGGATGTGGGACGACTTCGACGGCGAGAACCGGCTCAACGAGCTGCGGGCCAAGCACAACGCGAAGAAGCTCACCGCGCTCGTGGTGCGGCTCGCGCACTCCGACGTGCAGGCCATCAAGCTGTCGGCGTTTCCCCAGTCGATGTACGCCAAGCGACCGGCGATGGCGCCGCGCTACCTGACGTCGACGATGCCGTACCGCTCGTGGAAGCCCGGCGACCCGCTCGAGGCGACGACCACCAACGTGGCCACCGACGACTACTACAAGGATGTCGGCGACGCCGACGCGCAATTCGATCACCAGGAGACCACGCTCTCGCACCTGTTCCGCGAGCCGCACCCGGCGTTGCGCGGACGCACGTACGGCGCCGCGCTCGTCGACGCGCTGGCGGCGCAGGGCCGGTTGCCGGCGCAGCGCGTACGCGTGCTCGAGGTCGGCGCCGGCCTCGGCTACGTCGCGAAGGCGGTGTGCGAGGCGCTGCAGCAGCGCGGCCTCGAGGTCAGCTACACGATCCAGGAGATCGCGCCGGCGCTCGCGGCCGCGCAGCGGAAGCGCACCGCCGGGCTGCCGATCGAGGTGCGCGAGGGCGACGTGCTCGCGGCGGAGCTGCCCAGCGACGCGTTCGATCTCATCATCTCGAACGAGATGGTCGGCGATCTGCCGGCCGAGCAGCACTCGCGCGTCGCCGTGGGCATGGAGGTCGACGGCAGCGGCGAGGTCGACGACACCAAGCTCGCGACGCTCGGTCGCGCCGGCGAGCTCGTGAAGGAGCTCGGCATCCCGCTCTTCGACGCGCCCGAGCCGTTCTACCTGATGACGGGCGCGCTCGAGCTGATGGTGCGGATCGCGCGCTGGCTCGCGCCCGACGGCACCGCGTTCGTGAGCGAGTTCGGCGAGCGCTCGATGTGGCCCAAGCTGTCGACGCACCTCGATCACCCCGAGCTGTCGACGCACTTCGGTCACCTGCAGGCGGCGGCGCAGGCCAAGGGCCTCACCGGCTCGATCGAGTTCGTGATGGACGTGCTCGACATGGATCGCACGCTCGAAGGGCTGGCGACGACGCGCAGCCACTTCCGCGCGCTGCGCGCCATGTGCGCCGACGCCGGCGTGGACCTGCCCAAGCTCGGCTACACGCGCGAGCTGCTCACCGAGCGGTTCGGCGACAAGCTCGCCGTGGCCGACGTCGGCGAGCTGCGATGGGACAAGATCGAGGACCGCCTCATGGGCCTGGTCCCGCACGAGTTCAAGACGCTCGTGGTCCGCAAGCCGAGCGGCAACTAGCGGCACGTCCGGAACGCGGTCCCACGGGCCGCAACTAGCGGTGGGCAGGCGGGCGATTCCGCCAGAGGAGCTCATCGTGAAAGACCAACGTCCACCCAAGTCCAAGCTGACCGGCGAGGCGCGGCTCGCGGCCGAACGCGACCACGCCCGCGAGGTCGGCATCCCGTTCAACCTCTTCGCCGGGCAGCCGCTCAGCGCGTCCATCCCGACGATGATCGTCCCGCCGGGTGCGGCCGCGTGCGCGCCCGCGGCGCACGAGATCCTCATGGCGAGGTCGGTGCGCGACAACCCGCTGCGCCCGCTGCCCGCGGCCTCGGTGCTGAAGAAACAGCTCGAGCTCGAGCTCGAGCGCCACGCCGCCGGCGACGTCACCATGGCCGAGCGCGTGCGCGAGACCTACGCCGCGCTCGCGGCGCAGAGCAAGCGCGCCGACCTCACCTCGCTCCGCCGCGCCGTCGTCGCCGCCACGCTCGGCATCGACCCCGGCGATCACGATGACTGCGCCAGCGAGCGCAACCCCTCCGGCACGAGGAGCATGCGATGACCGTCATCAGCGAGTTCTACGTCGACGCCAACATGTCCGGCACCGCCGAGACGTTCACCCTGCCCGACGGCTATCGCTACATGGGCATCTGGTTCGGCAGCGCGCTGGCGAATCACATCACGTCGATGCGGGCGTCGGCGGCGGGCGGGCTTGCCCACGTCTACGGCTTCAACGAGAACAACTTCCAGGGCCGGTATGCCTCGTTGAACATGCAGGACGGCCACGTGTCGTGGTGGTCGTTGCAGGGCCGCGATACCGACGACAACATCGAGTCGGCGATCGTGGTCGCGCGCTATCCCAAGGGCGAGATGGTGCTCGATCTCGGCGAACAGATCCGGCCCGAGTTCGTGAAGCAGTTCGATGCGAAGGCGGCCGGCACGCCGGTCCGTCGCAACGGCGAGCCGCGCGTGTTCACGCTGTTCTGGCCGGGCCATGCGCCCGGCAAGATCTTCGTCAGCGTCGAGCAGAACCTCATCGTCGATCCGCCGGACTATCCGTGGGACTACGCGGCGCAGGTGCGCTACGACATCGACGTCTACCGCACCGCCGACGGCAGCATCGACGCCTACGTCTACAACACGTACATCTGGGTCGAGGGCGGTTTGATCACGGGACAGGTGATGGACGCGCTCAAGCCCAAGATGGTGGAGGGCGCCGCGTCGCTGACCGAGGCGCTGCGCGCCAAGCTGGCCGACCTCCCGCCCGTCAAGGTCAAGGACGTGTACCTCCTGCCCGGGCCCAAGCCGACCAGCGCCGCGGGCGATACGCGCGACGCGCGCGACGGCTCGAGCCTCGTGCTCGTGCTCTGAACGTCCGCGCGTCAGGTCGAGGTGACGACCGCGGAGTAGAGCGGATCGTCGCCGCACACCCACGCGATGGCGTGGTGGCGCTCCGCCGCGATCGACGACGTGATGCGGAGCAGGGCGTCGTCGGCGCGCGCGATCGGCGCGCCGCCGACGGCGAGGTCACGATCGGCGACCGCGATGCCGAACAGATCGAAGGCGCCGAACCACGCCTCCTGCGAGAAGCGCACGAAGTCGACGGGGCCGGGCGCGACCTGGAGCTCGCGCACGCGCCAGTGGATCGCGAGCAGGCGGCGTTCGGCGCGCTCGAGCTCCTCCGCGGGGCGGCGCGCCGGCGTGGGCGTCGGCGCGCCCGCCGCGTCCGCCGCGAGCGGCGGGAAGCCGAGGACCGTGGCGAGCGTCTCCATGTCGGCCTGCTCGTCGTGCGCCGGCAGGTCGGCGAGCCCGAGCGCCCACGCGAGGACGGCGACGCCCTCGCTCCGCCACGTGCAGTCGACCACCTGCTGCCGGTCGAGCGATCCGAGCGGCGCGTCGACGGCGGCGCGCTCCTCGGGCTCGAGCTCCGTCCGGGTTCCGGACACGTCGATCCACGCGCGCAGCCGCGCCAGCGCGCCGTCGGCGTCGGGGCGCGCGCCCGCCTCGAGGAAGCCGCGCTCGGCGACCGCGGCCAGGGCCCACGCGCGGCGCAGGATGCGCTCGCCGTCGGGCGGCGTTCGCCGACGCTCGTCGCCGCCACGCGTGGTCTCGAGCGCGAGCCCGGGCGGCGCCGCCAGCGGCCGGCTGCGCTCGTCGAGGAACGCGCCGGCCAGGAAGATCATGCCGCTGCCGGCGCGCGCCAGCGCCGCCAGCCAGTGCCACACGCCGTCGCCATGGCGGAAGCCCGGCTCGATCACGAGCCCGAGCACCTGGCGCGTGTCGTCGACGCGCGCCGCCAGCTCCGGTGTGAGCACCGCACAGCGCGCCTGCACGTAGCCGCGCAGCCCCTCGAGGTGCGCCGCGATCTCGACGGCCGGCATGAGGCTCACCCGCACCTCGGCGCCGTCGCCGCGCAGCGCCGTCAGCCGATCCTCGTCGGCGAGCACCTCGACCGCGTCGCCGAGCACACCGCGCACGCCGGCGACGTCGATCGGCCGCGTCAGGTAGAGCGTCGCGTGCTGGTACACGCCACGACTCTAGCGCCGATTCACGCGCCCCGACCGCGCAGCCGCGCGAGCATGTCCAGCCGCGCATCGCCGGCCGGAACCATCCGTGTGAGCCATCCCTCGATGTACGAGAAGTCCAGGTCCTCCCGCACCGTGACGAAGCGGCGGAGGTCGACCTCGTCCTTGTCGCGCCCGTAATAGATCTTCAGCACGAAGAAATCCTCGGGGGACAGAAACCATCGCGGCACGCCGTTCGGATCGTCGATGGCTTTCCGCCGCGCGTGCGCGTCGGCATGAAACGGATGCAGCGCCACGAACACGTCGACCGGCGTTCGCCCCAGCATTCCGCGGAAGAACCCCATCCGAGCGACATCATGCGCCGCGTCTGCCGGAACCATCACGCCCGCTCGCTCGAGTGCGTCGACGACTTCACCGAGGCGCGCGAGGTCGAGATACACCGAGATGTCGACGTCGAGCGTGCTCCGCGGCGCGCCCCACGCGCCGAGGGCAAGCGCGCCACCGATCGCGTAGTCGATCCCGGCCTCGTCGAAACGGTCAGCGATCCGGATCGCGACCGTGGCGGCGCCTAACCCCCACACGATCGTTCGGGGGTGCCGGGTAGGAGTCGGACGTCGTACGGCGAAGGTACCGGCCGCAACGTTCGCTCGAGCTCGCCGGGGCCGAGCCGCGAGAGAAAGAAGTCGGCCTCTTCACACAGGGCGATCACCGCGGCGAAGCACTCCTCGGCGCTCGCGTCGCGCCAGATCGCCGCCTCGCGCTCGAGCTCGGCATCCTCGCGAAAGAACGCGCGCTGCGCCTCGAGGATGGCGTTGGCTTGGGCCAGCGTGGTCACGACGCCTTGCAGCTTACCACTGCGCCGTCGAGCGGCGTCCGCGATCACTCGGTGCAGGCGGCCAGCGCCGCGACCAGCGCATCCTCGGCGCGCGGCGACGTGCGCGCCGCCAGGTGCAGCGGGCGCAGCCACTCGATCACGTCCGCGGCGCCGCGCAGGGGCCCACGCGCGAGCCGCGCCAGATCGCGCGCGACCTGCGCCGCCACCTCGCCGATCGCCACGGCGAACGGCGCCGTCGCGATCGAGGCGAGGCGCGCCAGCTCCTCGACGGTGCGCCCGGCGAGGCGTCCGCTCGACGAGACCCAGTCGACGAGCGTCTCCCACACGCCGGCCTCGACCACCGCCGCGTCCTCGGGCGCCACCGGCAGGTGCGCGACGCGCGGCGCGATCGCGCCGTGATCGGGCGGCGTGATCACCGACGCCGACTCGTACCCCCACTCGATCGTCATGATGCGCACGAAGCGCCGGCGCGCCGTCGCGTCGCCGATCTCGTTGCTCGATCCGTCGAGCTCGATCTGCCGCCACCGTCCGTCGGGCAGGTACAAGGACAGCTCGTTCCACTCGAGCGCGACCCGGGCTCGCGGGCTCGGCGAGAAGGACATGTCCTTGTAGAGCGGGCTACGAACCATGCACGACGCCCATGGTTCCAAGGTAGCACTCCCGCCGGTCGGCCGTCGACTAACCAGTGGGCACGCGCGTGCCGTCCAGCACGAGCGAGATGAGGTGACGCACGGCGGACGCCGGGTCGCCGAGGTTCTCGCCCGCCATTGCGGCAATCATCACTTGCTCCGCCGCGCCGAGCACCGCGTGGGCGACCACCGGGATGGGGAGATCACGCATCACCCGGTACTTTCGTGCCTCCTCGGTGAGCCAGCGGGCGCCTTCCTCGAGGCGCCGCGCCCACGCACGCACCGGCCGGCGCGCGCCGCGGTCGGGGCCGCGCCGCTCCTGCAGATACAGCCGCACCACGTCGAGGTGCTGCACCAGCACGTTGCCGAGATCCATCGCGAGGCGCTGGTACACCACGTTGAGGTCGGCGGTCGGCTCGGCCAGCCCGTCGCGGCAGCGGCGGAACGCGATCTCGGTCGCCTCGGCCACCGGCACGAACAAGGCGGTGGTCAGCGCCTCCAGGTCATCGAAGTAGTAGTAGAAGGCGCCCTTCGCGACCCCGGCCGCCGCCGTGATGTCCTCGACGCGCACGCCGTCGATGCCGCGCTCCAGGAACAGGCGCACCGACGCCGCGCACAGCGCCTGCACGCGCTCGCGCCGGACCTCGTCGCGACGTCCCCCCGGCTGCCCGGGGCGCTGCTTGGGCACCGCACGGCGCGGCACGCGCGGCGTGCCGATGGCGACCGAGCGCGACGCCCGTCCCGTGCGTTTCGTGCTGGACGATGCCATGGAATTATACTATGACTGACTGGTCAGATTATCGCGAGGTCGTACCGATGCTCGGAATCCCGCTTGGACTGCTGTGGGCCAACGCCAGCGAGTGGCTGACGCACAAGTACCTCTTGCACGGCATGGGCATGAAGAAGGGCGCGCCGTTCTCGTGGCACTTCCACGATCACCACCAGGCGGTGCGCAAGAACGCCGGCGCCGACCCAGGCTACCACCGCAGCCTCCTCGGCTGGCACCCGCAGACCAAGGAGGTCGTCGGTCTCGCCGTCGGTGCCGCGCTCTACCTGCCCCTCTTTCCGATCGCGCCGTTCTTCACCGGCGCCGTGTGGTGGTCGATCTGGAACTACCACCGCGTGCACAAGAAGTCCCACCTCGATCCCGAGTGGGCTCGCCAGCACGTGCCCTGGCACTACGACCACCACATGGGCCCGGACCAGCACAAGAACTGGTGCGTCACCAAGCCGTGGTTCGACATCCTCATGGGCACGCGCGTGCCCTACGCCGGCACGCCGCGCGAAGCCGCCGACCTCGCGAAGCGCCGCGACAAGGCCGCCGCGGCCACCGCCGCCGGCGCTGCATCGACCGCGACCACGTCGCCCGTCGCGGCCTGACGCCTACTTCTTCGGCTTCGCCGCGGCCTTCTTGCGGCCCTTCGGCGGGGGCGGCGGCGCCTCGTCGGCGATGCGCTGCGCCTGGAGGCGGCGCATCGCGCGCAGGCGGAGCTGCTTGTCGAGCTTGGGCTTGAACGGCTCGGTGGGCACGTCGGGCACGATGCCCTGGCGCGCCTGCTCGTCCTCGCGGAGCAAGAGGGCGCGGAGCTTGTCGGGCGACGACAGCGCGCGCAGCTTGGCGATGGTCTGCGGGTTGCGCAGCGCGCGCGCGAGGCGCCCCAGGATCGGGAGGTGGAGCTTGTCGTACTTCAAGCCCATCAAGAAGAAGAGGAAGGTGCGGCGCCCGTCGGGCGCGCCGAACTCGATGCCTTCCCACGAGCGGCCCACGATGAGGAAGGGGCGAACGATCTTGCCCTTGTCCTTGGCGCGCGTGTGGAGGAAGGCGACGCCGCCCTCCATCGCCGTCGACGCGAGCGACTCGCGCTCGACGACGGCGCCCACGAACCACGGCTTGTCGGTGAGCCAGCTGTTGCCGTACGCGCGCGCCGCCAGCTCCTCGATGACCGAGACCGGCGTGCGCGCCTTGAGGTCGACGATGATCGCCGAGTCGGGGAGCAGGTCCTCGAGCGGCAGCATCATGCCGTCGGGGATGTCGACGAAGGTGTCGTCGTCGCCGAGCAGCTCGCGCTCGAGCCACGCCTCCACGTCCTTCTTGCGGAACTGCCAGGCGCGATCACCGCCCACCGAGGGCAGCTTGCCGGTCGTGACCAGCTTGTAGACGGTCTTCTCGTCGAGGTGCAGGTACGCCGCGAGCTCGGGAAGCGTCAGAAGCGGTTCGTCGGCAGCGCCGGACTTCTTTGCCATTGCCAGGCGAAATTACACCGCTGGTTCTACAATAACCATGTGTCCGCCCCCGTACGTCGCGCGCTTCCGCGCTGGTCGCTGCGCCGCGCCCGCCTCCTGGTCGGGTCCAAGCTCGCGCTGGTCGGCGGCCTCCTCGCCTTCGTCGGCCTGACGTGGGTGGTCGAGCGCCTGCTCGGGCTCGACGGGCCGGTGTCGCTGCCGCCGGCGCTCGCGCTCATCGTCGCGGGCGTGCCGGCCAGCCTCTGGCTCATGTTCTTCTACCTCCAGGATCGCCACGAGCCCGAGCCGATGCACTTCGTCTTCGGCGTGTTCCTCCTCGGTGCGCTCGTCGCGGCACCGCTCGCCGACTTCCTCATCTACCAGGTCGCGCCGCCGGTCCAGCTCGGGCAGCACGGGCTGTCGCCGTTCACGCTCGACCGCGTCGTCCACTCGGTGCTCGTCATCGGCCTGGCGCAGGAGCTCTGCAAGTACGCCGCGGTCCGCTACACCATCTACACCTCGCCCGAGTTCGACGAGCCCATGGACGGCGTCGTCTACATGATGTCGGTCGGCACCGGCTTCGCGGTGTGGATCAACTACCACCGGCTCCAGGGCCTCGGCGGCAGCGTGTACCTGTCGACGAGCGCGGCTCAGACCGTGGTGACCACGCTCGCGCACGCGTCGTTCGCGGGCTGGCTGGGCTACGTGCTCGGGCGCGCCAAGTTCACGCGGCGCCGGCCGGTGTCGCGCGGCGTGCTGCTGTTCATGGGCCTCCTCGGTGCGGCGGCGCTGAACGGCCAGTTCGCGCTGGTCGAGCAGTGGGTGACGACGAGCGGGTTCGACAGCCACGCGTGGCGTGGCGTGCTCTACGCCGCGGCCCTCGCGGTCGCGGTGTTCGCGCTCCTCATGTTGCTGGTGCAGCGGCTGCTCGCCGAGTCGCCCTTCAAGCCGAAGGAAGGCCCGCCGTGAGCGAGCCCGAGGACAAGGATCCGGACAAGGACGCGCCCGATCCTCCCGATCCGGCAGGCTCCATGCCGCTCGCCGCCGAGGAGCCGTCGGCCTCGATGTCGATGTCGATGGAGGCGGACGAGGACGAGGAGACCATGGCCGGCCGCGCGTGGCGGCGCGCGACGACGATCGGCCCCGTCATGGTCGACGTCGCCAAGGACGTCGCCTACGCCCTCGGCCCGACCTCGCCGTACCACAAGCACGACTTCATCGTGATCGCGCTCGCCGCCGTGGTGGTCGCCGCCGCCGCCTTCGGCCACCGCCGCATGGTCGAGCCCACCGTCGAGGTGTTCGAGACCCGCGGCCTCAAGTTCGTGCGGCCCGCGACGTGGCTCGCCCCCGACGAGGTGCCGTTCCAGACGCCGCGCCTCGTCGCCGCCGAGCCGCCCAAGCCCAGGGCCGCCGACGCCGAGCTGCCCTACCACGTCGTCTACACGTCGACGCTCGACCCCGACGTGCGCATGGAGGTGCGCATCGAAGCGGCGCCGACGTGGCGCAACATCATCGCCGGCCTCGAGCTCGATCGCCGCACGCGGTGGGGCGAGCTCTACGGCGCCGACACCAGTCGCGTGCGCACCATCGCCGGTCACGACTGGCTGCGCACGCGCTTCCGCTACGCGTACGCGCCGGAGAAGGGCGACGAGCCGCGCATCGGCCACGCCGTCGAGCTCGCCACCGTCGACCGCACGCGCCTCTACGCCGTCACGCTGTACGGGTCGTCGCATCGCGTCGCCAAGCTCGAGGAGCAGATCGCACCGACCTTGCGCGTCTCGTCGCACACCGGCATGCCGCTGGTCCCGCAGTCGAGCCGTCTCCAGCCGACGTATCCCGCCTCGGTCGCGCGCACGTTCAGCTCGACGGTGATGGTGCTGGTCGCCGACGTCATCGACGGCCGCCTGCGCGCGGTCGGCGGCGGCTCGGGCGTCATCGTCGGCGCCGACGGCTCGATCCTCACCAACCACCACGTCCTGGATCGCACCGAGGAGAAGCTGCACGACCTGTTCGTGATCGGCCGCTTCGTCGCGATCGATCAGCCGCCGCGCCTGGTCTGCGCCGGCAAGCCCTCGGCGTCCAAGCTCCAGCCCGACGTCGACCTCGCCCTCCTCAAGTGCGACACCGATCTCGACGGCCGCCCGTGGTCGCCGGCCTCGGGCGTCCCGACCTGGCCCGCCCTCGTCGGCGCGCCCCGGAGCGATCTCTCACCGGGCCAGCGCCTCTGGGTGCTCGGCTATCCCGACGTCGGCGGTGGCTCGCTCACGATCCTGCAGGGCCTGGTCGAGGGCTTCACCAGCGAGGACGGCACGCTCGGCAAGGACTACATCAAGACCGACGCCGCGCTCTCGCACGGCAGCTCGGGCGGCCCGGTCGTCGACGACGCCGGCGACCTCGTCGGCGTGGCGACCGCGCAGCGTCGCCGCATCGGCAACAACGGCACGATGATCAAGGACGGCCTCGTGCGCCCGCTCGCCGCCGCCGGACCGCTGCTCGCCATCGTGCGCGCGGGCTGGGTCCCGCGCGAGGGCCGCACCTCGGTGGAGATCGAGCCGAACGCCATCGACGCCGAGGCCGAAGGCATCCGCATCTCCACCCGCGTGGTCGACGCCGCCAACGACCAGCCCATCCCCGGGGCGCTCGTCATGGTCCTGCGCCCGGGGGTCAAGGCTGATCAGGTCGACGTGAACCGGCTCGACGACATGGTCATCGCGTGGGGCCGTTCCGGCACGAGCGGCGAGGTCTTCCTGCGCCAGCCGGTGCCGGCGCCGGGCACCTACACCGTCATGGTGGTCGTCGACGGGTACGTGCCGCTCATCGGCAGCGACGCCCTGCGCCTGGCCGAAGAAACACCTGCGTATTTCGACCCCTGGGGCGAAGTCCGCATCGAAGCCGAGTAGGCGGCGAGCCGATCCCGGGATCTGCTCCAGGTTCAATTCCGCTCCATCCGGATGGCCATTCCAGTATGACTGGATCTCAGCCCAACCCCGTTCACCATGTATTTGCGAGTACTTAGAGATTCAGTCAACGTTCACATGTAACCGGCGGCACCTTCCTGCGCAGCTTTTTGCCGTGACCGTGAAATAGTGCTTGTGCGCACGAGCTGGACGTCTTATAGATTGAGTCAGCCGCACGCTACGGCGTTCGCTGGCGACCGCAGCAGGCCTCACCCCCCCCGAAGGCCGCTGCGGTTTTTTTTTCGGCTGCCGGATTCGTGCCCGCGGATCCGGCGCCATGTTACCCAAGCTCAGAAAACATGCCCGTTCTCGATCGCTCGCGAATCGACGCTGATGCGGATCGCGTGGTGCGGAGACTGGCCCGTCACGGGTACAAGGCGTACCTGGTCGGCGGCTGCGTGCGCGACCTTCTCGTAGGCCGCCGCCCCAAGGACTTCGACGTCGCCACCAGCGCCACACCCAACGAGGTGAAGGCGCTGTTCCGCAACTGCCGGATCATCGGACGTCGCTTCCGTCTCGCCCACGTCTTCTTCGGACCCAAGATCATCGAAACCTCGACCTTCCGCGCCAACCCGCGTGAGGACGAGGACGGCGATGCTCCCGACCTCCTCATCCGCCGTGACAACGTGTTCGGCTCGGAGGAGGAGGACGCGGTCCGCCGCGACTTCACCATCAACGGCCTCTTCTACGACGTCGAGAAGGAAGAGGTGATCGACCACGTCGTCGGCCTCACCGACCTCGAGGCCGGCCTGGTCCGCACCATCGGCGACCCCGACGTGCGCTTCCGCGAGGACCCGGTGCGCATGCTGCGCGCCATCAAGTTCGCCGCGCGCCTCGACTTCACGATCGAGCCCGCGACCTACGCGGCGCTCTTGCGGCAGCGCCTCGAGATCCGCAAGTGCGCCGCGCCGCGCGTCGTCGAGGAGGTCTATCGCCTCGTCCGCGGCGGCGCCGCCCGCCGCTCGATGGAGCTGCTCGCCGAGACCGGGCTGCTCGAGATCCTCGCGCCGCACCTGGCCGCGCTGTACGAGGGACCGGTGCAGGCCGAGCCCGACGCCGACGAGGCCGAGCTCGACGGTCCGCTCGACGACGAGGAGGTCGCGTGGCATCGCGTGTGGGCCGACGACCGGCCGTCACGCATCCGCCGTCTGCCGCTCCGGCTCTCGTTCCTCGCCGATCCGGCCGAGCTCCTGCGCCGCCGCACACTGGCGTGGGCGACGCTCGATCAGTTCGATCACATGGTGCGCAGTGGCGCCGAGGTCTCGAACGCGCTGGCCGTGTGCACGCTCATCGCGCCGTTCCTCGCCGACACCGTGGTCGCGCCGCAGACGCGCCCGGGTGACGCGAACCAGGCGATCCTCGAGATCGGGCAGCCGATCGTCGACCAGCTCCGCATCGCGCGTCGCGACGCGGAGCGCATGCGCTACATCCTGTTCGCGCTGCGCAAGATCGCCGCCGCCCGCGCGCGCAATCTCCCGGTCGACGCGTCGAGCGGCCGTGACTCGCTCGAGGACGCGGTGCAGCTCGCCGCGCTCCTGGCCGCGGCCGCCGGTGGCGGCACGGTCGCGAGCTCGGGTGGCGGCGACGCCGACGACGGTGACGGTGACAGTGACGGCGACGATGGTGAGGCCGGTGATCCCGCGGATCCCGACGCGCCCGAGGAGCCGCGCAAGCGCCGGCGCCGCCGGCGCGGTGGACGTCGCCGGCACGGGCAGATGACGGCGCTGCCGGCGACCACGCCGGTGTCGTGAGCGCGTACCGGTTCGCCAGTCACCTGGCGGCGGTCGATCTGGGCGCGCGCGAGCACTACGCCGACGCCGCGCTCTACGACTACGAGTACCGGCGCCGCCGTGCCGACGTGCAGTGGTACCGCGACGTCGCGCGCCGCGTCCTCGGCGGTCCGGGAGAGATACTGGAGCTGGGGTGTGGCTCGGGCCGCGTCACCGTGCCGCTCGCGCGCGACGGCCATCGCGTGATCGCGCTCGACCAGTCCGAGCCGATGCTCGCGGCGCTGGAGGCGCGTTGCGCGCGGCTGCCGGCGGCGGCGCGCGAGCGCATCCGGCCGGTCAGCGGCGACCTGCGCGACTTCGCCCTGCGCCGACGCTTCCCGCTGGTGATCGCAGCGTTCAACGTCCTCGAGCACCTCTACACGCGCGTCGAGCTCGAGGCGTGCTTGCGCGCGGTGCGCCGTCATCTCGCGCCCGGCGGCGCGTTCGCGTTCGACGTGCAGCTCCCCGATCCGGGATGGCTGGCGCGCGATCCGGATCGGCGCTGGGCGCGCACGCGCTTCACGCATCCGACGACGGGCAAGCGGGTCTGGTACTCGACGAGCCACGACTACGATCCGGTCAGCCAGATCGCCGTCATCCGTCTCTACTACCAGCCCGAGAATGGCGGCCCCGAGCGCGTCGTCCTGCTCAGCCAGCGGAAGTATTTTCCGGCCGAGCTCGAGGCGTTGATCGCGCACGCGGGGCTGCGCGTCGTCGAGCGGAACGGCGACTTCCGGGGCGGTTTCCTGGGTCCCGGCAGCGAGAGCCAGGTGCTGATCTGCGAATCCTCGACGGGACGCGCGAAGAAAAAATCGAATCGTCGACGGTGACCTGCTCGCCCGTTCAGTACGGCGCGATTTCCCGTCGAGAAACGTGCATTTACCGTCGAGGAATTTCGGTTCCGGAATCCTCGACGGAGAGCAACTCGATCTCCGTCGAGGATTCTCGATCGCGTTTTGTCAGACCCACTTCGTAGGGTCGGCGCCACTTCCCTTGACCCCCTTTTGGGCACGGGAACTCATCAACCCAACTCGGGAGGGAATTCAAATGGCTGGAGCTGAGAAGGTCTTCAAGGCTGGCGTGAAGCGCGACAACGACATGATGTATTACATCAAGGGCGGCGACGTCTGGGCCGTCCCCCGCAAGAAGCCGGGCGAGGCCAAGGGCAAGGCGAGCAAGGTCGTGTCGGCTGGTATCGACATGGACTACTCGAAGTACCTCTACTACCTCGACGGCGACGGCGACATCGCGCGCAAGGAGCGTCAGGTCGGCGGCAGCAAGCGGAAGAAGACCGCGAAGAAGGCTGCTCCGAAGAAGGCCGCCGCTGCCAAGAAGGCGCCCGCCAAGAAGGCGCCCGCCAAGAAGAAGGCGCCTGCCAAGAAGGCGCCCGCCAAGGGCAAGAAGAGCAAGAAGCGCTGAGCGCGCTCGTCGGCCAGCGCCGTCACCTGTACCCAGGCGGCACTGGTTGGCAAGCGGCTCGCGTTAGCTCGTTCGTATTCCGGGCTGGAGCGTCGGCGTCGATCGGAAGGTCGGCGCCGACGGTCTTTTCGGCTTCGGATGTCGGCTCGGTTGCTTGCGGAGGTCGAGCCGGCAGGGCTAACCTCGCGACGGAGGAAGGGAAAATGCTCCGCGATCTGTCGACGAGTCTTCGCTTGAGCCTGGCCTTGGTGCTCGGTTCGGCCGCGGCGCTGTACCCGGTGCTCGATCCCGCGTCCGGCACGTCTGGAACCGCTTGGGCCGATGATGACGACGAGGAAGAAGAGGACGAGGGCGACGAGGACGAGGACAAGGGCGACGACGAGAGCGACGAGGAAGAGGACGAGGAGGAAGAGGATCCCGATCAGCCCCTCCTGACCGCGGGCGGCCTCTACACCAAGCTCACGTACCCGCAGGGCGAGATCCAGCGCCCGCTGACGCTGAGCCAGGGCATCCAGGAGATGCGCGCCGGCATCGGCTTCGATATCAGCAACAAGACGGCGTTCGAGACCTTCGGTCTGTCGTTCGACTACCGCATGGGCTACCAGGACAACGTCGAGCTGCAGGCCGGCTTCAAGGGCATCAACAACTTCAAAGACATCAGCGGCTACGCGGCGTTCGAAGGGTCGATCGTGTACGACCTCGTCGACTTCCGCACCGGCGTCTCGTTCTCATCGGTGGAAGGGTCAGTCACGTCGGGCGATCCGCCGGTGACCACCACCGAGCGGCAGACGAACTTCGGCATCCCGATCGGCTTCCCGTTCCGCTACGCGCCCAAGGAGCAGGTCGCCGTGACCGCGCTCGAGACGGCGTTCGAGATCCAGTTCGACGGCAAGCCCGACGCGACGCCGAGCATCGGCATCGTCGTGCAGCCGGCGCCGATCGTGGCCATCCTGGTGAAGGCCACCGTTCGCGTCGCCGACTTCGACTTCTCTGACACCAGCTCGCTGTCGATCCCCGCAACCATCGCGATCCAGCTCTCGCCCAACAACAAGATCGACGCGGGTATGGACTTCACGTTCAACAACCTGAAGCCACCCGAGCCGCAGAAGTTCTACGACAGCCGCTTTCTGCTCTTCTTCGGCCAGATTCGGCTTTAGTCCCAGAAGCCTCGGGGAGGACCCACCCAACTTGCGCGTCTGTCCGCGCTGCCATACGCGATTCCCCACCGGGGAGCGCTTCTGCTTGCACGACTCGGCCATGCTCGTCGAAGAGCAAGACCTGGCGCGCATCGGCGCGACGGTCGGCAACTATCGTCTCGACAAGATCCTCGGGCGCGGCGGGATGGGCACCGTCTACGCGGGCGAGCACGTCTACATCAAGAAGCCGGTGGCGGTGAAAGTGCTGCACCCGCAGTTCGCCCGCTACCCGGACGCGGTCAATCGCTTCCTGCGCGAAGCGCGCGCGGCCTCGTCGATCAACCATCCCAACATCGTCGACGTCACCGACTTCGGCGTGCTCGGCGATGGGCTCGTCTACTTCGTCATGGAGTACCTCGACGGCAAGAGCCTCGAGGACCTGATCGAGAAGGACGGCGCCGTCGAGCTGCATCGCGCGCTCAACATCGTCAACCAGATGTCGTACGCGCTCGAAGCCGCGCACGATCTCGGCGTCATCCACCGCGACCTCAAGCCCGACAACATCATGTTGCTGGAGCGGCCAGGACGCCGCGACATCGTGCGCATGGTGACGACGGGCCCGGGCGGCTGGGTGACCGAGCGCGAGCGCAGCTACGACTTCGTGAAGATCCTCGACTTCGGGATCGCGAAGATCCTCGCGCCCGACGAGCTCGGCACCGACACGCTGCAGGGCGCGGTGTTCGGCACGCCCGAGTACATGTCGCCCGAGGCGGCGCGCGGCGAGGATGTCGACCTGCGCACCGACGTGTACTCGCTCGGCGTGATCCTGTTCGACATGGTGTGCGGGCGGCCGCCCTACGAGGCCGAGGCCGGCAGCGAGGTGCTCCACAAGCACATCAACGCGCCGGTGCCGTCGCCGCGCGAGTTCGCGCCGCACCGCGAGATCACCGAGGGCGCCGAGCGCGTGATCATGCGCGCGATGTCCAAGGATCCGGTCAAGCGGTACCAGACGATGGCCGAGTTCCGCGGCGACCTGCCCAACGCATACGGTACGGTGTCGTACCGCCGCCACAAGCCGGTCGACGGCGAGCCCAAGGGCCCCGACTCGCGCAAGAAGCGGCTGACCGAGGAGATCGACGACTGGTTGCGCAGCGACCAGTCGTCCATGTCGGTCGAGGAGGCGCGCATGATGGCGCTCGTCGACCAGGCCGACCAGCAGTTCGGCGCGAACAAGATGACGCCGCAGGACGCCGAACGCCTCGCGAAGGCGCTCGACGACGCCCTCGACGACGACTAGCGCGCGCACAAATCGCGCCCGGACGGCGGACGGGGATCCGGTGATTCGATCGGACGCTGGGGAGACCCCGCACCCGGCGGCGTCGGCGGCCCGGGCTTTCGGAGCGACCCTGCCCTCGCGCTCGTTCGCCGCTTGCGAGGGTGCGCGGCGCTGCGCCTCGCGCGGGGACAGGGGATCGATCCACCCGGATACCTTCAGCGCAGAGCGGCTCAACGAGCGCTCGAGCAGGGATCGCCCCTCGGCCCGGGTCGCCGCGCCGCCGCCTCCCTGCCACCACCACCCGAACCCCACGACGCACCAGTCCCCGACAGACGAGCCGCACAACCACCAATCCACCGCGGGCCATTCTCGCGCCTCGAATGGCTGACGAGGTCGACGCGCAGCTTCGTCAGCGGCGCCATGCGCCGCGAATGGCTGACGAGGTCGGCGCGCAGCTTCGTCAGCGGCGCCATGCGCCTCGAATGGCTGACGAGGTCGACGCGCACCTTCGTCATGGCAGGCGGCATGCGCCTCCAGGCGCTGGACGTCATCTGGTCCGCTCGTGACGACTACGAGAGCCAATTCGAGGACATGCGGTGTGACGCTCGGATCTGGGTCTGTCCCAGGCGTGGCGTGGGGTTCGGGTGGTGAGCGCAGAGAGGCGTCGGCGCGGCGACCCGGGCCGAGGGGCGATCCTGCTCGAGCGCTCGTTGAGCCGCTCTTCGCTGAAGGTATCCGGGTCGATCGATCCCCTGTCCCCGCGCGGGGCACCGCGCCGCGCACCCTCGCCAAGCGGCGAACGAGCGCGAGGGCAGGGTCGGCCCGAAAGCCCGGGCCGCGGCCGGCGCCGGGCATGTGGTCTCCCCACCGTCTGATCGAATCACCGGATCCCCGTCTCCGTCTGGGGTCTGGGTATTCCGAGACTGCGTCACGCAGCAGGGACGTTGACGATGAAGGCGGTGCCGCGGTGGCGGCCGTCGCTTTCGGCGCGCACGGTGCCGCCGTGCGCCTCGACGAGGCTCTTCACGATGGTGAGGCCGAGGCCGAGACCGCCGCGGCTGCGGTCGGAGCCCTGGCGCTCCTGCACGAACATGTCGAAGACGCGCGGGAGGGTCTCCGGGTCGATGCCGATGCCATTGTCGCGCACGGCGAGCGTGATGCGATCTTCGGCGCGACGCGCCTCGATGCAGATGCGGCCCCCGCGATCGGTGTACTTGGCGGCGTTGGCGAGCAGGTTGGTGACCACCTGGGAGAAGCGCATCTCGTCGGCCTGGATGGCCATGCCGCGCGCCGGCACCTGGAGCTCGACGTTGTGCGAGCGCTCCTCGATGAGCGGCGCCACCGCCTCGTAGGCGTTGGCGACGATCTTGCCGAGCTCGACGGGCGCGCAGGTGAGGCCGACCTTGCCGCGCGTGATGCGCGACACGTCGAGCAGATCGTCGACGAGGCGCAAGAGGTGCTTCACCTGGCGGTTGATGATCGCGTACTCGCGCGAGGCGGCGGCATCGATGCCGCGCAACCGCATGAGCTCGAGCGCGGTGACGATCGGCGCGAGCGGGTTGCGCAGCTCGTGGCCGAGCATGGCGAGGAACTCGTCCTTGCGGCGGTCGGCCTCGCGTAGCGCGGCCTCGCTCGCGCGAAGCTCCTCCTCGGTGCGCGCGAGTCGCGTGCGGACGTCATGGAGCAGATGCGCAGGATCGTCGGGCGGCACGGCGTGACCACACGATAACGAGAGCGGGCCACGATCTCGACTGTGCGTTTGGGCTCACCCGTGCGCGCCGGCTCGACGGATCCGATCAGCGGCGCGTCACGGGCAGATAGCGAGGCTGCCACGCGCTCGCGGCGGCGAGGGCCGCGGGCGCGTGCACCGACCCCTCCGGGCCGGCGACCTCGTCGCGCACGGCGGCCTCGATCACGGCGACCGCGACCGCGCGCGAGACCAGCGCCAGCGCCGACACCGGGGGGTAGAGCGCGTCGGGGTGATGTACCGCGGTGTAGTCCGCGACCGCGCGCGACGCCGCCATCACCATGCCGTCGGTGATGCGCGACGCGCTGCACGCGATCGCGCCCGCGCCGAGGCCGGGGAACACGAAGGCGTTATTGCCCTGCGGGATCGCGCGCGTGGTGCCGTTGATGGTGACCGGCGCGAACGGCGAACCGGCCGCGACGAGCGCGGCACCGTCCGTCCACGCCAGGACATCGGCGGGGGTCGCCTCGGCCGACGTGGTCGGGTTCGACAACGGGAACACGATCGGCCGCGACGTGTTGCGCAGCGTCGCGCGCACGACGTCCTGCGTGAACGCGCCCGGCGTCCCCGACAGGCCGAGGAGCGCCGTCGCCTTGGCGTGCGTCACGGTGGTGAGCAGGTCGGGGGCAGCGCCCACGCCCCAGGCGGCGATGCGCTCGCGCGGCTGCGCGAAGCGACGCTTGTAGTCGTCGAGCGGACGGTCGTCGACCAGGAGGCCGCGCGAGTCGAGGACGAACAGGCGCGCGCGCGCCTGATCCCAGGTGAGGCCGTCGGCGACGAGGCCGCGGGCGATCATCTCGGCCACGCCCACACCGCCGGCGCCGGCGCCGTGCACCACGAACACCTGCTCGCGCAGTGGGCGGCCGATGATGCGCGCCGCCGACGTCACGCCGGCGAGCGCGACCGCGCCCGTGCCCTGGATGTCGTCGTTGAACGACGGGTGCTGGCCGCGGAAGCGATCGAGCACGGTGAACGCCGTGTCCTTGGCCAGGTCCTCCCACTGGATGACGGCGCGCGGCCAGCGGCGCGCGACGGCGCGCACGAAGCGCTCGATGAAGTCGACGTAGTCCTGGCCGCGCAGGCGGCGGCGGCGCGTCCCGAGGTACAGCGGATCGGCGAGGAGGTCGTCGCGCTCGGTGCCGACGTCGAGGGCGACCGGCATCGTGTGAAACGGCGACACGCCGCCGCCGCACGTGTAGAGCGCGAGCTTGCCGATGGGGATGGCGAGGCCGCCCCAGCCCTGATCGCCGATGCCGAGGATCGCCGAGCTGTCGGTGGCGACGATCATGCGCACGTCGTTGAGCGGATAGCGCGCCAGGATCTCGTCGGCGCGATCGATGTTCTCCGGCGACAGCGAGAGGCCGCGCGGGTTCTGGTAGAGCTGGCTGAACTTCTGGACCGCCTCACCGACGGTGGGCGTGTAGACGATCGGCAGCATCTCCTCGAGGTGCCGCTCGAGGAGCGCGTAGAAGAGGATCTCCTGCCGCTCCTGCACGCCGCGCAGGTATTGATACTTGGCGAGGTTGGTGACCTCGTCGCAGTACCCGCGATAGGCGCGCGCGACCTGCGTCTCGAGGTCGTTCACCTGCGGCGGCAGCAGGCCCTCGAGCCCCAGCGACGCGCGCTCCTCGCGCGTGAACGCGGTGCCCTTGTTGATGAGCACGAGGCGCAGGAGCGCCATGCCGTCCACCGAGACCACCATCCGATCCAGACCGTCCGGTCCCCGGACGATGTCGAAGAACGGGCAGAGCGGCGGTCGCTCCAGCGGGATGTCGGAGAAGACCCCCGAGGAGGCGGCGGTGAGGTCGGTGCTGGCGCGGGCGGTGTGGGGCATATGGGTACGGCTTTGCTAGAAGGCGCGGGACAGCATGGCGGAGGTGGAGCCGCCGGCGGCGGCGTCCTCGAGGCGCTCGCGGATCGCGCCGCCCATGCCGTGTGTGGTGAGGGTGCCGCCGACGTCGCGGGTGCGCGCGCCGTCGCGCAGCGCGTCCTCGACGGCGCGCTCGATGCACTGCGCCTCCTGCTCGAGGCCGAGCGAGAAGCGGAGCATCATCGCGACCGACAGGATGGTGCCCACCGGGTTGGCGATGGCCTGGCCGGCGATGTCGGGCGCCGAGCCGTGGATCGGCTCGTAGAGGCCGCGCTTGCCGTCGCCGATCGACGCGGACGGCAGGAGACCGATCGACGCGGAGAGCACGGCGGCCTCGTCGGTGAGGATGTCGCCGAACATGTTCTCGGTGACGACGACGTCGAACGAGGACGGATGCGTGATGAGGCGCATCGCCGCGGCGTCGACGAGGATGTGCTCGACGCGGATGCTCGGGTGACGCTCGGCCACCTCGATCGCGATCTGGCGCCACAGGCGCGACGTCTCGAGCACGTTGGCCTTGTCGATCGACGTCACCTTGCCGCGGCGCGAGGCCGCGACGCGGAAGGCGAGCTCGACCACGCGCCGGATCTCGTGCTCGGTGTAGACCATGCTGTCGACGGCGCGCAGGCCGTCGGGGCCCATGGTGCGCTCCTTGGGCTTGCCGAAGTAGAGGCCGCCGGTGAGCTCACGGATGACGAGCATGTCGACGCCCGAGAGCTTCTCGGGACGGAGCGGCGAGCGATCGTGCAGGCACGGATACGGCGCGACGGGGCGCAGGTTGGCCCAGAGGCCGAGGCGCTGGCGGATCGCGAGCAGGCCCTGCTCGGGCCGCACCGTCGCCTTGGGGTCATCCCACTTGGGGCCACCCACGGCGCCGAGGAGGACCGCGTCCGCGTCGGCGCAACCCTGGTACGTATCCTCGGGGAGCGCGGTGCCGGTGGCGTCGATGGCGGCGCCGCCGATCAGGTGCTCGGTGTACGAGACCTCGTGCTGGTAGCGCTCGGCGATCGCGTCGAGGACCTTGCGGGCCTCGTCGAGGACCTCGGGGCCGATGCCGTCACCAGCTAAGAGAGCGATCCGCGCGTGCATGGTGGTTCCTTCGGGGTTGGGGCGGAGTGAGGGCGAGCTCGAGGCCGTCGAGCAGGGCTTGCCACGAGGCCTCGAGGACGTTCTGGGATGCGCCGACCGTGGCGAAGCGACGATCGTCGTGGTGCCACTCGATGAGCACGCGCGTGATCGCGCGGGTGCCGGCGACGCCGTCGACGATGCGCACCTTGTAGTCGACCAGCGAGAGATGGCCGATCTGCGGGAACGACGGGCCGAGCGCGGCGCGCAGCGCGGCGTCGAGCGCGTGGACCGGACCGTCGCCGTCGGCGGCGGCGTGCACCGGGCGCTCGCCGACGTGCAGCTTGACGGTCGCCTCGGCGGTGGTGACCGCGCCGCGATTGCCGGCGGTGACGCGGTAGCCGTCGACGACGAACGGCGGCCGGTAGTCGGGGCGCGCGCGCAGGAGCAAGAGCGCGACCGAGCCGTCGGCCGATTCGTACGCGAAGCCCTCGGCCTCGCGCTCCTTCACGGTGCGGACCGCGGCGGCGGCGTGCGCCGGATCGAGGTCGCCCAGGCCCAGCGCCTGCGCCTTCTCGACCAGGTTGGCGCGGCCGGAGAGCTCCGAGACGACGAAACGCGCGGTGTTGCCGACCAGCGCGGGATCGATGTGCTGGTAGCTCTCGGGGTGCCGCATCATGGCGGCGACGTGCACGCCGCCCTTGTGCGCGAACGCGTGCGCGCCGACGTACGCGGCGTGATCGTCGTAGGCGAGGTTGGCGACGTCGGCCACGAGGCGCGCCACCGCGGGCAGCGCCGGCAGCTTCCCCTCGGGGAGCGCTGTGAGGCCGAGCGTCGAGCCGAGCTTGAGGATGATGCCTGGAACGACCGCCGTGAGGTCGGCGTTGCCGCAGCGCTCGCCGTAACCGTTGATCGTGCCCTGCACGTGGCGCGCGCCGGCACGCACCGCGGCGAGCGACGCGGCGGTCGACGTGTTGGAGTCGTCGTGAGCATGGATGCCGATGCGCGGCGCCCCGCCGGCCTCGGGGCCGAGCTTCTCGCGTGCGGCGCGAACCGCGGTCTCGACGTCCCACGGCATCGTGCCGCCGTTGGTGTCGCAGAGCACGACCGTCTCGGCGCCGGCGGAGGCCGCGGCCGCGATGGTCGCGAGCGCGTACTGCGGATCGGCGGCGTATCCGTCGAAGAAGTGCTCGGCGTCGTAGATGACGCGGCGGCCGGCGGCGCGCAGGAACGCGACCGAGTCCGCGATCATGACGAGGTTGTCCTCGGGCGTGGTGCGGAGGACCTCCACGGCCTGGAACCGCGATGACTTGCCGAAGATGGTGCAGACCGGCGTCCCGGCCTCGACCAGCGCCTGGAGGTTCGGGTCCTCGGCGGCCGTGATCCCCGAGCGGCGCGTCGAGCCGAACGCGCACAGCGCCGCGTGGCGCCACTTCTCGGTGCGGGCGCGCTCGAAGAAGAGCGCGTCCTTGGGGTTCGAGCCCGGCCAGCCGGCCTCGATGAAGTCGATGCCGAGCTCGTCGAGCGCGCGCGCGATGCGCAGCTTGTCCTCGACCGAGTACGAGATGCCGGCGCGCTGGGCGCCATCGCGTAGCGTCGTGTCGTAGATCTCGACGCGTTGGTCTCCGTCGCTCATGACGATCGCGCCTCGTGCGCCTCGATCTTCGACAGGTGCGAGAGCAGGTAGCCGAGCTCGTCGACGCCGTCGAGCAGACAGCGGCGCGCGAACGCGTCGACCGCGAACGACGCGGTGCGGCCCGCGAAGGTCACCGTCTGCGTCTCGAGATCGATCGCGATCGGCGTCCGTTCGTCGACCGCGAGCGCGGCGATCAGCTCCGCGTGATCGCCTTCGGCGAGCGCCACGGGGAGGAGTCCGTTCTTGAGCGCGTTGCCGCGGAAGATGTCGGCGAACGACAGTGCGATCACCGCGCGAAAGCCGGCGGCGCACAGCGCCCACGGCGCGTGCTCGCGCGAGCTGCCGCAGCCGAAGTTCTTGCCGACGACGAGCACCTGCGCGCCCTGCGCCTGCGGCTGCGCCAGCGGGAACGCGTCGCCGTACGGCTTCTTGAAGTCGACGAAGAGCGCGTCGCCCAGGCCGGCCTTGTCGGTGACCTTGAGGAAGCGCGCCGGCACGATCTGATCGGTGTCGACGTCGTTGGCGAGGAGGAGAGCCGCGTGGCTCGTGAGCGTATCGAAGCGAGCGCCGGTGGAGCTCATGGTGCGACCTCGAGCGAGCGGGGATCGGTGACCTTGCCGGTGACGGCGGCGGCGGCGGCGGTGAGCGGTGACGCCAGCAGCGTGCGGCCGCCCTGCCCTTGCCGACCCTCGAAGTTGCGATTCGAGGTCGACACGGCGAGCTGACCCGGGCGGAGCTGGTCGCCGTTCATGGCGATGCACATCGAGCAGCCCGGCGTGCGCCATTCGGCGCCCGCTTCCTTGAAGACGACGTCGAGGCCCTCGGCCTCGGCGGCGCGGGCCACGGCCTCGGAGCCGGGGACGATCATCGCGCGCACGCCCGGCGCGACCTTGCGGCCCTTGAGCACCGACGCGGCCGTCCGGAGATCGGACAGCCGGCCGTTGGTGCACGAGCCGACGAAGACCACGTCGACGTTGCGGCCGAGGAGCGGGCGTCCCGGCTCGACTTGCATGTAGTCGAGCGCGCGCTTGAGCGCGGCGCGCTCGTCGGCGTCGCCGAGCGCCGCCGGATCGGGGACGTTGGCGCCGACCGGGCCGCCCATGCCGGGGTTGGTCCCGTACGTGATCATCGGCTCGAGCGCGGCGCCGTCGATGACGACCTCGGCGTCGAACGTGGCGCCGTCGTCGCTGGGCAGCGAGCGCCACCGATCGACCGAGCGATCCCACGCGTTGCCCGCGGGCGCGTGCGCGCGACCGGCGAGGTACGCGAACGTCGTGTCGTCGGGCGCGATCATGCCGGCGCGGGCGCCGCCCTCGATCGACATGTTGCAGACGGTCATCCGCGACTCCAGGTCGAGCGCGCGGATGGCGCTGCCGGCGTACTCGAGCACGTAGCCGGTGGCGCCGCCGGTGCCCACGCGCGCGATGAACGCGAGGATGATGTCCTTGGCCGTCACGCCCGCGGGCAGGCGCCCGTCGACGGTGACGCGCATCGTCTTCGGGCGGCGCTGCAGGAGGCACTGCGTGGCGAGCACGTGCTCGACCTCGGAGGTGCCGATGCCGAACGCGAGCGCGCCGAACGCGCCGTGCGTCGAGGTGTGGCTGTCGCCGCACACGATCGTCATGCCGGGATGCGTGAGCCCGAGCTCGGGCCCGATCACGTGCACGATGCCCTGCCCCGCCGAGCCCATGCCGTGCAGCCGGATGCCGTGCTGCTTGCAGTTGTTCGCCAGCGTGTCGAGCTGCGCCTTGCCGGCGTCGTCGAGCACCTTCAGGACCGCGGCGTTGTCGCCGGCTCCGTCTCCCGCCTTGCGCGCGACGGTCGGCACGCTGTGATCCATGGTCGCGACCGTGCGATCGGGGCGGCGTACCTTCAGGCCGCGCTTCGCCAGACCCGCGAAGGCCTGCGGCGACGTGACCTCGTGCACCAGGTGCAGATCGATCGACAGGATCGCCGGCGCGCCCTCGTCCTCGTGGACCACGTGCGCGTCCCAGATCTTCTCGAACATCGTACGGGGCGCGGGACTCATGCCGCACCTTCCACGGACTGCGCGGCGGGCTTGCGCGCGATGACGTGATTGAGGGCCGCCAGGTACGCCTTGGCGCTGGCGACGACGATGTCGGTGTCGGCGCCCGAGCCGTGCGTCGCGCGCTCCTCGCCTTCGCGCACGCGCACGCTCACTTCGCCCAGCGCGTCGATGCCCTCGGTGACGGCGTTGACGTTGAACTCGAGCAGCTCGACGGGCGCGCACACGATGGCCTGGATCGCCTTGTACGTGGCGTCGACCGGCCCGGTGCCGACCGCCGCCTGCACGCGCTGCGCACCTTCGGGATCGCGCAACCGCACCGTCGCCGTCGCGAGGCCGGCAGTGCCGCACGCCACCTGCAGGTCCTCGAGGACATACAGGTCGGGCGCCGGCGCGCGCTCACCCGCGGCGAGCGCCACGAGATCGGCGTCGTGCACGGCGCGCTTGCGGTCGGCGAGCACCTTGAAGCGCGCGAACGCGCGGACCAGGGCGTCGCCCTCGAGCGCGACCCCGAGCGTCGAGAGCCGCTCCGCGAACGCGTGCTTGCCCGAGTGCTTGCCGAGCACGAGCTTGGTCTGCGACGCGCCCACGTCCTCGGGCTTCATGATCTCGTACGTGCGCTGGTGCTTGAGCACGCCGTCCTGATGGATGCCGCTCTCGTGCGCGAACGCGTTGCCACCGACGACCGCCTTGTTGGGCGGCACCGGATAGCTCGTCGCGCGCGAGATGACCTTGCTCACGCTGAGCAGCTGCGTGGTGTCGATGCCGGTCGCGAGCCCGAGCACCGGCTCGCGCGTCCGCAACAGCATCACCAGCTCCTCGAGCGACGCGTTGCCCGCGCGCTCGCCGATGCCGTTGACCGTGACCTCGGCCTGGCCCGCGCCCGCGCGCAACCCGGCGAGCGAGTTGGCGACCGCGAGCCCGAGGTCGTCGTGACAGTGCACCGAGATCACGACGTCGCGCGCGCCCGGCACGTTGGCGACGATGCCGGCGATGAGCGCGCCGAACTCGTCGGGCATGGTGTAGCCGACCGTGTCGGGAATGTTGAGCACGGTCGCGCCGGCCTCGATGGCCACGGCCAGCACGCGGTGCAGGAACTCGGGGTCGCTGCGACCCGCATCCTCGGGAGAGAACTCCACGGCCTCGCACAGGCGCTTCGCGTGACGCACCATCGCGCCGACCTTGGTGACCACCTCGTCGCGCGTCATGCGCAGCTTGTGCTCGAGGTGCAGGTCCGACGTCGCCAGGAAGGTGTGGATGCGCGGGCGGGCCGCGCCCTTGATCGCGCTCCACGCCGCGTCGATGTCGCCCTCGTGAGCGCGCGCCAGCGCCTGGATCACGGGGGGCTGGACATCCGGGCGGCCCTTCAGCGGCTCGCGCCCCACTTCCAGCGCGATCTGCGCGACCGCGGCGTGGTCGTCGGGCGAGGCCGCCGGGAAGCCGGCCTCGATGATGTCGACGCCGAGGCGCGCCAGCGCGCGCGCGACCTCGAGCTTCTCGGGGGACGTCATGCTCGCGCCGGGCGCTTGTTCGCCGTCGCGAAGGCTGGTGTCGAGGATGTGGATTCTACGCATGGTGCTGGGCCTCAGGAGTCGCCGGGCTTGACGGTCACTGCATCGAGGAAGGGCATGAGCGCGCGTAGCTTCGCTCCCACTTCCTCCAGCGGCTGCGTCCGCTCGGCGTCGCGTCGCGCGTTGAAGCGCGGCGCGCCCTTCTCGTTCTCGGCGACCCAGTCCTTGGCGAACGTGCCGTCCTGGATCTCGGCGAGGACCTTCTGCATCGCCGCCTTCACCTCGGGGCCGATGATGCGCGGGCCCGACGCGTAGTCTCCCCACTCGGCCGTGTCCGACACCGAGTAGCGCATGTAGTTGAGGCCGCCGCGGTACATGAGGTCGACGATGAGCTTGAGCTCGTGCAGGCACTCGAAGTACGCGACCTCGGGCTGGTATCCCGCGGCGGTCAGCGTCTCGAAGCCGGCGCGGATCAGGTGCGAGACGCCGCCGCACAGGACGGCCTGCTCGCCGAAGAGATCGGTCTCGGTCTCCTCACCGAACGTGGTCTCGATGAGGCCGGCGCGCGTCGAGCCGAGCGCGTGCGCGTAGCTCATGGCGAGCGCCTTGGCGTCGGGCGACGACGACGCGTGCACCGCGAGGAGCGCCGGCACGCCGCCGCCCTCCTTGTACGTCTCGCGCACGCGGTGACCGGGCGCCTTGGGCGCGATCAGCGCGATGTCGAGGCCGGCGGCGGGCGCGATCGTGCCGTAGTGGATGTTGAAGCCGTGGGCGAACATCAGCATCTTGTCGGCGCGGCCATCGAAGTGAGGCGCGATGTCCTCCTTCCACAGCTTGGGCTGCTTGGTGTCGGGCACGAGCACCATGAGCACGTCGGCCCAGGCGGCGACCTCCGACGGCGCGGCGACCTCGTGGCCCGCGGCCTTGGCGACGGCGATGCTCTTCGAGCCGGGCGGCAGGCCGACCTTCACGGTCACGCCCGAGTCGGCGAGGTTGCCGGCGTGGGCATGGCCCTGCGAGCCGTAGCCGATGATGCCCACCTTGCGGGCCTTGATGAGAGCGGGGTTCGCGTCCTGGTCGTAGTAGAGCGTGGCCATTGTCTTGTCTCCTCAGCTCGCGGCGGTTTTTACAGAAAGGGTGGGGTCGGCGACGCCGGCGCGCGGCATCGCGACGGCGCCGGTGCGCACCATCGAGATGACGCCGAACGGCTCGAGCACGCGGCGCATGTCGTCGACGCGCTCGCGGGTCGCGGTGATCTCGACGACGAGCTCGTCGGGCGCGACGTCGACGACGCGCGCGTTGAACAGCTCCGCGACCTGCACGACCTGCGCACGCGTCGTCAGCGTGGCGCGCACCTTGATGAGCGCGAGGTCGCGCTCGATGGCCTGGTGCGGATCGAGCTCGTGGACCTCGACGAGGTCGACCAGCTTCCACAGGTTGGCCTCGAGGCGGATCGCGGTGGCGTCGTCACACGCGACGACGATGGTGAGGCGCGACAGCCCGGGTTGCTCGGACTGGCCGACGGTGAGCGACGTGATGTTGTAGCCGCGGCGGCGGAACAGCGACGCGACGCGGTTGAGGACGCCGGGCACGTCCTCGATGGTGGCGACGAACGTGCGCAGACGCGGGCGCGGTGGGGCTGCGGCCGGGCTCATGGTTGCTCCTCGTGGCTGGCGCTCATCGGGGGACCTCGTCCTCTTCGGTGTCGGCGCCGGTCTCGACGAGCGGCGAGGGGGCGGCGTGGGGGCGGCGGATCATGTCGCCGAGGTCGGCGCCCGACGGAACCATCGGGTAGACCGAGTCTTCCTGCTCGACGCGGAAGTCGATGACGACCGTGCCGGCGTCGGCGCGCGCGGCGGCGACCGCGGCGGCGAGCTCGCTGCGCTTGGTGACGCGGAGACCGGTGAGGCCGTGCGCCTCGGCGAGCTTCACGAAGTCGGGCGAGCGCATCGGCGTCGCCACGTAGCGGCCGCCGTAGAACATCTCCTGCCACTGGCGGACCATGCCGAGGTAGCCGTTGTTGATGATGGCGACGTTGACCTTGATGCCCTCCTGGGCCGCGGTCGACAGCTCGCACGCCGTCATCTGGAAACCGCCGTCACCGGCGACGACCCACACCTCGTCGCCGGGGCGCGCGAAGCGAGCGCCGATCGCGGCGGGGAGCGCGAAGCCCATCGTGCCGAGACCGCCCGACGTGACGAGGCCGCGCGCGTAGTCGTGCTTGTAGTACTGCGCCTCCCACATCTGGTGCTGGCCGACGTCGGTGACGACCACGGCCTTGCCCTCGGTGAGACGCCACAGATCGTGGATGACGTGGGCCGCGTGGAGCTTGCCGGTGTCGGGGAGCGCCTGGATGTCGCGCACCGCCGACTCGCCCTTCTCCGCCTCGATGCGCGCGATCCACGGCGCGCGATCCTGGCGCTTGCAGCGCGGCGTGAGCTGCGCGAGCACGCGCTTCACGTCGTCGACGATGGCGACGTCGACGGCGACGTTCTTGCCGATCTCCGACGAGTCGAGGTCGACGTGGATCTTGCGCGCGCGCGGCGCGTACGTCTTGAGGTTGCCGGTGACGCGGTCGTCGAAGCGCATGCCGAGCGCGATGAGGAGGTCGGCCTCCTGCACCGCGCGATTGACCCACGCCTCGCCGTGCATGCCCATCATGCCGAGCGCGCGCGGGTGCGTGGCCGGGAAGCCGCCGAGGCCGAGGAGCGTCGACGCGACCGGCGCGCCGGTGTGCTCGACGAAGGCGAGGAGCTCGGCGGCGGCGCCGGCCTGCACGATGCCGTGGCCGGCGAGGATGAGCGGGCGCTCGGCGTGATCGATGAGGCGCGCCGCAGCAGCGAACGCGTCCTCGCGATCCGCGGCGCTGGCGCGCTCGGGGCGGAGGCGCGGCGGACGCGCGACGGTGCGGTCCGCGGGATCGAACTCGCAGGTGCCCTGCTGCGCGTCCTTGGTGATGTCGACGAGGACCGGGCCCGGGCGGCCGCTCTTCGCGACGTGGAACGCTTCGCGCAGGACCGGAGCGATGTCCTGCGCGCGTGTCACGAGCCAGTTGTGCTTCGTGATGGGGAGCGTGACGCCGGTGACGTCGGTCTCCTGGAAGGCGTCGGTACCGATGAGGTGCGACGACACCTGACCCGTGATGAACACGCACGGGACGCTGTCGAGCATCGCGGTGGCGATGCCGGTGACGAGGTTGGTGGCGCCAGGGCCCGACGTGGCGACCGCGACGCCGATGCGGCCGGAGGCGCGCGCGTAGCCGTCGGCCATGTGCGCGGCGCCCTGCTCGTGGCGGACGAGGACGTGCCGCACGTTGTACTTCGGCAGCGCGTCGTAGGCCGGCATGATCGCGCCGCCTGGATATCCGAAGACGACCTCGACGCCCTGCTGCTCCAGCACTTCCCACATGATCTCGGCGCCGGTGCGTTTGCCCGGCAGCCTCTCGGGCGTGGCCGGCATCTCTGCTTCAGCGATCACAGTCACGATTTCCCCCCGTCGTGATTCGTCACGGCGCCCTCGGCAGCCGAGGTCACCGATCGTGCGTACTTCCCGAGCACGCCGCGCGGCGTGGGCCGCGGACGTGGCGCGTTCTCGCGTTCGTCGAGGTTGGCCTCGACGTGGAGGCTGCGCGTGGCGACGTCGATGACGACGGTGTCGCCTTCGCGGATGCGCGCGATCGGTCCGCCCAGCGCCGCTTCCGGCGCGACGTGGCCGATCATGAAGCCGACGGTCGCGCCCGAGAAGCGGCCGTCGGTGAGGAGCGCGACGTCGCCGCCGAGGCCCTGACCGACGAGCGCCGCCGTGACGGCGAGCATCTCGCGCATGCCGGGGCCGCCCGACGGGCCCTCGAAGCGGATGACGACGACGTCGCCGGCCTTGATGGCGCCGGCCTGCACCGCGGCGAACGCCTGCTCCTCGCTGTCGAACACGCGCGCCGGGCCGACCTGGCGCGTGCGCGAGTGACCCGAGAGCTTGATGACGCAGCCGTCGGGCGCGAGGTTGCCCCTCAAAATCGCAAGGCCGCCAGTGGCGGCCTTGGGCTTCTCGAGCGACGTGATGACCTCCTGACCGGCGGTCTCGCGCGCAGCGTCGGCTTCTGCGCGGAGCGAGTTGCCGGTACACGTCGGGGTGTCGTGGAGGAGCCCCGCCGTGAAGAGGCGCTGGCAGAGCACGGCGATGCCGCCGGCGTTGTGCATGTCGACGGCGGTGAAGCGACCGCCCGGCTTGATGTCGACGATCGTCGGCGTGCGCGCCGCCAGCGCGTCGAAGTCGTCGATCGCGAGCGGCACGCCGGCCTCGCGCGCGATGGCGAGGAGGTGGAGCACGGCGTTGGTGGAGCCGCCCGAGGCGGCGACGGCCGTGATCGCGTTCTCGATCGACTCGCGCGTGATGAACGCGCGCGCCGACGTGCCGGCGGCGAGGAGCTGCATCACGAGCTTGCCGACGTGCGCGGCGCCTTCCTTGCGCTCCGGGGACGTCGCCGGAACCTCGCCGAGCCCCATCGGGCCGAGGCCCATGACGGTGAGCGCGGTCGCCATCGTGTTGGCGGTGAACTGTCCGCCACACGCGCCGGCGCCGGGACAGGCCTTGTCCTCGAGCGTGCGCAGATCGGCGAGCGTCATCTTGCCGGCGGCGTGCGCGCCCACGCCCTCGAAGACGTCCTGGATCGTGACGTCGCGGTTCTGGAAGCGGCCGGGCGCGATCGGCCCGCCGTAGAGGACGATCCCGGGGATGTCGAGGCGCGCCAGCGCCATCGCGGCGGCGGGCAGCGTCTTGTCACAGCCGACGAGACAGACCACGGCGTCGACGAGGTGACCGAGACAGACCAGCTCGATGGAGTCGGCGATGAGCTCGCGCGAGACCAGCGACGCCTTCATGCCCTCGGTGCCCATGGTGACGCCGTCGGAGACCGCGATGGTGTTCCACTCGATCGGCGTGCCGCCGGCGGCGCGGATGCCTCGCTTCACGTCGTCGGCGAGCGCGCGCAGGTGCAGGTTGCACGGCATCACCTCGGTCCACGTGTTGACGACGGCGACGATCGGTCGCTCGAGCGCCGCGTCGTCGAGGCCCGTGGCCTTGAGCATCGCGCGGGCGGGCGCGCGAGACGTGTCGCGCACGAGAGCGTCGGAACGGCGTGGGCGGCGTGGTGAGTCAGGCATCTTGGATTGGGGCTTTCGTGGTGCTCGAAGTCGCTAGAAACGAAAAACCCCCGCGACCTTCTTCGGTGCGGGGGCCAATCTCTGCTCGGTTCAATTCCGAATCAGGTCGGCGGCCCGCACCGGGTCGCAACCGGAATCAGAATCGACAGAACCTCAATAACCAGAATCTGGCTGGAGCCGGAGATCTGGGAGGAGCCCGCCATGACGAAGAACAGCATGAGGTTTCGAGACGCAGTGTGTCAATGAAAAAGGCGCGTCACTCGCGTTCACTGCGTGGTCAAACGATTGACCGTTTCGATTGAAGGGCCGTCATTGTCCGCCGACCGGACAACTTCGGCAGAATCTCGGGGTGAGCAAGGCTGATGGCGCGGATGTCGACGAGGCGGCCGACGAGCTGTACGGCGCCGCGCTGTCGGCGTTCACGACCGAGCGGAAGCGGCTGGCCGATCAGCTCAAGGCCGCGGGATCGAAGGGTTCTGCCGGGGTGGTCGCGAAGCTCCCGAAGCCGAGCATGAGCGCGTGGGTCGTGAACGCGTTGTGGCGCGGGGACCGCAAGGACATGGACGCGCTGATGGAAGCGGGGGCCCGGGTGCGCGACGGCGACCGCGACGGGCTGGACGACCAGCGGGCGGCGCTGGCGCGACTCCGGACCCGGGCGGTGAAGGTGCTGGAGGGCGACGGCCACGCCGCCAGCCCGGCCACGATCCAGCGAGTGGCCACCACGCTGCAGGCGCTGTCGGCGATCGGGACGTGGGACCCGGACGAGCCCGGGCGCCTCGTGGCGGATCGCGATCCGCCCGGCTTCGACGTGATGATGGGCGCGGCGATCGAGGCGATGGCGCCGCGCGTGGCGAAGCCGGCGGCGACGGCCGACGCCAGGGGCGACGCACACGACGGCGACGAGCTCGCGGCGCGACGCGCGAAGCGCGACACCGGCGCGGGTGACGCGGGGGAGGCGAAGGCGCGCGACCGCGCGAACCGCGAGAAGGCGGAGCGCGAGAAGGCCGAGCGCGAGCGGGCCAATCGCGCGCGCGTGCGGGCGGCCGAGCGCGCGCTGCTCGAGCGCGCGGTGGAGGGCATGAAGCGCTCGGTCGTCCAGCGCACGGCGGATCTGGCGAACGCCGAGGCCGAGGTGAAGGTCGCCGAGGCGGCGCTCGAGCGAGCGCGCGGCAAGGTCGGCGAGGCGACGAGAGCGCTCGCCGAGGCCGAGCGGCGCGTGCAGGACGCGAACGCCACGCTGGCCGAGCACGACGGTGACGACGACGAATGACGCGGTCGCCCCGAGCGACACCGATGGTGAGCGACGCGGACTCGAAGGGCGCATCGTGCTGTTCACGGCGGCGGCGCTCGTCGGGTTCGCGGCGAACAGCGTGCTCTGCCGGCTCGCGCTGCGCGGCGGCGAGCGTGGCGTGCAGATCGACGCCGCGAGCTACACCGCGGTTCGGCTCGTGAGCGGCGCCGCGGTGCTCCTCCTGCTGGCGTGGCCACGTTCGTCCGGTTCCCGGACAATGTCGGCATCGCGCGGAAGCTGGGCCTCCGCGCTCGCGCTCTTCGCGTATGCCGCGCCGTTCTCGTTCGCGTACGTGCGCGTGAACACCGGCGTCGGCGCGCTCGTGCTGTTCGGCTGCGTGCAGACCACGATGCTCGCCTGGGCGATCGCGCGCGGCGAACGACCGCGACCGCGGGTATGGCTGGGCCTCGCGATCGCGGCGGGCGGCCTCGTCGCGCTCGCGCGCCCCGGCGGCGGTGCGCCCGACGCCGCCGGCACCGCGGTCATGGCCGTCGCCGGCGCCGCGTGGGGCGTCTACTCGATCCGCGGCAAGGGCGTCGCGAACCCGCTCGCCGCGACCTCGGGCAACTTCGTGCGCACGGTCCCGATGGTCGTCGTGCTCGTCACGATTGTCGCGACGAGCGGCGCGTTCGCGCTGCACGCATCGCTGCGCGGCGTGCTGCTCGCCGTCGCGTCGGGCGCGATCGCATCGGGCCTCGGCTACACGTGCTGGTACACCGCGCTCCGCGGGCTCACCGCGACCCGCGCCGCCATCCTCCAGCTGCTCGTCCCGCTCCTCGCCGCAGCCGCGGGCGTGCTCCTGCTCGGCGAAGACGTGTCGCCCCGCCTGCTGATCGCGGCCGCCGCGATCACCGGCGGCGTCGCGCTCGCCATCCGCGGCCGCAGCTGAATCCTTCCGGTGGCTTACGACTGGATCCTTTTTTCGCGCCGTTAGTCGATCGCGCCGCCGGCGGTTCGTCGCCCCGACAAGGAGAAGAACACATGCGCAACGTCATCATGCTCGCTCACGTATCCCTCGACGGTTTCATGGCCGGCCCCGGCGGCGACATGAGCTTCGTCAAGTTCGACGCCGAGCTCGCCGACCATACCTATCCGCTCATCAAGTCGGTCGACACCTCGGTCTACGGCCGCACCACCTATCAGATGATGGAAGGCTACTGGCCCGGTGTCGCCGAGGACGCGACCGCCGGCGATCACCAGCGTTCGCACGCGCGCTGGTACAAGGGCGTCGCGAAGATCGTCGCGTCGCGAACGCTGCCGCGGTCGCACGATCCCAGGCTCGCGATCGTCGCGGACGACCTCCCCGGCGCCGTCGCCGCCGCGAAGCGCGCGCCCGGCGGCGACATCATGATCTTCGGGAGCCCGTCGGTGGCGCGCACGCTGGCCGCCCACGATCTGATCGACGAGTGGCGGCTCAGCATCAATCCCTCGATCATCGGCGCCGGCTCGTCGTTGTGGGGGCCGGACGGAAAGCCGACCAAGCTCACGCTACGCTCGGCGCACACCTTCCGCTCCGGCGCGATCGCCGTGCACTACACCCGAGGCCCCGCATGAAGTTGATGATGACGCTCTCCGGCGACGAGCCCACCGACTCGATCGATTCGATCGGGCCGATCGACGCGTACCTCGCGTCGCAACCGATCACCCTGCTGGCCGCCGAGCGTCTCGACCCCGACGAGGTCGCGACGATCACGGAGACCGACGACGCGCCTGCCGTCGTCGCGCGCACTGGCTCCGCGCTGCGCGCCTGGTGGCTGATCGACGTGCCGACGCGCGCCGCCGCCAACCAGCTCGCGCAGGACGCGCCGGGCACCGGCGGCACGCTCGAGCTCCACGAGGCGTGGACGCCGCAGGACTTCGGCGCGCCCGCCGACGCGCCGACACCGCAACCGCCGCCGGTGCGCCCCGGCCATCATCGCTACGCCGCGTTCGTCGACCGCGACCTCGCGTCGGACGCCAGCGACGGCCGCCCCACCGAGGCGTCGATGGCGATGATGGACGCCTACATGGCGCCGCTCGCCGAGGCCGGCACGATCCTCGACGGCGTCGGGCTCAAGGGCACGACCCGCAGCACGCGCTTCCGGCGCGCGGCGGCGCAGCGCATCGTCCGCGATGGCCCGTTCACCGAGGCGAAGGAGCTGATCGGCGGCTACATGATCGTGCAGGCGCGCACGCTCGACGAGGCGGTCGATCTCATCCGACCGTGGCTGCGGATCAATCGCACCGGCCAGGCCAGGTCGTCGACGACGATCGAGGTGCGCCGGCTGTCGTAGCCTCGTGGTAGCGACGGTCTGTGCTCGAAGTAGCTCCGGCCGCCGATGGCCTGCACGTGCTGCGGACGGTCTTCGGCTATCCCGCCTTTCGTACCGGGCAGCAGGAGGCGGTGTCGGCGGTGCTGGCCGGGCGCGACGCCGCGGTGCTCCTGCCGACCGGCGCGGGCAAGTCGCTCTGCTATCAGGTGCCGGCCATCGACGCGTTCGAGCGCGGGTGCGGGACGACGATCGTCGTGTCGCCGCTCATCGCGCTCATGAACGACCAGGTCGACGCGCTGACGGGGCGCGGGGTGGCGGCGGCGGCGATCCACAGCCATCAGGAAGAGGACGAGCAACGGGGCGTGGTCGCGCGCTTCCTCGCGGGCGAGCTCGCGCTCCTCTACGTCTCGCCCGAGCGCGCGGCGATGGCGAGCTTCCACCGGATGCTGCGGCGCGTGCGGATCGCGCTGGTCGCCATCGACGAGGCGCACTGCCTCAGTCAGTGGGGGCACGACTTCCGGCCCGAGTACCTGAAGCTGCACGAGCTGCGCGACGTGGTCGACGCGCCGGTCATCGCGCTCACGGCGACGGCGACGCCGCGCGTGATGGACGAGATCGTGTCGTCGCTGCGGATGCGCGCGCCAACGCTGGTGCGCGGCGACTTCCGCCGACCGAACCTGCGCTTCGCGGTGCTTCACCTCGCCAGCGATGCGGCGCGCATCGAGGCCGTCATCGCCGAGTGCGAGGCTGCCGGTCTGCGGTCACGCGCGGGGGCCGGCCGCGCCATCATCTATTGCAGCACCCGCAAGAAGACCGAGATGGTCGCCGACGCGCTCAAGCGCGCGGGCTTCCCGGCGCAGCACTATCACGCCGGACGCACGGCGCTGGCTCGCGAGCGGGCTCACGACGCGTTCTCGGCGGGGCGCGCGCGTGTGCTCGTCGCGACCAACGCGTTCGGCATGGGCATCGACTACGGCGACGTGCGCGTCATCGTGCATTTCCAGACGCCGGGCAGCCTCGAGGCGTACTACCAGGAGGCGGGGCGCGCCGGCCGCGACGGCGACGCGTCGACGTGCGTCCTCCTCTTCGGTCCGGGCGACCTCATGACGCAGCGCAAGCTGCAGATGGGCAACTCCAGGAGCGCGGCGGCGGTGCAGCGCACCGAGGAGGCGCTCGCCGCGGTCGAGCGGTACGCGCGCTCGGGATCTCACTGCCGTCAGATCCAGCTGTGCGCCCACTTCACCGGCAGCGACGATCACGCGGCGTGCGATTGCTGCGACGTCTGCGTCGGGCTGACCGAGGACGACGGCGAGGACTCGGACACGCGCGCCGCGCCGCCCGCCGAGGTGCTCGGCGCCGACGAGCGCCAGATCATCCTCGACGCGGTGGCGCGGCTGGCGCGACCGATCGGACGCGTGAACCTCGCGCTGGCGCTGCGCGGCAGTCGCAGCAAGGCGGTCGCCGAGGCCGCGCTCATGGCGCTGCCGCAGTACGGCGCGCTCGCCGGCGCCTCGCAGGCTTCCATCGTCGCCACGATCGACGCGCTCATCCGCGAGCGCCGCCTCGTGCGCCGCGGCCAGAAGTATCCGACCATCGCGCTGCCCGGCCCGACGGGGTCTCGCGACCGTGCACCGCGCACGCCACGAGAACCGCGCACGCCACGCGCAAGCTCCGGCGACGGACCGACGCGCGACGCGCGCCGCGCGCACACGTCGGGTCCGCGCAATGACCTCGCCCGCGAGCTCGATCGGTTTCGCAAGCGCATGGCGCGCGAGCTCAAGTGGAAGGCGTACATGGTCTTCCAGCAGCGCGTGATCGCCGCGATCGACGCGCAGCGCCCGCGCACCAAGGACGCGCTCGCGCGCATCCCCGGCCTCGGCCCGGCGAAGATCGCCCGCTTCGGCGACGAGCTCGTCGCGCTGGTGCAGCGCCACTCCGGCGGCAGCGCCGGCAGCAGCAACGACAGCCAGCCCAGCCTCTTCTGAGCTCAGCCCGGCGGCGGGAGGATGCGGAAGACCAGCGCGTCCTTGTTGGTCAGCGCGGTCCCGACACACGCCTTCAGATCCGCGAGCGCGCGGATCGCCGTCTCGGCGAGCATCCGCCCGTCGTCGCGCCGGCGCGGCGCGTCCGGCTGCGAGCCGATGTACTTCACGAAGTCGTCGTACTTCTCGAGCAGCTTCTGCGGCTCCAGGTCCTTCAACATCGGGATGAAGTACGCCGGGTTCACGACCACCCAGTCGCCCTTGCCGACCTCGAGGACGTTGCGATCGCCGTACGGCGTCGACAGGTGCTCGTGCGGGATGCTGCCGAGGAAACCCTCGTCGTCGGCCTGGTGCATGTGCGGCACCACCTCGACGAAGAACACGAACAGCTCGATGCCCTTGCGCAGGTTGACCAGGTCATCTTCGTCGAGCGGCGGGAAGCTCTCCGGCACGCCGACGTGCATCGCCGGCACCACCACGCGCTCGAGGATGTCGATCGCGAGCGGCGCGGTCGCGCGGCGCAAGCCGACGATCTGCGCCACGGCCTCGAAGAGCCCGCGGTCGTTGGTCTGCTCCGCGACCGGCTTGTCCTGGTTCGCGCGCGACAGCGCCTCGACGACGCGGACGACGATCTGCTGGTTCTGCGGCCCGAGCCGCGGGCCGGCTTCCTTGATCGCCGCGATCAGCGCCGACGCCGGCTCCTTGGCCCACAGCCGGCCCAGGTTCGCGAAGTCCATCGACATCCACTGCCCGAGCGGCACGGTGTGCAGCCGCAGGTAGTGCTGCGCCAGGAAGCGATCCAGTGACTGGCCCTTGTCGCGCTCGGACTGCTCCTCGTGCTGCTCGCGGATCTTCTCGATCTCCGTGACCATGCGCTTGATCGCGCCCGAGCCCATGCGCAGCAGCTGCTCGGCGAACATGAACGGCGCGACCTCGAGGAACACCTTCGAGAAGCCGATGCGCCACGTGTGCGGATCGTCGCCGAACAGGATCCAGTGACCACCGTGGCGGCGGCGCATGGTCTCGCCGATCCACGAGCCGAAGTTGAACCACGTCTCCCAGTGCGTCTCGTCCTTGAGGTCGAGCTCGTCCTTGTCGCCGATCTGACCGAACAGCCACGTGTCGAACGTGAGGAGCTCGACCGGCACCGCCAGCGCGATCGCGCCCGCGTCACCCTCGACGTCGGCGATGGAGTCGACCACGTCGCCGTCGGGATCGATCAGCTCCTCGAGCACGATCTCGGTCTGGCCGCGAACCTTGGACGAGAACTTGTACGCGCCTTCGCGCAGCTCGTTCATCGCCTTCTCGAAGCGCACCTTCGCGGCCTCTTCGGCCGCCGCCAGCTGCTGCGCGCCCTCGGACTTCTTCTTCCGGGGTTCCTTCGGCTCAGGCTCTTTCTCTTCCGACACGACGGCCGAGAGTATACGAGCGCGATTTCCAGACAACGCCCCGGCGCGGCATTCTCGGGTCAGCCACCGGAAGAGCGCGCCCGAGCCCAGATCTCCGCGAGCCCAAGGTTTTCGACCCAGTGCTCGATGTATCCGACATCGAGGTCGGCCGCTCTCGACGCCAGCAGTCCCCGAACGTCATCGACCTGGCGCTCGGACCCGCTCGCGTGCGCCCACCCCAGCTTGGCGACGATCACGTCCTCGGCGGTGGCGAGGTGAACGTCGACACCGAGGATCTTTCCGCGAAGGCGACGCTCGAACTCGGATGCCGCGTGCGGAAGATGCTTGCGCACGACGAGGTCGATCTTCCACCCGGTTCGAAGGTCGATGATGTTCACCATCGAGCGTCGGCGAAGCGCGTCGCGTGCGACCTCCCGATCGACGTAGAAGCGCTCGTCGTCGACGGAAGCCAGAAACTGCTCGAACGCTTGACGGCTAGGATCGATGACCACGTCGACGTCGCGGGTCGTGCGCATCGCGCCGTGCGCGGAGCTCGCGAACGAGCCCACGACCATGTAGGGAATCGCGGCCTGATCGAGTGAAGCGACGAGCCAGCGCAACGTCTCCGACGCGGTCACGGAGCCAACCGGGCCTCACCAGGCCACGCCTTCGCATACAGCTCGTCTCCGTGGAGCATCCGAACCAGCGCCAGGAAGACCTGACGCTCGGAGTAGTCGGGATGTCGCATCCGGATGCCGTCCCGCGCGAGCTCGTAGCCCTCGTCCATCATCTCGAGGGTCCGGAGGATTCGCTCGTCGAGACTCATACGTCGCAGCGCAGCGAGTTGCACCTGGTATGCGTCGGGCGTGGTGTCGGAGGGACGCATCGCTTCGATCGTACCAGGCCGGTATCACGTCGTCGCCGGCTGCCACAACGGCTCCGGGCGACCGTCCTTCATGGCCGCCCAGCGCCCGAAGACGAAGAGCGCGTCTGACAGGCGATTCAGGTAGGTGACGGGAAGCTCACCCAGATCTTCGGTCTCGCCGAGCGCGACGATGAGGCGCTCGCCGCGCCGGCACACCGTGCGCGCCAGGTGGAAGGCGGCAGAGGCCGCGCCGCCGCCCGGCAACACGAAGCTCGTGAGCGCCGGGAGCGCGTCGTTGAGCGCGTCGATGTCGGCCTCGAGCTGCGCGATGTGGCGCAGCTCGACGCGCGGGAGCTTGGCGCGCCGCTCGGGGTCGGGCGTGGCGAGCTCGGCGCCGAGGTTGAAGAGCTCGTTCTGCACGCGATGGATGATCGGGATGAGGTGCTCGCCGGCGGCCGAGCTCTCGAGCGCGGTGCGCACGAGGCCGAGCGTGGCGTTGATCTCGTCGACGGTGCCGTACGCCTCGATCCGCGGCGCCGCCTTGCTCACGCGATCGCCGCCGATGAGCGACGTCTGCCCCGTGTCGCCACCCTTGGTGTAGACCTTGTCGATGCGCATCGCCGCCGACCTTAGCAGGTCGCGCGCGCGCGCAGCTCAGCTGCGGATGACCGGCAACGTCGGCTTGCGCGGCGCGGCCACGCCGGCGACCGCGACGGGATCGGGCGCGACCTCGGCGCCGTCCGGCAGCTCGAGCGTGAAGCCGGCGTCGAGGATCATCTGGTGATCGGCGGCCGGCGTCGCGCCGATCGTCGTCAGGTAGCCCTGCGTGAAGAGCGAGTTGGCCGGCCACAGCGCCATCACGCCGAGCGTGCGTAGCACGACCTCGCGACCACCCGCGACGCGCAGATCGGTCCGCGGGTGCACGAAGCGGAACATGCACAGCGCGCGCAGCGCGTCGGTCGGCGACACCTTGGGCCGCCCCGCGAGCGGCGTGCCCGGGCGTGGATCGAGGAAGTTCACCGGCACCGAGTCGACGTCGAGGTCGCGCAGCGACATCGCGAGGTCGAGCAGGTCGTCCTGGTGCTCGCCCAGCCCGACGATGCCGCCCACGCACGTCTGCATGCCGGCGTCGCGCGCCAGCCGCACGGTCTCGACGCGGTCGCGCCACGAGTGCGTGGTCACGATCTGGTCGTAGTAGCGCTCGCTGGTCTCGAGGTTGTGGTTGAAGCGATCGACGCCCGACGCGCGCAGCCGCTTCGCCTTGGCCTCGGTCAAGAGGCCCAGCGACGCGCACAGCTCGATGCCGCTCTCCGCCTTGATGCGGGTCGCCGCCTCGCAGATCGTGTCGAGGTCCCGCTGTGACGGGCCGCGCGTCGCGGTCACCATGCAGTAGCGCCGCGCCTTGGCGGCGACGGCGCGGCGCGCGCCCTCGACCAGCTCGTCGGCCGACTTCATCGGCTCCTCGCCGGCGGGCGAGCCGTGGCGCGACGACTGCGAGCAGAACCCGCAGTCCTCGGGGCAGGCGCCGGCCTTGGCGTTGTCGAGCACGTGCAACAGCACGCGGTGGCCCCAGTGATGGCGCCGCACCGCGTACGCCGCGTCGAGGAGCGTGAGCAGCTCGGCGGCGGGCGCGTCGAGGACGGCGCGGGCGTCGTCGCGGCTCGTGGGCTCACCGGCGATCGCGCGCTCGGCGAGGGCGTGCCAGCGGCCCGGCGCTGCGGCGAGCGAGGAAGCGATGGACGTCATCGCCGCGGACACTACACGTCGCCCCGGCTACACGCCAGTGCGGCCCCTCGTCGGGCGCTCGCTGATCGCTCGCTAGGGCGTGCGCTCGACCGGCGTCGCGACTTCAGCGGTGACGGCGAAGCTGCGCAGGATCTGGTCCTGCTCGGCCCAGAGCTTTCCGGCGAGCGTGAGCGTGTCGCCCAGCGCGGCGTCGGCGACCGGCAGCGGCACCTCGACCACGACCGCGGAGCCGGCCTCGACGAAGCGCTCGCCGAGCTCCAGCTCCAGCTCCAGCTTGGCGTTCTTCGCGTGCGAGCCTGCCGGCGCGAACGTGTACTGCAGGCGCTGCAGGCGCATCGGTCGCTTGGCGTGGTTCACGACCTCGACGTAGACGACCATGTCCTTGCTGGGCGTGGACGCCTTCTCGACGGAAAGGACATTCAGCTGCGCCTGGTGCGACGCCGGGCACCCGGCGAGGGCGAGCGTGGTGGCAGCGGCGAGCGCGAGAGTCACCCAGGACGAACGAAGATGTAGGCGAAGAAACGACATTCCGGCGAGACCCATCTATTGCTCGTCCCGTGCCGATGCGCAAGAAAGCGCAACCTCGAATCGAGTCGCCGGGTTGCCCTCGGTCGCACACACCACCCCGTGAACACTCGGTCACGTGATGCTGTATTCCGCGTCATGGGGCGTTACGGTAGATGGCGTGAAGATCACCAAGGGAGTCAGGGTGCGCATGAAGGTCCACCTTGCGGTGGCCGGCGGCGACACGCTGGAAAAGAACGTCGTGGAGTACATCCACGGCGGCGGAACGATGCTCGCCGGCCTGGAGAAGGCCCTCGAGGGGCTCGAGAAGGGCGCCAAGCGCGAGGGCACGCTGAAGGCCAAGGAAGCGTTCGGCAACCCGGCCTCGCAGCCCGTCAAGAAGATCAAGCGGTCCGAGTTCCCGAAGGACGCCAAGCTCGACGTGGGCGAGAAGCTCGTCGCCAAGGGCGCCGACGGTCTGAACGTGGTGATGCAGATCGTGAAGGTGAGCGGCGAGGAGGTCGAGACGCGGCTCATCCACCCGCTCGCCGAGAAGGACATCCGGTTCGAGGTCGAGATCCTCGCGGTGACCGACCCGAAGCCGCCGCCCCTGCCGGCCAAGGCGCTCAAGCTCGAGGAAACCGAGAATTAGGGCCGCCTGCGGCGGCGCAGGCCTCGGACCTCAGTTGTATTTCGCGGGGTACTGGACCTTGGTCTCGCCCTCGCCCGCCGGGAACTTGAGGGCCTTGAAGACGCCGACCAGGCAGTCCTCGATGCCCTTGTCGTTGATCGCCTCCTTGATCACGACGTTCTTGGTCGTGCCGTCGGGGCGGATGGTGAAGCGCGTGACCACCGTGCCCGTACCTTTGCCCTTGCGGCCGCACGCGATGATCTTCGGGCGCGCCGCGTTCATCACGGGCTTCACCTGATCCACGGGAAGGCCGCCGGCGATGCTGCCACCCTCGGGGTCCGACTCGGGCAGTTTGCCGCCGCCACCGGGGCCGCCCGCGCCGCCCGCGTCCTTGCCCGCGAACGCGACCGCGAGCTGGTAGGTCACCGGCGTCGGCGCCTCGATCGGATCGATGCGAAGCGCGGTGACCGCCTTCTGCACGCACGTGTCGATCTTGGCGCCGAGCGACGACGAGACGACGACGTCGGTGATCTTGCCGTCGGGATGGATCTTCATCTTGATCTGCACCGGACCGGCGGCGATCGGCGCCTGCGACTGACACGCCTTGATGGGCGCGGCCTGCGCGAGGAGCTGCGACTGGATCTGCGACGAGAGATCGGGCGCCGAGGAGCCGGTCGTGATCTCGACCTCACCGCTCCACGCACCACCGGGGAGGGTCCACACCGCGAGCACGCCGGCGGCGCACTGCGCGGCCGCGGTCTTGGACGCCGCGGTGGCGGTGACCGCGCCGTCGGCGGCGATGGCGAGCTTCACCGTCACGCTCGGCGGCGGCGCCTTGCGCCAGCACACGCCCATCGAGCCGGCGGCGGAGTTGAGCGCGGCCTCGACCTTCGCCTTGTCGGATCTCGGGCCGCCCTTCACGATCGAGGCGGGGCCGGCAGCGGCGACGGCGGGAACCAGCAGCCCAACGACGAACGCGGCGGGTGCGACGTGGCGACGCATCCGAAGTAAGGTAGCACGCGCGTGACCCACGCTTTCCGCCTCTACGCCCATCGCGGCGCCAGCGCCGAGCTGCCCGAGAACACGTTGCCGGCGTTCCGTCGCGCGCTCGAGATCCCGGGCGTCGATGCGCTCGAGATGGACGTGCACCTGACGCGCGACGGCCATCCGCTCGTGTCGCACGACGACTGCGCCGATCGCATGGGCGGCGTGCGCGCGTTCTGGCGCGACCTCGATCTCGCCGACGCGCAGCGCGTCGATCTCGGGCACGGCTTCCTCGCCCCCGACGGCGGGCGTCCGCACCTCGGCAAGGGCTTCCGCGCGCCGACGTTCGAGGAGGTCCTCGTCGAGCTGCCCGGCGTGCGCCTCAACGTCGACATCAAGCAGCCGCGCCCGCCGATGGTATCGCCGCTGCTGCGGCTCATCCGCAAGCTCAAGGCCGAGGACCGCGTGACGCTGGCCAGCTTCCAGACGCGCACGCTGCTCGCGGTGCGTCAGCGCGGCTACGGCGGAGAGACCGCGCTCGCGCAGAACGAGGTCGCCGCGCTGTGCGCGTTACCGCGGCGCGTGATCGAGGCGCTGCCGTTCGTCGGCGACTGCGCGCAGGTGCCGACCAAGGTCGGCCCCATCAACCTCGCGAGCCGCTGGTTCATCGACAAGTGTCATGCGCTGGGGATTCGCGTCGACTTCTGGACCATCAACGATCCGGCCGAGGCCAAGCGGCTCATCGCGCTCGGCGCCGACGGGATCATGACCGACGACCCGTTCGTGATGGCGCCCGCGCTCGCGGACGTCCCGCGCAGCTAGCGTCCCGCGAGCCGCGCACGCAGCTCGGCGAGGGTGCGCGTCTGGGCGGGGCGGACGAGGATCGTGCCGTCGGCGCGGCCGACCACGTAGCGCGGCTCGGTGCCACGCACGGCGATCCACGGCGCACCGGCGGGCGCTGACTCGGCGGGCGCGGCGGCGTCCGTGCCGAGGGCCGTGGTGATCACGCGATGGTCGCGGCCGACGGAGACGAGGGTCGCGCCGGCGGCGTCGAGGTCGGCTGCGATCACCGCGGTGTGATGGTCGACGAGGACGCGCATCGTCGAAGGCTCGACCGCGCCGCCGCGCACCGACCACGCGCGCACCTTGCCGTCGTCGCCGGCCGCGATGAGCAGCGTGCCGTCGGGTGAGAAGAGGACGCTGCGGATGTCGTCGGCGGCAGGGCCGAGCTCGAGCGGCGGACGGTCGGCCGCGGCGATGGACCACACGCGCACCATGCGGTCCTGACCGCCGCTGGCGATCAGCGCGCCGTCCGCGCTGATGTCGACGCTGTCGGTGCCGCCCGCGTGGCCGGCGAGCGCGCGCAGCGGCGTGCCGTCACCGGCGAGGAGCGCGATGGATCCGCCTTCGGTGGCGACGGCGACGAGCGAACCGTCGCGGCTCGCGGCGACGTCCATCACGGGCGACTCGACGCTGCGGCGCAGCGGCGACGCACCGGTCCAGAAGGCGACGCTGCCGTCGGCGCCGCCCGAGACCGGCGTCGCGCCCGCGAACGCGAGGCCGTTCACCCGGCTGCCGTGCTCGCCGAGACGCGCGCCGCTGCCGTCGGCGAGGCTCCACGTCCAGAGCTCACCGCGCGCGTCGGCCGACACGAGCTGCGTGCCGGCCGTGGCGATCGCGAGGCGCTCGACGACGTCGCGGTGGCCGCCGAACACCGTCGGCGGCATGGCGTCGAGGCTCCAGCGTCGCGCCTCGCCGGCGCTGTCGATGCTGAGGAGCTCGGCGCCGTCGCCGACGAAGGCGAGCTTGCGCACGCGCTGCGTGTGCCCGCTCAGATCGAGCACGCGCCGGATGCGGCGATCCCACACGCGCAGCGTGCCGTCGTCGGCGCCGGTGGCGACGAGCTCGCCACCGCGCGCCACCGCGACGCAGCGAACCTGCGCGGCGTGGGTGCCGATGATCTCGACCTGGCCGCTGCGCACCAGCCCGACGCGGCCGTCGGCGCCGGCGATGACGAGCACGCTGCTGTCCGCGGAGAACACGCCGGTCTTGGCCTCGAGCTTCGCGTTCACGGCCGGCTCCTCGACGAGCGCGCCGCGCTCGAGGCGCCACGCGTGCACGATGCCGTCCGACTCGAGCGCCTGGATGCGCGTCCCGTCGGTCCATACCGCGCTGCCCTCACTCTTCAGGGCGGCGACGAGCGCGCCGCCGCGGCTCGCGGGATCCCACCGCCAGACCGTGCCGTCGTCGGTGCCGGCCACGAGCAGGCGACCGTCGGAGCTCCAGGCCAGCGACTCGATCTCCGACGTCGGCCCGTCGAGGCGCGCGCCGTCGCCGCCGTCGCGCGTCCACAGCCACACGCCGCCGCGATCGTCGCCGGCGGCGAGGTGCTGGCCGTCGGGCGACCACGCCAGCTGGCCGACGTCGCCGGGCAAGCCGGCCGGCGCCGCGACCTGCGCGCCGTTCGCGCGCAGGATCTGCAGCACGCCGGCGTCACCGCCGATCGCGATCAGCGCCCCGTCGGGCGACGGCCGCACGGCGTGGGCCCGCCCCTTCAGCGCCGCGAGCTCGCGCGGTGCGCGCGCGCCGCGATCCCACCACAGCACGCGACCGTCGTAGCCGGCGGTGACGATCGCGTCGGTGCCGGGCACGCCCTCGACCCAGCGACCCTCGTCGTCGCTCGCGCGCAGCGCCGCCGACGCCGGCCCGCGGCCGAACGCCTCGTCGGCGATCGCCCACGCCGCCTGCGGATCGGTGCCGCGCTCGGTCAGCGTCGCGAGCGCCGCCAGCGCCGCCGACGGATCGCGCGCCAGCACCGAACGCGCCTGGTCGAGGACGAGCAGGTTGTTGCGCTCCTCGAGCTGATCCTTCGCCGCCGCGACGCGCGCTCGCTCGGCGTCGGCGACACGTCGCGCCGCGCGCGCCTCCAGCCACAGCATCGTCACGACCGTCGCGAACAGCGCGCCGCCGAGCACCGCCGCCACCACCGCCGCCGCCACGCCGGGGCGCCGCCGCGCGAACCGGCGGATCTGCTCCACCGTGCCGGGCACGCGCGCCGAGATCGTGGCGCCCTCGAGGTGCTTGCGCAGATCGTCGCCGAGCGCCGCCGACGACTGGTACCGGCGCTCGGGCTCCTTGGCCAGCGCCTTGTCGGTGATGGCCGCGAGATCGCCGCGCAGCGCCGGGCTGATCTTGCCGAGCGCCCTCGGCGGGTCGTCGCAGATCGCGCGCGCGACGTCGGGCAGCACCTTGCCGCGCACGTCGTACGGCAGCTCGCCCGCGACCAGCTCGTACAGCATCACGCCGAGCGTGTAGACGTCGCTGCGCGCGTCGACCTCGTCGGGACGCAGCCGGGCCTGCTCCGGGCTCATGTACACCGGCGTGCCGATGAGCTCGCCGGCCCGCGTCTCGCCGCTGCTCGACCCGTCGACGGCGGCCACGCGCGCGATGCCGAAGTCGAGCACCGCGACGCGACCGTCGTCGCGCACCATCACGTTCGACGGCTTGAGATCGCGATGGATGACGCCCTTCACGTGCGCGTGATGGATCGCGTCGCACAGCTGGACGAACAGCCGCACCCTCCCGTCCAGCGACACCTGGTGCGCGCGCACGTGCGCGTCGAGCGTCACGCCCTCGACGCGCTCCATCACGAAGTACGGATGGCCGTCGGCCTCGCCGGCCTCGAGCACCTTGGCGATGCCGGGGTGATCGAGGCGCGCCATGATCTCCGCCTCGGCGAAGAAGCGCGTGAGCGCAGCGTCCGACGTCGAGTGCAGCACCTTGATCGCCACCGGACGACGCGGCTGATCCTGCTCGCCGGCGTAGACCGTGCCCATGCCGCCCTCGCCGAGAACGCCGAGGATGCGGAAGCCCGGGATGTCGAGGCGCGGACGTGGCGCGCGCACGAGCGTGGTGACCGCCTGGACGGTCGGCTCGGCGCCGCTCACGGCGCGAGCGACCGGACGCTCCGCGACCGTGGCGTCCAGCGCCCCGTCGCGGCTGGGAGCGTCCCCCATGCGCCGATGTTCGCATGTATCCGCAGGTGCGTTTCGGCTCGAGCTGGCGACCGCCATCAACGGGAGCCGGTGAAGGACCGTCGATCTGGCAAGAATCCACCACCCTACGAGTGGTGCGGACAGACGCCTCTGCGCTTGCATCTCCGTCGGATCTTTCGTAAATCGGGGCCTCTTTTCGGCGCCCCGTCCGCCTGTCTTGCAGGTCCGACCAGCGCCCGGTTCTTGCACTGCGGAGCAGCAGCACCATGGCACTCAAGAAAGGCGTCGACGTCAAACCCGCCACCGGCAAGCTCGGCATTCTTTTGCCGGGCATGGGCGCGGTAGCAACCACCTTCATCGCGGGCGTGATGGCCGTGCGACGAGGCATCTCGAAGCCGATCGGCTCGCTGACGCAGATGGGCACGATCCGTCTCGGCAAGCGCACCGAGGGCAAGACGCCCAAGATCAACGACTACATCTCGCTGGCCCAGCTCGACGACATCGAGTTCGGCGGCTGGGACATCTTCCTCGACAACGCGTACGAGGCGGCGACCCGCGCCGGCGTGCTCGACCAGCGTCTGCTCGACCAGCTCAAGGACGAGCTCGAGCAGGTGAAGCCCATGCCCGCCGTGTTCGAGCAGACGTGGGTGAAGAAGCTCAACGGGCCCAACGTGAAGAAGGGCGCCACCAAGATGGACCTGGCCGAGCAGGTCATGGACGACATCAAGCGCTTCAAGGCCGAGAAGGGCTGCGATCGCGTGGTCGCCGTCTGGTGCGGCTCGACCGAGGTCTACAAGAAGCCGACCGAGACCCACGCCACCCTGGCGTCGTTCGAGGCCGGCCTCCGCGCGTCGTCGGACGACATCGCGCCGTCGCAGATCTACGCGTACGCCTGCCTCAAGCTCGGCGTCCCGTACTCGAACGGCGCGCCCAACATGGCGCTGGATCCGCCGGCGATGGTGGAGCTCGCGCGCAAGAACCAGGTGCCCATCGGCGGCAAGGACTTCAAGACGGGTCAGACCCTCATGAAGACCATCCTCGCCCCGGGCTTCAAGGCGCGCCTCCTCGGCCTCCAGGGTTGGTACTCGACCAACATCCTCGGCAACCGCGACGGCGAGGTGCTCGACGATCCGGACTCCTTCAAGAGCAAGGAGGTCACCAAGCTGGGCGTGCTCGATCACATCCTGCAGCCCGAGCTCTACCCCGACCTCTACGGTCACTTCGACCACGTCGTCCGCATCAACTACTACCCGCCGCGCGGCGACAACAAGGAAGGCTGGGACAACATCGACATCGTCGGTTGGCTCGGCTATCCGATGCAGATCAAGGTGAACTTCCTGTGCCGCGATTCGATCCTCGCGGCGCCGATCGTCCTCGATCTCGCGCTGTTCATGGACTTCGCGAGCCGCGCCGGGATGAGCGGCGTGCAGGAGTGGCTGTCGTTCTACTGGAAGAGCCCGATGACGCCCGAGGGCCTCTACCCCGAGCACGACCTGTTCATCCAGCTGATGAAGCTGAAGAACACGCTGCGCTACACCAAGGGTGACGAGTTGATCACGCACCTCGGTGCCGAGTACTACGACTAGGCTAGGCTGCGATCATGCGCACCCTGGGCGTCGTCGTCGGCGGGATCATCATCCTCGCGGCCCTCAAGGCGGCGGCGGTGCTCGTGGTGCCGTTGTTGCTCGCGGTCATGATCGCGGTCGCGTTCCAGCCGATCTCGGAGCGGCTCGCC
>DATLEB010000117.1:0-17646 GCA_035525615.1 Kofleriaceae bacterium | reverse complement strand
GCAGGGCGCTGGTTGGAGAGGCGCTCGTAGAGCAGCGCGGCGATCTGGCGTTCGAGTGCTTGCGTCACCCACCGCTCACGGGCGGCCTCGATCTCGTAGAACGCGCGCGCCTTCGGGTTGGTGACGCGCGAGAGGATCAGGTAGTGCGTCCAGCTAAGGGCGGGCGAGAACTTGGGGGGCTTCGATTCGCCAGACGGCTTCTGGTGTTTCTCGGCCAATTCGCCAGACGTCGTCTGGCGAATCTCGGGGAGCGCGGAACCTGTTGGAAATGCGAGGTAAAACGACCGCATATAGCGGAGGTTCTGGCGACCGTAGCCCTTGCCGAACGTGGCCGTCAGGCGCTGCGCCAGGTTCTCGATCAGCGCCGCGCCGTAGGCGGCACGTTCGGCACCGCGTTGCTCGACCACGATCGATGATCGCACGATCTCCGGTCGTGAGGCGTCACATCCTGGGCGCGGCATCCGTCATGAGGGTGGAGGAAGCAGCCATGAAGATCCGGATCAAGAATCCTGCGGCGGCGGTGCCGGCCGCGCTCGAGCCGCTCATGACGCTCGGCAAGATCGTGCAATCGGGGCCGGTGCCGGCGAAGACGCTGGCGCTCGTGCACCTGCGGACCAGTCAGATCAATGGATGCGCGGTGTGCATCGACATGCACGTCGGCAAGACCGACGAGACCGCGCGGCGGCTGGCGGCGGTCGCGGTGTGGCGTGAGGCGCCGTACTTCACGGAGGCCGAGCGGGCGGCGCTGGCGCTGGCCGAGGCGGTGACGCGCATCGCGGACGTTGACGATCGCGTGCCCGACGCGGTGTGGAACGAGGCGGCGCGCCACTACGACGAACCGTCGCTCGCGTGTCTCGTGCTGCACATCTCGACGGTGAACCTCTACAACCGGATCAACGTCGCGACGCGTCAGCTGGCCGGCCAGCAGAGCTGGTGAGCGCATCGCGCATCGCGCATCACGCATCACGCATCACGCATCACGCATCACGCCGCCGGCGTCGGCAGCTCGAACCAGAAGGTCGAGCCCGCGCCGAACGACGTGACGCCGATCGTGCCGCCCTGCGCCTCGACGAGGCGCCGCGCGGTCGCCAGGCCGAGGCCGAGGCCGAGCGGCTGATCGCGTCCTGCCGCGCGGAAGTACGGATCGAAGATGCGCTCCTGCAAGGCGAGCGGAACCCCCGGCCCGGTGTCGACGACCTCGACGCGCGCGCAGCCGTTGCGTTGCTGGAGGCGGACGGTCACACGCCGGATCGGCGACTCGCCGAGGTAGCGCATCGCGTTCTGAACCAGGTTGCCGAGGACGCTGGCGACGATGCCCGGGTGGATCGCCAGCGGTACGGGCCCGGGCGACTCGAGCGTGAGCGACACGTGGCTCGTCGCCGCCAGCTCCTCGAATCCGGAGACGACCTCGCGGGCCACCTGGTCGAGATCCGAGGTCGTCGTCTCGTGCGCCTCGCGCGCCGCACGCGCGAACGCGAACAGCGCGTCGACGAGCTCGGTGACGCGTCCCACGCCACGCGACGCTCGCACGGCGATGTTCCGCGTCGTCTCGTCGGGAGAGCTCCGCAGACGCTCGAGCCAGAGGACGGTGGGCGTCAGCGGCGCGACGAGATCATGTGCCACGCGGCCGGCGAACGCCTCGAGCTCGGTGGCGCGGATCTCGAGCAGATGCTGCGCGCGTCGCTCCGCCGCGACCTGTCGCCGCAGCGAACGGAGCGCCATCAACAGGAGCAGCGCGGCAAGCAGCACGCCGATGCCGTTGAAGAGCAAGGCGCGACGTAGCGCACTGGCCCGCGTGGATACGATGTTCTGGACGAACGACTGGATCTCCGCGGCGTTGCGATCCATCGTCGCGAGCAGCGCGGCGTCGGCGCGGTCGATCGCCACCGCCAGCCGAGCCTGGACCTCGGGTGACGGCGTCACGACGCTCGACGGGTCCAGGCCGTCGAGGGCCGCATGGAGCCCGTCGATGCAGGCGCGCACCGACGACCACTCCTCGCGCTCGCCGGGGTACCGCGGCAACGCGAAGTACGCGTTGACGTCAGCCTCCAGCGACGCGATGGCGCTCCGGAGCTCGACCAGCGCTTCCGGCATCAGCGGGACTCGATCGAGCTGCGCGATCATGACTCCGATGGTGCCGAGCTTGCGGCGCGCCGCGCTGAGGGACTGGATGCTGGGCAGCGCGTTGGTCCTGATCGCGCGCGAGTCGTACCGGATCTCCTCGAGACGCGAGAGCGCGCCCCAGGAGGCGGCGAGGAACGCCGCGACCGTCACCACCACGGCCGCGATGGTCATGCGACGGCAGGTCCGTTCGTTGACGGCGACGGCCTTGCGCGCCTCGATCATGGCGTTGCCCCCGGCGATGGGCGCGGACGATCGATCAGCGACTGGACCGCATCCTTCAGCGTGCGGAAGTCGAAGGGCTTGTCGAGCTGACCGTCCGGGGACAGCTCTTCGAGCGCGTTCTTCGACAGCGGCGCCGCGGTGGCCACCAGGACCGGGATGCGCGCCAGCTCGGGGCGCGCGCGTTGCCAGATCCGGAACGTGTTGCCGTTCGCCTTCGGCATCATCACGTCGAGCATGATCACGGCGGGACGAAGCCCGTTGATCAGCAGCTCCATGGCCTCCCGACCATCGTGGGCCAGGACCACCTCGTAGCCCGCCCCGTCCAGCATCTCGAACACGACCTCCAGCGTGTCCTCGTCGTCATCGATGATGAGCACCGTGTACCTTCGCCCCACAACCCGACTCTCCATCATGTTCCTTCCCCCCTCTGCCCGTGCGCACGCGCGCACAGCTCTCACATGCCTATGCTCCTCGCGGAGGTGTTCGTCAAGGTGTCGGCGCGCTTGTCAGCTGCCTCACGAACCCGCGAGCGCGACATCGTGCTCGGCGAGCGACGATCGATCCATGACGATCTCGATCTCGCGGATCCGTCCGTCGAGGATCGTGAAGACGAAGAGACCGCGCACGCGGCTGCGCACCGCCCACACGGCGCCGGGCTCGCCGTCGATGGTGGCGGACGTCGCCCCGCCGGCGCGGCCCTTGAACAGCGCGGCGACGTTCGCGACGCCGCGTGTCTCGCGCGCCAATCCCGGCCGCTCGTCGATCCATCGAGTCGCAGTCGCGGTGCGTACCGCGGTTGCGTCGGCACGGACCACGACGTCTCCATCGAGGAGCGCGATCAGCGCTTCCAGGTTGCCGTCGCGCGAGGCGGCGAGGAACGCGTCGACCAGGTCGCGACGGGCGCGCGATTCGGCACCGTCGGGTTCGCGCAGCTGCACGCGGCGGCGTGCGCGGCTGGCGAGCTGCCGCGTGGCGGCCTCGGTGCGGTCGATGATGCGCGCGATCTCGTCGAAGGGCAGGTCGAACATGTCGTGCAGCACGAAGGCGACGCGCTCGCTCGGCGTGAGCCGCTCGAGCACGACGACGAGCGCGGCGCCGATCGAATCGGCCAGCATCGCGTCGCGCGCCGGGTCACGCGCAGTGCGGACCTCGGGCGCGGCGCGCACCGCGGCGAGGCGCGTCTTGCGCGAGCGCAGCATGTCGAGGCAGATGCGCGACGTGACGGTGGTGAGCCAGCCGCCGAGGTTGGTGACGCCGGCGGTGTCGGCGTGGCTCACGCGGATCCACGCCTCCTGCACGGCGTCCTCGGCCTCGCCGGCCGAGCCGAGCATCCGGTACGCGACCTCGCGCAGATGGGCGCGCTTGTTCTCGAACTGCCGGGCGAGCCAGGTGACGTCCTCGGTGTGCATGGATCCTCGACCTCATGACGGACGTCGCGCCCTGAATGTGACGTGGTCCGTGCGATTCTCGCCGCGATGATCCACTTCATCTACGGGCCGGTCGGCGCCGGCAAGACGACGTACGGGCGCTCGCTGGCCGCCGAGCGCGGCGCGGTCTTCTTCTGCCTCGACGAGTGGATGGCGGCGCTGTTTCTGATGGACGCGCCATCACCGATGACGTTCGACTGGGCGCTGACGCGGACCGAGCGCTGCGAGACGCAGATGTGGACGGTCACGCGCCAGCTCCTGCCGCGCGGCGTCGACGTGATCCTGGAGCTCGGCTTCTTCAAGCGCGAGCAGCGCGACCGCTGGCGCGCGCGGGCCGCCGAGGTCGGCGCGCTCGTCGAGGTTCACGTCATGGAGGTTCCTCGCGAGGTCCGCCGCGAGCGCGTGCGCGCGCGCAACCGCGGCAGCGCGACGTACACCGTCGAGGTCGACGACGCGACCTTCGACTGGGCCGAGGAATATTACGAGGCGCTCGGCGCCGACGAGCTCCGCGGCGCGAACATTGTTGCTGTTTGATCGGCGCTCGGCCGCGAGTGAGGTGAAGCCGAACGCCAACGTGAGGGTTTTTCGAGATCGGTGCGCGCGTCAGCGCTCGCGCGGGCGCCGTGGCTCGGCGTCGGAACCTTCCCCTTGGCATCCGCCGGTGCCCGTGGATCCTGTGTGTTCGATGAGCATGAACCAAGGCCTCGCGGCTCAGGACCAGCTCGACGCGTTGCAGCGGATCGGACGGGCGCTTCACTCGGAGCTGGACCTCGAGCGGATCGTACAGCGAGTCACCGACGAAGCGACGGCGATCTGCCGCGCGCACTTCGGCGCGTTCTTCTACAACGTCGTCGATCCTCGCGGTGAGCGCTACACGCTCTACACCCTCGCGGGAGTTCCGCGCGAGCGCTTCTCTCGCTTCCCGATGCCGCGCAATACCGCGATCTTCGCGCCCACGTTCCACGGAGAATCTCCGGTCGTACGGCTCGACGACGTCACCAAGGACCCGCGCTACGGAAAGAGCGCGCCGCATCATGGGATGCCCAAGGGCCATCTTCCCGTCTGCAGCTATCTCGCGGTCTCCGTGGTCGCGCGATCGGGTGAGGTCCTCGGCGGACTCTTCTTCGGGCACCCGGAGCCGGGCGTGTTCACGAAGTCCGACGAAGAGGCGGTCGTCGGAATCGCGGCGCACGCGGCGATCGCGATCGAGAACGCCCGGCTCTACGAGGCCGAGAAGCGCGCGCGGTTGGCCGCAGACGAAGCTCGCCACGCCGCCGAGCAGGCGCATGATCGCATGGTCAGCCTGCAGCGCTTGACCGTCGAGCTTTCGCGTCCGCTTGGCGCCGAGGAAGCCGCGCGCGTCGTGATCCGCGAGATGTCCGAGCTCGTCGGTGTCGAGGCCGCCGGCGTGGTGCTGTTCGATGATTCGGGGGCGCGCATCGAGCGCTTCGTCATCGACGGCGATGTCGACGACGAGGGGGCTCGCCAGGCCAAGGAGCTGAGCATCGACAACCGCGCGCCGATCTTCGACGCGGCGCGACGCCGAGAGCTGATCTGGCTGGTGGGAGCAGACGAGATCGATCGCGCGTATCCCAACCTCGCGGCGCTGCGCGCGCTCACCGGCGCCGAGACCTGGGGTGGGGTGCCCATCGAGTTCGAGGGGCGCGCGCTGGGGGCGATCGGTTTTCACGCGAAGCATCGCCGGGAGGTGTGCGCCGACGAGCGCTCGTTCCTGCTGGCCATCGGACGGCAGTGCGGACAGGCCATCGAGCGCGCCCGGCTTCACGACGCGACCGTGGCCGCGCGCGCCGAGGCAGAAGAGGCCAGCCGCGCCAAGGACGATTTTCTGGCCATGCTCGGGCACGAGCTCCGGAATCCGTTGTCCCCGATCTTGAGTGCCGTACAGCTGATGCGGATCCGCGGCGACACCGGCTCGGTACGCGAGCAGGACGTCATCGTGAGGCAGGTCGGCCACCTCATCCATCTCGTCGACGACCTTCTCGACATCTCGCGGATCACGCGCGGCAAGATCGAGCTCGAGCGCAAGCCGCATCAGCTCCACACGCTCGTCGCCAAGGCCGTGGAGACGGCGAGCCCGCTGGTGCGCGAGCGTGCCCACCATCTGATCGTGACGCTCCCTGACCACGGCCTGTGGGTGGATGCCGACGAGGTTCGATTGGTCCAGGTCGTGACCAACCTCCTGAGCAACGCTGCGAAGTACACCGACCGCGGAGGAACCATCGAGGTGCGCGCGACGAGGGACCGTGACGCGGTGACGGTCTATGTCCGGGACACCGGAACCGGGATCGACCCCGAGCTCTTGCCGCGTGTGTTCGACCCGTTCGTCCAGGGCCGCCGCGGGCGAGATCGCAGCCTCGGCGGCCTCGGCATCGGGCTCGCGCTGGTGCGGACGCTCGTCGAGATGCACGGCGGCACGGTCGGCGCCCGGAGCGACGGGCCCGGGCGCGGCAGCGAGCTCTGGTTCCGTCTGCCGCTCCTCGAGATGGAGCGCGCGGCTCCGACCCCGCCCGAGGGCGAGCGCACCCTGCGCGAACACCTGCAGGTCGCGCCGCGGCGCATCCTCGTCGTCGACGACAACGTCGACGCGGCCATCATGCTCGAGGATCTGCTGCGCTCGGTCGGTCACGAGGTGAGGAGCGTCCACGACGCGTCGGCCGCGCTCGCGGAGGTCGCGTCGTTCGCGCCGACGGTCGCGGTCCTCGACATCGGGTTGCCGGGCATGGACGGGTACGAGCTCGCTGCGACCATACGCGCACGCGGCGGCATGTTGCTCATCGCCGTGACCGGTTACGGGCAGGAGCACGATCGCGCGAGGGCCGAGCGTGCCGGGTTCGATCTCCACTTCACGAAGCCGGTCGCGATCGCCAAGCTGCTCACCGCGATCGAGATGGCTCCATGACATCCAACGTTTTGACCCCACCGGGTACCGGCTCCTCGTCGCGCATTCGCCCGTCCTGATCTGGCGCGCCGGGACCGACGCCAAGTACGACGACTTCAACGAGACGTGGCTCCAGTTCACCGGCCGGACGCTGGAACACGAGCGCGGCGACGGATGGGCGGAGGGCGTACACCCCGACGATCTCCAGCGCTGCGAACCTGGTCGGCAATGCGGTGAAGCACGGCGAGCCCGGCAAGCCGATCGCCGTGCGCGTGCGCGCCGACGACGGTCACGCCGTCGTCGAGGTCCACAACGAGGGCGCGATCCCGTCGGAGGTGCTGTCCACCTTGTTCGAGCCGTTCGCGTCGCGCGGCCCGCGGGCGAAACGTCACAAGGATGGGCTTGGCCTGGGGCTCTTCATCGCGCGCTCGATCGCGCGCGCCCACGGCGGGGAGCTGCCTCCTGATCCGCGTCACGCGGCGCGTCCGACGTTGCCAGACGCTCACGCGATCGTGGGCACGAACGTGCCGTGGAACGTGATCGGCACGTGGTGGTCGAGCCAGACCCTGGCGACGGGACCGTCGGGGATGCGGGCGGCGTCGTAGACGGCGACGAACGCGCGATCGCGCGTGTGGCAGAGCGCGAGGACGTGCCCGTCGACGTAGAGCGGCTCGCTCGCGCGCTGGTCGCCGGGGAGCTCGTGGGTCACGACCTTGCCGCGCGCGTCGATGGCGCCGATCGCGCCGAGCTGATCGAACGCGGCGTACGTGACGTCGTGCTCGCGGCCCTCGAAGCCGGGACGGATGGTCGGGAACTCGGCGAGGCGCTCGTGACGCTGCTCGGTGCGGAAGGTGCGCGCCGTCAGGTCGATGGTCGCGCGGTAGAAGGTGCCGTCGGCGTCCAGCGGTGCGGCGCCGGTGAGCTGATCGCCGAACTGGTAGAACGAGTTGAAGTTCGCGTAGCGGACGTAGTCGACGACCAGCGTGTCGCCGCGGTCGAACGCGTTGGCGAAGTGCCACTGGTAGAACGAGTCGGTGGTGAAGCGGATGGGCTGGTCGGGGCGATCGATGGGGACGCAGATGATCTCGGTGCCGGCCTCCGGCTTCCACTCGAAGAGCTGCTCGAACGAGCCGAGCGCGAGCAGCATGCGCGGCACGTTCACGCGCGCCGGCGAGACGAAGAAGACGAGGTGGGTGTCGGTCGCGATGAAGTCGTGGACCATCGGCGGCGCCGGCAGCTCGACCGAGCCGAGCTGGCGCGGTGCGCCGGCGTCGGGAAGCTCGAAGAGATTGAGCTTGGTCCTGCGGCCGTACTCGAGGCCAAAGTTGTAGAGCGCCTTGCGCGAGGCGACGCGGTGCGGGTGCGCCGAGAAGAACGACGCCGACCCGATGACGCCGAGATCGGTCTCGCCGATGGTCGAGAGGTCGCGCGGATCGAGCTCGGTGGGCTTGGCCGCCTCCATGAGCGCGAACAGGCGGCCCTGCCACGCGACGATGTTGGTGTTCGCGGTGTTCTTGCCCTTGCCGCGCACGCCGTTGGTGAAGCGGCGCCACCACGGCGCAGAGAGGCCGTAGAGGAGCTTGCCGCGGGCGCGCTCCTCGAGGAGGCCGGTGCTCGCGTGCACCTTGCTGGCGCCGAGCGCGCGGCCGCCCTCGAGGCGGATGGCGGTGACGGCGCCGTCGGCCTCGAACGGGTGCGAGTAGCGCGCGCCGGCGCCGCCGAACAGGCCGGGGCCGTTGCGGTAGAGCGTGCCGCGCAGCGAGGCGGGCAGCTTGCCCTCGACGGAGAGCGGCTCGAAGCCGTGCTCGCGCGCGAGGTCCTTCGACCAGAGGATCGAGAACAGCTCGGGGTCGGTGCTGGGCTTGGACGCGATGGCGGGCTTCATGTGAACAGTGTATACATCGCGCGAGTTGACGGGCAACCGAAAAAGTGAACAATGTAAACATTGCCGCCGAAGCCCGCCTATCACCACGGAAATCTGAAGCCCGCGCTCATCGCCGCCGCGCTCAAGGAGGTGGCTCGCGAGGGGCCTGACGGGTTCTCGCTGCGCGGCGTGGCCCGCCGGGCCGGCGTCTCGGCGCCCGCCGTCTATCGCCACTTCCAGGACAAGGAGGACCTCCTCGCCGCCGTGGCTGCCGACGCGTCGCAGCGCCTGAACGCGCAGATCGCCGAGGCACACGCGGAGGCGCCGGATCATCCGCTCGGGAAGTACCGCGCGACCGGGATCGCCATCGTGCGCTTCGCGACGGCACACCCGGAGCACTTCCGCGTGCTCTGCATCCCGGGCCTGACCAAGAAGGACGATAGCTACGCCGAGGATCGCCGGCAGCTCGTCGCGGCGCAGCAGCAAGGGCTCATCACGGACGCGCCCGTCGATGCCGTCATGCTCGCGGCGAACGCCATGGTGACCGGGCTCGCGCACATGATCGTCGAGGGCCAGCTCGGCGCGGTCGACGACGCGCGCGCGACCGAGCTGGCGACCGCGGTCACGCACATCCTCGGCGTCGGCCTGGTGCCGCGCGCCGAGGATCTCGACGACGCGTTCACGGGCATGACCGTGCCGGGCAAGAAGAAGCGCCTCAGACGGTAGGGAGCTTCCGGCGCTGGAGACTGAGGCTGCCGACGCGGGCGGCGGTGGCCTCGATCTCGGCGATGCGCGCGGCCTCCCACGCGGCATCCACGGCCGTGCGCGGGGTGGCGCCGGGCTTCGGCGGGACGTGACTCATCGCGTGCTCGGCGAGCGCCGTGATCGTCAGGCTCGGGTTCACGCCGAGGTTGGCCGGGATCATCGAGCCGTCGATGACGTGGAGGCCGGGATGGCCGAACGCCTCGCAGCGCGCGTCGACGACGCCGCGCTCGGGTGAGCTCGCGATCACGGCGCCGCCGAGGATGTGCGCCGTCGTCGGGACGTCGAAGAGCACCTCCATGATCGACGACTTCGGCACGCCGTCGACCTTCCTGGCGAACGCGCGCGCGACCTCGTTGCCGAGCGGGATGTACGTGGGGTTGGGCGGCCCTTCGCCGGCCGTGGTGTCGAGCGCCTTGCGCCACAGTCGGCGCCAGCGCCGGCGCATCCCGAGCCCGATCGAGTTGTCGAGCGTCTGCATGACGAGCAGGAAGACGCCGCGGCGCGCGTTGCCGAACGGCCACAGCGAGCGCGCGAAGTCGATCGGGTGACGGACGACGTTGCCGAGGTAGCGCAGCCAGCGCGGCGCGCGCCCGCCACCGTCGGTGAGGAGGGTCGAGAGCGGCGCCAGCGCGTCGGAGCCGGCGCTGTAGCGGACGACCTCGACGTGCGTGTTCTCGTCGGGATGGATCGACGACGAGATCGCGATGCCCTGATCGAAGCGGACGTTCTTGCGCGAGCGCACGCCGAGGATCGCCTCGCTGTTGGTGCGCACGACCTTGCCGAGCGCCGGCGACAGGTTGGGCAGGCTGCCGCGTGCCTTGGCCTCGAGGAGCAGCTGCACCGTGCCGAGCACGCCCGCCGAAAGGATGACCTTGCGCGCGCGCAGCACCTGCCGGTCGCGCGCGAGCCACGCGCCGCTCGTCTCGTGCGTGACCTCGTACGTGCCGTCGGGCAGGGCGCGCACGTCGGTGACCGTGCGCATCGGGCGAACCTCGGCGCCGAGCTTCTCGGCGAACCAGAGGTAGTTCTTGTCGAGCGTGTTCTTCGCGTCGTGGCGGCACCCGACCATGCAGCCGCCGCACAGCACGCAGCCGCTGCGCTCGGGGCCGGCGCCGCCGAAGTACGGATCGGCGGCCTTCTGGCCGGGTTTGCCGAAGTACACCGCGACCGGCGTCGTGATGTACGTGTCGCTCTTGCCGAGATCCTTGGCGATGTCGGCGAGCACGGCATCGGGCTCGCCCTCGACGGCGTTCTGTTGCACGCCGAGCATGAACTGCGCGCGCCGGTAGTGGGGCAGGAGCGTGGCCTTCCAGTCCGCGAGGTCGCTCCACACCGGCGACTCGAAGAACGGATCAGGTGGCACGTACAGCGTGTTGGCATAGACCAGCGAGCCGCCGCCGACTCCCGACCCCGAGAGGATGAAGACGTCGGACAGGAAGGACAGGCGCAGCGTCCCGAAACACTTCGCGCGAGGGATCCACAGTGACTTGCGCACGTTCCAGTTGGTCCTGGGATAGTCGGCGGCGTTGTAGCGGCGCCCACGTTCCAGGACGACGACGGAGTAGCCCTTCTCGACGAGGCGCAACGCCGAGACGGATCCGCCGAAGCCGGACCCCACGATGACGTAGTCGACCACGGCCGGAGTATGGCGCATGATAGAGGGATGCTGACGCCCGTCTCGACTAGGCCTCGGCTCTCGGTAGCGCTGCTCGTCTACCCCTTCGTGCTCGGCCTCGCGTTCTATGCGACGTCCTCGCTCGCGCAGCGCGCGGGCAACGCGTGGTCGCCACAGCCGAGCTGGACCCGCGCGGTGGAAGCGCCACCGCCTGGGGCTCCGATCGACACGCCGGTCGACGCGACGAGCGATCAACCGGCGACGATCGCGCCGACCGCCGCGGACTGCATCCACGAGATGGGCAGCGGCATTCGCTACAACACGATCGCGGTGACCAGCGCGCCGTCGGCGCTCGTCCGGCCCGCGGACACGGTCACGCTGCGGCTGCGCGGATGGACCACCGACGGTGCCGCGCTCGAGATCCCGCGCGAGCCGGTGACGTTTCCGGTGAACCGTCTCATTCCCGGCTTCGTGACGGGGCTCGGGCTCATGGCCGTCGGCGACCGCTGGCTGCTGTGTATTCCCGAGCACCTCGCGTACCAGGGACGCGAGGGCTCGCCGCAGGGCACGCTCGTCTTCGACGTCGAGGTGCTCGCGCTCGAGCGCGGCATCACCGTCTCTCGTTGACCCGGCGCTGAGTCTCGGCGCTGATCGAAATCCGCCGCGCGGGTGCGCGATTCGGCCGCCCGCGCCGACGTTGTCGGCCGATTGCCGCCCGCTGCCCGATCCTGTCCATCACGCCACGGCGCGCGCATCGCCTAGCGTGCGGCCATGCGTATCGCGAACGTCCTCCCTCTGTTCACGCTCGTGCTCGGTGCCTGCGCCGTCGGAATCGACGACGATGCAGAGGACGGGTACGAGGCAATCTTGATCGCGTCGGTCGATCGTCCGAGCGGTAGTCACGTCGAGTTCCTGACCACCGAGGAAGGCGGCGTGCTCGTCACCGAGCTCTTTCAGGTCGGCAACCAGCCGACGCTACCGCCGGAGATGGCGCGCACCGTCGATCCTCGTGACTACTACCTCGCGCTCACCGGCGAAGCGGCGCCCGACGACCTGGCCGCGGCGGTCGAGGCAAGCGACCTGCCGTATCGCCGCGTCGCGCCCTCGGAGCTCATGCTCCAGGACGGGCCCATCCCGACGAACCTCTGGGGGGGCGTCGACGACTGGCACTTCGAGCGGGCGGTCTGTAACGTCTACCCCGACGGCAGTAACTCGGACTCCTGGTGCCACCTGAATCAGACGCCGAGCAACAACGGCGGCGCCAAGCACAAGCGGAGCGACGTCAACGGCATGTCCGCCTCCGCGTGCGCGGACACCGGCGAGGTCGTGCTCCGCATCGCGATTCGCAAGTTCAACGACTGGGCCCGGCATAGCTACCGGCTGGACGCGGGCTTGTGCGCGCAGTACAGCATGGATCGCTTCACTGACTTCGATGCCGAGTCCTGGGTGCTGGAGGTCGGCACGGGCGACCGCTATCACCATGCCGGCATGTGGTGCTGGAGCTGGGGCGGCTCGTGCCCGGTCATCAACCCGCCGCTACCGGAGTGAGCGCGGCTAGCTCGGCCAGCGGTCGCGCGGGTGGACGCCGAGGATGATGTCCATGGCGCGCTCGGCGACGGCGCTGATCGTGTGCGACGGATTGCGGAGCGCGCTCCCCGGGAAGACGCTGCCGTCGATGACGTGCAGGCCGGGGTTCTCGCGCACGGTGAGATCGCCGGCCGACACGATCGCGTCGGGGTTGCTCGCATCGCCCATCGCGCAGCCGCCCACCGGGTGAACGGTGAACGCGGTCCTGGTCAGCTCCCACGGGGAGTCGGCGACCTCGCCGCCGAGGCCGGTGATGATGGCGCGCGCGGCTTCGAGCGAGCCGGGCGGCGGGGTGTACGCGGTGCCGCTCGTCATCGCGAGGCCGCCCTGATCCTTCACGCTGATGTTGTTGGCGGTGCCGGGGCCGGAGCGACCGATGATGCCGAACGCGAGCATGTGGCGCCCGTAGTCGCGGAAGCGCTCCTTGTACTCCATGCCCCACGCCTTCTTCACGCCGTGCGGGCGCGTCTCGAGCATGACCGTCGCGCCGACCGGGATGCCGTGCACGTCCTCGAGCACGAACTCGCCGAGGTCGACGTGCATCATCATCACGGAGCCCTTGTAGCCGTCGACCACCTGCGGCACGAAGCCGCCCTGGAGGAAGTCGCCCGTGCCGTCGATGCCGCGGCCGAGCTGCCGCGTCGAGAACGTGCGCAGCGGCTCCCAGCCCCGGGGCAGGTCGGCCGCGACCGAGCGCTGCAGCAGGACCGGTGACTCGATCGAGCCGCACGCGACGACGACCTTGTCGCCCTCGACGCTCACGAGCGCGCCGTCGTTGACACGGTGGTAGTCGCGCTTCACGCCGTCGGTCTTCCAGCACGCGACGCGGAACTTGTTACCGGCGCGGCCGATGTACGCAGCCTTGCGGCGCGTCCGCACCGTCAGCTTGCCGGTCTTCTCGGCGTCGGCGAGGTACGTGTGCGCCATCGACGTCTTCTTGCCGAAGCCGCACAGCGGCACGCACCAGCCGCAGGCGGTGCAGCCGGAGAGCGCGAGCGGATTGGGTGCGGGCGGCGGCAGGCCGGCGGCGGCAGCGCCCGCGGCGAACGCCTTCGAGCGCGGAAAGTCCGCGGCGCCGGCGAGCGGCGCGACGCGCAGGCGCGCCTCGACACGCGCGTAGTACGGATCGAGGTGCTCGCGCGTGTAGCCCTCGGGCCAGCCGTCGAACGCCGTCTGCGGCGCGCGCAGGTGGATCGCCGAGTAGACCAGCGACCCGCCGCCGTAGCCCATGCCCTGCGCCACGAGCAGCTTGGGCTTCTGGAGCATGTAGTCGTGCGGGTAGTCGCGCAGCAGGCGGAACAGGAACTCCGGATCGGCGGATTGCGGCACGCTGCCGGCGGCGACCGGGCCGCGCCAGTCCTCGCCCATCTCGAGCAGCTCGACGGTGTGGCCGGCTTCGGTGAACCGCTTGGCGGCGATCGAGCCGCCGAACCCGGACCCGATGACGATGACGTGCGCCATCAGCCGCCGCCTCCGCCGCCCCCGCGCCCGACGTCGTCGTCGAGATCGGTGCGCACCGAGAGCCACCACGCGCGGATGTCCCCGCCCTGGAGCTTCCACGTGCCCGCGGCCGTGGTGCCGATCGCGCTTGCGACGGCGTGCGCGTCGAGCCATAGCGACGAGATCGCCGGCGGCGGCACCGCGATCTCGTGCGCGCGCCCGTCGGGACCGACGAGATGCAACGTGACCGGACCGCGCGCGGCGGCCGCCGTCGTCGCCCCCGCCGCCGGCGAGCCGAGCGCGGTCACGCGCACGCTCGACACCTTGCCCGGCCCCGCGACCATCACGGCCGCGCCGTCGCCGCGGTACACGCCGGCCGCGCTGTTCGTGGCGTAGCCGGTGCTCGCGCCCGGGAACTCCGTGAACGTCGTCCCGATCGCGTGCGTGAGCCCGCCGAAGAACGAGAGCTTCGCGAGCGCGAGCACGCCCTCGTACACCGGCTTGTACCAGCTGGCGATGAGCCGCCCGCGCATGCCCATGCGCTCCTCGAGCGCCTGCTCGCGCATCGCCGGCGCGAGGTCGACGAACGCGTTGAAGTGCCGCACGTAGCACCAGTCGTCGAGGTCGCCGACCAGCTCGCTGACGTAGCTCGATACCGGGTACGCCGGATCGAGGAGCAGCGCGAGCGCGTCGCTCTCGCGCGCGCCCGGCGACCCGTCGCCCGACGGGATGAACGTCTCCGTCATCGCGGCCAGCGTCGCGCGCTGGTGGTCGTTCGGCCCCTCGGGCTTCTCGACGCGCTTCATCCACGGCCGGCATCCCGCCGGCAGCGTCCCGAGGGCGACGGCGCCGGTCCAGAGGAAGGTGCGGCGCTGCATCGTCATGACGTCAGCGCGCGTACTCCGAGGCGCGCGTCTCGCGCACGACGACCACGCGCACGCTGCCCGCGTAGCTGGCCTCGGCCTCGATCGCGCGCGCGATGTCCTTCGACATCACCAGCGCCTGCGCGTCGTCGACCTTGTCGTTCTGCACCATCACGCGCACCTCGCGGCCGGCCATGAGGGCGAACGCCTTCGACACGCCGGCGAAGCGGTTGCAGATGGCCTCGACGTCGTCGAGCCGCTTGATGTAGCTGGCGAGCTGCTCGCGTCGCGCGCCCGGGCGCGCGGCCGACAGCTGGTTGGCCGCGTCGACGACGTGATCGAGCAGCGACACCGCCGGCACGCCGCTGTGGTGCGCCGCGATCGCCTGGCAGATGCGCGGCGACTCGCCGTGCTTGCGCGCGAGCTGCGCGCCGACCTCGGCGTGATCGCCCTCGTGATCGTGATCGACGGCCTTGCCGAGGTCGTGCAGCAGCCCCGCGCGGCGCGCCATCTTGATGTTGAGCCCGAGCTCGGCGGCCATCAGCCCCGCCAGGTAGCCGACCTCGACGGAGTGCGCGAGCAGGTTCTGCGCGTAGGAGCTCCGCATCTTGAGCTGCCCGAGGAGGCGCACCAGCTCGGGGTGCAGGCGGTTGAGCCCGAGGTCGAACACCGCCTGCTCGCCGGCCTCGCGACAGACCTTGTCGACGTCCTTCTCGGCCTTCTTCACCACCTCCTCGATGCGGGTGGGGTGGATGCGGCCGTCGGCGACGAGCGCCGCGATGGCGAGGCGCGCGACTTCGCGGCGCACCGGGTTGAAGCACGAGATGGTGATCGACTCCGCGGTGTCGTCGATGATCATGTCGATGCCGGTGGCGGCCTCGAGCGCGCGGATGTTGCGGCCCTCGCGGCCGATGAGGCGGCCCTTGAGATCGTCGGAGGGCAGCGGCACCACGGCGACGGTGCGCTCCTGCACGAACTCCGACGCGTAGCGCTGGATCGCGGTCGCGACGATGGTCTTGGCGCGGGCCTGGCTCTCGCGCTCGGCCTCGTCGCTGATCTTCTTGATCTCGACGGCGGCGGCGGCCTGCGCCTGCGCGCGAACCTCGTCCTCGAGCCGCTTCTTGGCCTGCTCGGCGGAGAGGCCGGCGACCTCCTCGAGCTTCTTCTTGGCCTCGGCCTGCGCGGCCTCCGCCTTCTCGAGCGCGGCGTCCACCTGGCGCGACTTCCCCTCGGCGGAGCGCTCGCGCTTGTCGATCTCCTGCGTGCGGCGCTCGACGTCCTTGCGCGCTCGCTCGACCTCGCGCTCCTTCGCGGTCGCGGATTCTTCCTGCTTGGCGAGCTCGACCTTGCGCGCGCGCAGCTCGTCCTCGAGGGCGGCCTTGCGCTTCTGCGCGACCTCCTTGCCCTCGATCTCGGCGGCCTTGCGCAGCTCCTCGGCTTCCGCTTCGGCGGCCTTGCGGAGCTTTGCGGCCTCGGCGGAGGCGGCGGTCGCGGCGGCGGCGCCACCGCCTGCAAACAAGCGCGCCAGCACGAACCCGGCGACCAGCCCGCCGATGACCGCGCCGACGACGATCAGCGCGTCCATGGCGTGACTCCTCGATAGATCGCCGCGTCCGTGACGACGACGTGAACCGGCTCGTCGTGCGGTGCGCGCGGCACCTCGTCGACGATCTGCGCCTCGAGCGCGAAGCCGACGCGCAGCGCGTGCGTGTGCGGCAGGGTGGCGTCGTACCAGCCGCCGCCCCAGCCGAGCCGGTAGCCGGCGCGATCGAACAGCAGGGCAGGGACGACGATGACGGCGAGCTCGTCGAGCCCGACCACCGGCGCGTCGGGCGACGGCTCCGGGATCCCGAAGCGGCCGAGCGCGAGGTCGGCGGCATCGTCGACCGCGACCCGGTGGAACACCATCGTGTGGTTCGCGGCCGTGCGCGGATACGCGATCACGAGGCCGCGCGCGGCGGCGACGGCGGCGAGCGGCGCGGTGGAGAGCTCGGTCCGCATCGACGCGTAGAGCCCGATGGCGGCCCCGGCCGGGAGCGTGGCCAGCACGTGCTCGTCGGCGCGGAGCGCGGCGGCGTGGGCGGCCGCCGAGCGGACGTCAGCCGGGATCGCGTCGCGCCGCGCACGAGCGTCGCGCCGCATCGCCGGCTTTTCGGCCGAAGAATCGAGCCGGTCCCGAGAATGTTCGTCGTGCGTCGCCATGACGGCCGCGGCGCCTGGGCTCACGCGCGGACTATACGTCAGGCCAGCGCGCGGTAGCTGGCTTCCATCATGAAGTTAGCCAGCGGCCGGCGAACGTCGTCGGGCAGCGAGCCGAAGCGGATCCCCATCCCGCCCTGCTGCCCCGTCGACACGCGGACGATCTCCCCGCGGAGGAAGAGCGGCTGCGCGAACCCGGGGAGCATCACCTCGACGACACCGGCGGCGCCGGGCGAGTCGAGGAACTCCGCCGAGAGGAACATCCCGTGACGCGAGAGGTCCGTGACGGTCCCCTCGATGGTGGCGGCCTGGGAGCGATAGCAGGCGGCCAGCTGCACCGGCACGCGATACGCGCTGCGCTTCTCCGGCATGGGGCCGACACTAGGCGGGCGGGTGCGGCGACGCAATGGTTCCGTATGGCAGCGTTCGGCGCCTTGCATCCACGTCCCCGATCGGGCAGAGTGCGGGGCCTCGTGAACGGGTCAAGGGCCCATAGCTCAGCGGTAGAGCAGCGGCCTTTTAAGCCGTTGGCCGAAGGTTCGAATCCTTCTGGGCTCACCACTCCCTGACCCCATCGTCTAGAGGCCTAGGACACCTGCCTTTCACGCAGGCGACACGGGTTCAAATCCCGTTGGGGTCGC
>DATLEB010000105.1:0-4058 GCA_035525615.1 Kofleriaceae bacterium | reverse complement strand
GCTGCCGATGAGCCACATCTTCGGCTTCGGCCAGATGTGCACCGGCAACATCCTCGGCTGGGAGACGTGGATGACGACGCCGCAGGACGCGCTCGCCCTCATGCCCGAGGTCGCGCCGCACGTGTTCTTCAGCGTGCCCGCGTACTGGGAGAAGCTGGCGCGCGCGATGATCTCCGACACGGCGAGCGGCGTCGCGGGCGATCGCCGCACCGCGCTGGCGCGGCTGACCGGCGGCAGGCTGCGCTTCTGCCTCTCGGGCGGCGCCGGCCTGAAGATGGAGATCAAGGAAGCCCTCCTCGACGCCGGCGTCCTCGTCATCGAGGGCTACGGCCTCACCGAGACGTCGCCGACCCTCACGCTCAACCGCCCGCGCGACTACCGCTTCGACTCGGTCGGCAAGCCGGTCGCGTCGGTCGAGCTGCGACTCGCCGAGGACGGCGAGATCGAGGCGCGCGGGCCGAGCGTGTTCGGCGGCTACCACGACGATCCGGCGGCGACCGCCGCGGCGTTCACCGCGGATGGCTGGTTCAAGACCGGCGACGTCGGCCGCTGGACCGACGACGGCTTCCTCCAGATCATCGATCGCAAGAAGGACATCCTCGTCACCGCCGGCGGCAAGAACGTGCCGCCCGCCAACATCGAGGCCAAGTTCGCCGACGATCCCGCGATCGAGCGCGTCGTGGTGTACGGCGACGCGCGCTCGTACCTCGTCGCGGGCGTGTGGCTGGCGCCGACGGTGCCCGCCGCGCAGCGCGAGGCCGAGGCCGCGCGCGCCGTGGCCGCCGTGAACGCGGTCCTGGCCAGCTTCGAGACCATCAAGAAGTTCTGGGTCGGCGAGGAGCCGCTCACCGTCGAGGCCGGGCTGCTCACGACGTCGCTCAAGCTCCGCCGCAAGGCCGTGTACGAGCGCTATCGCGATCGCTTCGAGGCGCTCTACTCTTGAGCTCGGCCAAGGAACGACGATGAAGAAGGGCTTTCTCGCCACGCTCGCGCGCCTGGGTACTCGCCTGGGGCAGGGCTTGCCCGACGTCGGCCAGACGCCGCACGACGTCGTGTGGCACGAGAACAAGTGGAAGCTGCTCCACTTCCGCGCCGCGCGCCCCGACGCCGAACGCTGGCGCACGCCGATCCTGCTCGTCCCGTCGCTGATCAACCGCTGGTACGTCCTCGATCTGCGTCCCGGCAAGAGCTTCATCGAGTACCTCGTCAACGCCGGTCACGACGTCTACTGCATCGACTGGGGCACGCCCACCGCCGAGGATCGCTACGTCACGTTCGATGACGTGTGCCAGGGCTACATCGGACGCGCGGTGCGCAAGGTCGCCGCGGCCGGCCCCGACGGCGTCGCCCACGTCCTCGGCTACTGCCTGGGCGGCACGCTCGCGGCGATCCACACCGCCGCGAATCCGACCCACGTCGCGTCGCTCGTCGCCATGGCGGCACCGATCGACTTCGCGCACGCCGGCACGCTGTCGACCTGGACGCGCTCGCAGGGCTTCGACGTCGGTGCGCTCGTCGACGGCTTCGGCAACGTGCCGTGGCCGCTGATGCAGGCGAGCTTCCAGATGCTCAAGCCGACGCTGAACCTCGTGAAGCTCGTCTCGCTCGTCGATCGCGCCTGGGACGACGAGTTCCTCGACGGCTTCCTCGCCACCGAGCGCTGGGGCAACGACAACGTGTCCTTCCCGGGCGAGTGTTATCGCCGTTACATCGACGAGCTCTACCGCGAGAACCGCCTCATCAACGGCACCATGCGCCTCGCCGGCCGCGCCGCGCGCCTCGACGCCATCGACTGCCCGACCCTCGCCGTCACCTTCGAGCACGATCACATCGTCCCGCTGGCGAGCGCCGCCGCGCTCCTCACGGCAGTCTCCGCCCCCGACAAGGCGCAGCTCCATCTGAACGGCGGCCACGTCGGCGCGGTCGTCTCGCGCAAGGCGGCGCAGGGCTTGTGGCCGCAGCTCTCGCAGTGGTGGGCCGTCCGCGACACGGACGCTTCGCGCGGCCTCGGCGAGGACGACGACGCCCCTGTGGACGAGCAGCACGCAGACTGACGGTCCCATCCTCCCGAGCGTGGTCAACGTGCTGTTCGCCGCCGAGCGCCGTCACCTCGCGCGCATCCACCTCCCGTCGGCCGTCGCCATGCCGCGGCGACACGCGGCCGCGCCGCCGCCGCGCCAGTCTGACAACCGCGCGCCCTGAGCGAGGTGCATCGCGCCGAGTCCGTGGGCCCACTTGCGTCCGCGGGCGCGCGTTGCTCGCCCGGCACGCGCGCTGCAATCGCACGGCGGCATGGAGCTCACGGGGCTGCGGCGATTCATCCACACCACGCTCTTCGCGACCGTCGCGTGGGCGGGCTATCTCCTCCTCTTCACGTGGAGCTGGCGCGGCGGCGACGCCAGCGGCTTCCACAACGGCGAACCGCCGTGGTTCGGAAGCGGCGGATTTCCGGCGGGCAACGGCGCCTCGATCGTCCTCGGCTTCGCCGCCGTCGCGTTCGCTGCGTTCGCCCTACGTCGACCGACCCTCGAGCACGCGCGCGTCGCGAGCGCGCTTCTGCTGATGCTCGTACCCGCCGCGCTCGTCGAGATCGGCATGAGCCAGCTCATCGTCGAAGGGCGCCTTCCCGACAACGTCAGGTACGAACCGACCGGCATGGCCGTTCGCGCCGCCGCTGCCCTCATCGCGGCAAGTGGCGTCGTGCTCCTCGCCGCGACCCGCGCGCTCGTGAAATGGGAACAGAAGGCGCGCCCACACCGGACGTTCGCATCATGAACACGGCGCGAGGCCTCTCGATCGCGCTCACCATCGCCGGCGAGATCTGGCTCGTCCGCGCCGTGCCAGCCGTGCTGGTGTGCTTGACGGCGTCGGTCTATCTCGCGGGCTTCGTCCGCCGACGGGCTTCGCCGGGCGATTTCCTGGTCGACGCTGCGCAAGCTCTGTTGCTCCCCGTGATCACGGTCCGGTGTGTGTTCGACCTTCTTGCCAGGCGGTACCGCAGCTGTGGTGGACTTCCTGTCGCCAGGCTGCGCTCGGCACCTACCTCCAGATGAGCAACGCCGACGCCCACTTGCGCAGGTTGAAACCGCCGCGCGAACGCGCTGTCTACTCCGCCGTGAACGACATCGTGAACGACATCGCCTCGCCGCTCGCTCCCGCCATTCTCCGCACCGATCGCCTCTCCGGCGATCGCCTCACCTTCTTCCAGGTGCTCCTCGGCTCGCTCGTCGTCGTCGCCATCCTCGGCGCGGTCGCGAGCGTCACCACCGGCTACGAGATCCGCATGGACTCCGACAACTCGCTGGTGTCGACGCGCCCCGCCGGCAGCGGCGGCACGATCTTCTGGTGCGTCGCCGCCGCCGCGCTCGCGTGCCTCGCCATCGCGCGTCCCACGCGCCGCACCGCGCGCATCGTGGGCTGGTCGCTCGTCGCGCTCATCTTCATCGGCTTCACCGCCGTGCTCGCCACCGAGGACCTGATCAACTTCGACGACCTCAGCTTCTCGAAGCACACCGAGAAGACCGGCTCGGTCGCCATGCTCCAGTTCGCGATGGCCGCCGTCTTCTTCTCCGGCCCCGTGCTCCTCTTCACGCAGTGGCGCCTCTTTCGCCGCGAGCGCCACGCCGCGCGCCGCTGATGCGCTCCTGGCTCGTCCTGCTCGCCCTCGCCGCGGTCGACTACTCGATCTACCGCGGCATCGTTTGGCTCTACGACGCTACGAAGGTCTCGTCGGAGCTCGATCACTCGTTGCTCGTCGCGGTGGCGTTCTTCCTCGGCGGCCTCATCGTCCTGATCGCCACGCCGGTCTGCGCCTGGCGCATGTCGAAGCGCGCCGACGAACCCGCCGACCGCATCCCGCGCGCCCGCGTCGTTCAATAACCCTTGACGGGTGCGCTCCGGTCGAAGCGTCGCCGCCGGCGTCACTGATACATGTAGACGACGAAGCCGACCGGCACGAGCAGGCCCGCGCCGACGAACCACTTGCCGCGGCCCCAGAAGCCGCGGTCGCCCTTCATCATGATCATGCCGCTCACGGCCAGGAACACGAGCGCCAGCGC
>DATLEB010000090.1:0-36366 GCA_035525615.1 Kofleriaceae bacterium | reverse complement strand
GACTGGGTCGCCGTCGAGGCCGGCACGTACGTCACGTGCGGCATCCGCGCCACCGATCGCCGCCTCTTCTGCTGGGGCGACAATCGCTACGGCCAGACCGGCACGGGCGGCGCGCTGCGCTGGACCGCGGCCACCGTGCCGGCGCCCTGATCACGACGCCGCGCGCGCGATCACCACGCCCACGCCGGGCACGCGAGCGTGCCGTCGACCGAGTCGTTGAGCGTGCGGCACAGGTCCACGCGCAGCACGGCCCAGTCGTTCCAGTTGCGCAGCGGGTAGTCGAGGATGCCGTCGGCCTTCGGGCGCAGCTCGACGGGGTACGGCTGATGCGTGCCGTCGTCGTTCAGCTGCTTGCGCGCGAGCAGCAACCGCAGGTTCGAGTCGACGCCCGGCTCGAACATCAGATCCAGCCCGTAGCCGTAGAGCCAGCTGTTGTGATGGTAGCCCTGCATGCCGAAGCGCAAGGTGGTCGCGCCCGTCACGGGGTCGCGATCGGCGACGAGCATGCGCTCGCGCACCTGGGTGCGGCCCTCGCTGCTCGGCCGGATCGACAGGATGTAGAGGCGTCCCGGCATCGCCGAGTCGCCCGGCATCGGGATCCACGCCATCGCCGCCTTGTTGATCACGCCCTCGCCGCTCAGCGTCCACGGGCTCTGCGTCCAGCGGCGCGTCGTACGATCGAACGTGTAGAGGCGCATCGAGCTGCCGGCCGGGAAGATGCCGTAGAGCACGCGCGCGTTCGACGCCCCCGCCTCGAGCAGCGACGGTGAGGTGTCGGCGCCGAGCGCGGCGAGCGGCGTGCCGTTCGCGTCGACGACGGCCTCGTCGGCCTGCCACACGCCGTTCACGCGGGTCTTGAGCACGGGGCGGCCATCGGGCGCCTTGTACGCGAGGTACACCGTGCTGGTGTCACCGGCGAGCGAGAGCTCCTGGCTCGCCAGCTGTGCCGCGGAGATCGCGACCGGCGCCGAGAACGACCACGGCGACGGCGAGAACCGGGTCTCGAAGAGCGCGCCGCTGGTGGTGCGGAAGACGATCAGGACGCGCTCGCCGCCGCCGTCGACGACGCGGTGCGCGTCGATCGCGTCGATGCCCTGGTTCCACGTCGCGTTGATGTTGTAGTGGGCGGGCGCCGCGCCGCAGCCCGTGACCGACACCACGGGGCACGCGAGCGAGTCGGTGGTGTGGTCCATGGCGATGCGGCCGGTCTGATCGACCGAGAACATCGCCGTGAGGTTGCCGATGCGCGCCAGCGCGGGCGCGCGCGCCGACATCACCGGCAGGTCGACCTGGTTGTACTTGGTGAACTCGCAGCCGGCGCCGTTGTTGTTGGCGTAGGCGCGCACGGTTCCCGTCGAGAACGCGCCGTCGCGGTTCCAGTCGACGTGACCGTTCACGGCGTCGACGTTGTAGCCGAACACGTCGTCGAGGTGCTGGAGGTACAGCGCGCCGATCGCGCTGCTCGGCGACGCTACCGCGTTGCGCTCCGCGAGCGAGATGTTGTTGATGTTCGGCCGCCCGAACCCATCGGAGAAGCGGCGCCACCCACCGTTCAGGTACGAGTACGCCATCATGCTGGGGTAGGTCGGCTTGCAGTTGGCATCGACGGGCTCGCCGTCGTAGGGGCCGTTGTGGCCGAGGCCGAGCGCGTGCCCGGTCTCGTGGGCGGCGACGCCGACGCTGTCGAGCGGGATCGCGTTGGCCACGCTGTGCACCGACGACTGACCGCCGCCGCCGGGATAGCCGCCGAGCCAGTGGAACAGGCCGTGACGCCCCGACCCCATGCTGGTCGACCACGCCGAGCCCGCGCCGGCGCGCTCGCAGTCGGTGCCGCTGCAGACCGCCGCGACGTAGCTGTGACCGCCCCAGTTGCCGTAGAGGGTCAGATCCTCCTCGGAGGCCCCGGCGGGCGGGTTGGTGCCGGTGTCGAGATGGAGCCGGATGCCGGGCTGCGCGTCGGGATTGCGCAGCGCCTGCGCGTTGGCGAGCCGGCGCGCCGGATCGGTCTCCGGATCGCCGTACGCCGTGGCGATGCCGCGCGCGACCGACTCCGTCATGCGCACGTCGGGCTCACCGGTGTACGCGGCGAGGAAGTCGACCTCGAGGAAGAGATCCTTGTGGCGCGGATCGGCGCCGAAGCGCGGCAGCATCACGCCGCCCTTGCCGGCGAGCTCGTAGTCGTCGCGGATGCCGTCGCCGTCGGTGTCGCGCGCGTCGGTGGCGAGGCTGCATGCGAAGCCGCCGACCGTGCCCGTGGTCGTCGAGCAGGTCTGGATCGCGGCCTCGAGCTCCGTGCCGAGGTAGTCGCCGTCGGGATCGTGGCCGGAGAGGCGGCGATCGTTGCGGATGAGGCGGAACGGCTTCGCGGCCGGATCGGTCGTGCCGGCCCCGCCGACCATCGCGATCGCGACCGCGTGGGCCGCCGGGAGCCGACGAGTCACGCGCTGCGCCGCGACCTCGCTCTGGTGACGCTCGAAGATGTTGCCGTCGTCGTCGAGCAGGTAGAGCCGGTGCGCGGTGGGCGCGCCGGCGAGCGGGACGGTGATGAGCTCCTCGTCGACGCGCAGCCCCTCGAGCCGCTGGAAGCCGCCGCCGAACGCGACGCCGGTGCCGAGCACGACGCCGTCGCGCAGGAGGTCGGCGGTGCCGCCTTTGCCCTTCCAGGTCGCGCGCAGGAGCAGCGTGTACGTCCCGCTGGTCGCCGGCGTGAAGGTGAGGCGCGCGTTGTAGTCGCCGCCGTCGTCGTCGCTCACGGCGAGCTGGGTCACCGGGCCGCCCGCGCTCTGCGCCGCGAGCAGGTGGAGGATGGGATCGGATCCGGTGCTGCGGTTGCGCGTCTCGAAGCGGACGGTGCGGCCGGCGGTGAGCTGCACCGCGAGCTCGTACACCGGTCCGGTCTCGAGGCGATGCGCGCTGCCGGCGACGCTCGGGTCGCGGTGATCGCGCGTGATCACCTCGTCGGTCTCATCGCCCAGCTCCGGTGGATCACCGGAGTCGAGGCACGCCGCCGACAGGAGAAGAGTGGCAAGAACTGGCCGTAGATGTCGTCTGGGAAGCATGGACCCGGCGCTGTGCACGCGACATGCCTCGCGCGCAGCACGCTCGTACGCACGCCGAGCGCGTGTCGCCACGCGTCGTCGCGTGTTGATCAGGCGAACTGCCTGATCAGTAGCGTCGTGTCATCGCGCGATCGACGTCGGCGCTGCTCACCGGATCCTCGCCGGGCTGGAGCAGCAGGCGCTCGACCACGTTGCGCAGCTCGCGCACGTTGCCCGGCCAGTCGTACGACGCCAGGCGCGCCGCCGCGTCGGCCGCGAAGCCGGTGCGACGCTGGCTCGCGTCGGCCGCGAGGCGATAGAGCATCTTCTCGGCGATCGTCACGAGGTCGGCCTTGCGCTCGCGCAGCGGCGGCACGACGAGCGCGGCCTGCGCCAGCCGGTCGTACAGGTCCTGCCGCACCGCTTGCACCTGCACCATGCTGGCGACGTCGTGGCACGAGGCGGCGATGATGTGCGCGTCGGCGGGCGCGATGGTCCCGTCCTTGCGCTTCACGCCGCGCTTCTCGATCGCGTGCATGAGGCGCTTCTGGCAGCGCGGCGGCAGCGCGGCCAGCTCGTCGAAGAAGATGGTGCCGCCGTGCGCGGCCTCGAGCTTGCCGCCGCGGCGATCGCCCGAAGGATCCTCGTGGCCGAAGACGTCGGCCTCGAGCCACGCCTCCGACATCGCGGCGCAGTGCACGACCACGAACGGACCGCTCGCGCGCGGTCCCTTGTCGTGGATGGCCGCGGCGATGCGCTGCTTGCCCACGCCCGGCTCGCCGAGGATGAGCGCGAAGTGCTTGGGCGCGGCCCACGAGACCCAGTCGCGCAGGCGCGCGGCGACGGCGCTGTCGCCGTCGAGCTCACCGTCGTCGGAGAGGCTGGCCACGGCCTTGTCTCGCCGGCCGCGCTCCGACAGCGCGGTCAACGCCGCCGCGAAGATCTGCGACGACGCCGCGACCAGCTCGAGCGCACCGCGATCCCACGCCTGCCCGGCGGGGCGATCGACGACGAGCACGCCCTCGCCCACGACCGGCGTCATCATGATCTCGTGCTCGTTGCCGCGCATGCACATGGCGCGGCCACCGCGCGACACGCTGTCGAGGCGCCCGCGATCGACCGGCAACGTGCCCTGCTTGCCGCCGCGGCCGGCCACGAGTCGCACGCCCGCGTCGAGCGTGACCAGCTGCACGCGCTCGGCCGAGACCGCGCCGCCCAGCTGCCCGCACGCCGCGTTGATGCCGTCGGGCCCGAACATCGCCGCCGACATACGCGCCATCGCCGTGAGGTAGCCCGCGATCTCGATCACGCCGCTGCCGCCGCCGACCGGGCGCGCGGTGCGCTCGGTGTCGACCTCGTGCGAGACGATGCCCTCGTCGCCGTTACAGACGAGCTCGCCTTCGGCGATGACCTGCAGCACCGAGTTCCCGATCTCGATGCGATCGCCCGCCGAGAGCGGGCGCATGTCGACGGGCTCGCCGTTGACCTTGGTGCGGTTGGTCGAGCCCATGTCGATCACGAGCGGGCGGCCATCGCGCACGCCGATGCGGAACTGCTGGCGACTGACCGCCGCGTCCTCGAGCCGCATCTGGCAGCCGTCGCCGCGCCCGACGAGACCACCTTCGGGAGGAATGGGGAACTCGCGGCCCCGGTCGGGGCCAGAAATAACCATCAGGCGGGAGGCCACGACGCGATCCTACACCCGCGGCCGAGCGGGGGATCCAGCGACGAAACGACCGTTGCCATGCGGGCGGAGGTCAGCGAACCTCGGGGCACATGTCCGACCTGACCGGCAGGAGCTTTGTCGTCACGGGAGCGAACACCGGCATCGGGAAAGAGACCGTCCGGGCACTGGCGCAGCGCGGCGCCCACATCGTCCTCGCGTGCCGCAGCGAGGAAAAAACCACGCCGGTCGTCGACGAGATCCGGGCGCAGAGCCCGGCCGCCAAGCTGGAGTTCGTCGCGCTCGATCTGGGCGACCTCGCGTCGGTGCGCGCATGTGCGACGGAGCTGCTCCGCCGCGACCACCCCATCCACGCGCTGGTCAACAACGCCGGCCTCGCCAGCGTGCGCGGCCGGACCAAGGACGGCTTCGAGCTGGCTTTCGGGACCAACCACCTCGGGCACTACCTGCTGACGCGCCTCCTGATGGAGCGCATCGAGAAGAGCGCGAAGCCGGGAGCACCGGCGCGCATCGTCAACGTGTCGAGCGATTCGCACTACAGCGCTGACGGCATCGACTTCGATGCGGTGCAGGACGCGAGTCGCTCCGTCACCGGGCTGCACGAGTACGAGGTGTCGAAGCTGGCGAACGTGCTGTTCACGAAGGAGCTGGCGCGCCGCCTCGACGCCGCGAAGGTGACGACGTACTCGCTGCATCCCGGCGTCATCGCCAGCGACATCTGGCAGCGGCGCGTGCCGCGCTTCCTGTCGGCGGTGCCCCGCCTGTTCATGAAGAGCACGACCGAGGGCGCGAAGACGTCGGTGTACTGCGCCACGTCGGTGGACGTCGCGAATCACACCGGTCGCTACTACGCCGACTGCAAGGAGAAGCGGCCCAATCGCGCGGCGCAGAGCGAGGAGCTGGCGCGCGCGCTGTGGGACCGGAGCGCCGCGTGGGTGGGACTGGAGCCTTGAGCTGGTGAGCAGCGCGCGGGTCGCGATCGTCGCCGGGCTGCGCACGCCGTTCGCGAAGCGCCTGGGCGGGCTCGCGGGGCGGAGCTCGCTCGAGCTGGGCGTCGGGTGCGTGCGCGAGCTACTGGCGCGCACCGGCCTGGCGAAGGAGATCGAGCGCGTCGTCTTCGGGCAGGTCGTGCCGTCGCTGCACGCGCCCAACGTCGCGCGCGAGCTCGTGCTCGACGCGGGCTTGCCGCCGACGGTGGACGCGCACTCCGTGTCGGCGGGGTGCGTGACGAGCTACATCGCGGCGATCGAGCTGGCGCGCGCGATCGCGGCCGGTGACGTGGACGCGGGCATCTGCGGCGGGACCGACTCCGTGTCGGACGTGCCGATCGCGGTGTCGAAGCCGCTGGCCAAGGCGCTGGTCGCGAACCGGCGCGCCAAGGGCCTGACCGATCGCGTGCGGGCGTTCGCGTCGCTGTCACCGGGCGACCTCCGCGTCGAGCCGCCCACGCTGGTCGAGCGCACCACGGGGCTCACCATGGGCGAGCATGCCGAGGTCATGGGCCAGAAGGCGGCGGTCGGGCGGATGGAGCAGGACGAGCTGGCGGCGCGGAGCCATCAGCGCGCGGCCGCGGCGTGGGACGACGGGCGGCTGGCCGAGGAGGTGATGGTATGGGACGGCGTGCACGACGAGTGCGTGCGGGGGCGGCTGACCGCGAAGGAGCTGGCGACGCTTCGTCCGCTTCACGGACGAGGCGGGACGGTCACGGCGGGCAACGCGTCCCCGTTGTCGGACGGCGCGTCGGCGGCGATCCTGATGCGCGAGGACAAGGCGCGCGCGCTCGGGGTGCCGGTGCTCGCGGTGATCAAGGCGGCGGCGACGAGCGCGGTGGATCCCGCCGACGAGCTGCTCATCGCGCCGGTGACGGCGTTGCCGCGCGCGCTCGATCGTGCCGGCGTGACGCTGCGCGACCTGGCGCTGCTCGATCTGCACGAGGCGTTCGCGGCGCAGGTGCTGGCGGTGACGAGGGCGCTCGAGTCGCGCGCGTGGGCCGAGCGGCTCGGGCGCGCGGAGCCGGTCGGAAAGGTCGACTGGGAGCGCACCAACGTGTCGGGCGGGTCGATCGCGCTCGGGCATCCGTTCGCGGCGACGGGGACGCGTCAGCTGACGCAGGTCGCGCGCGAGCTGGGACGGCGCGGCGGCGGCGTGGCGGCGCTGGCGGCGTGCGCGGCCGGCGGCCTGGGCGCGGCCATCGTGATCGAGCGCGTGCTATGAGCATGATCATGCGCCGCACGGTCGTTGCCTCGCTGTCGCTGACGTTGTCGATGCTGGTCGCGTTCGGCGCGTTCACCTCGTTCGGGGCGTGCAAGAGCGAGAAGAAGCCGGCGGGCGGCGGGTCGGCGGCGAGCGGGGCGAGCGCCGACGATCCGTGGGGCGGGTCCGACACGCCGAAGGCGCCGGCCGAGGTCATCGCGAAGCCGCTCCTGTGGAAGCTCGAGAAGGACGGCACGACGAGCTGGCTGTTCGGGACGATCCATCTCGGCGTGAACGCCGACAAGCAGCTGCCGCCGATCGTGTTCCAGCGCCTCGAGGAGTCGAAGGTGTTCGCGATGGAGGCGAACACCAACGATCCGGGGCTGGCGACGGCGATGCGGCGCAGCGATGGCGGCTCGCTGCGCGCGGACCTCGGCCCCGAGTACTGGAAGAAGCTGGAGGACGCGATCGGGGCGCGCGTCGCGGAGCAGCTCGAGGGCATGAAGCCGTTCGCCGCGATGACCGTGCTCATCGCGCGTGACCTGCCCATGACGCTGCCGATGGATCGCGTGCTGTCGGAGCGCGCGCAGGGCGCCGGCAAGCCCATCCACTACTTCGAGCAGGCCATCGATCAGATCGCGATGATCGAGCCGTGGATGAGCCCCGACGACGTCAAGGCGCTCCTCGATAACCGCGACGTGGCCAAGAACCTCGCCGGCCAGATGCTCGAGGCGTACAAGCGCGGCGACGGCGACGCGCTGGGCGCGATGTTCGACGACAAGACGCTGTGGCTCGCGGCGAAGCGCAAGCCGGAGACCTTCCCGGCGTACCTCGACGCGATCCTCGGCAAGCGCAACCGCGCGTGGATCCCGCAGATCGAGAAGCTGCACGCCGACGGCGGCGCGTTCATCGCCGTGGGCGCGGGTCACCTCGTGGGTCCGAGCAACGTGCTCGGACTGCTCGGCGAGCGCGGCTACACGGTCACCCGGGTGACCCCATGAGCGAGACGTATCGCGGCAAGCTCCTCACCATCCACTTCGACGGCGCGCGCTGCATCCACTCGCGCAACTGCGTCGTCGGGCTGCCCGGCGTGTTCAAGGCCAACGTCGAGGGCCCGTGGATCGATCCCGACGCGGCGCTCGCGGAGGACCTGGCGGCGATCGCGCGCGCGTGCCCGTCGGGCGCCATCCGCTACGAGCGCCACGACGGCGGACCCGACGAGCGACCGCCCGAGGTCAACCTGCTGCGGGTCCGCGAGAACGGCCCGGTCGCGGTCCACGGCGACCTGCGCGTCGCGGACGCCGCGTGCACCCGCGCGACCCTGTGCCGCTGCGGCGCCTCCGCGCAGAAGCCGTACTGCGACGGCTCGCACAACACCGCCGGCTTCATCGCGAGCGGCGAGCCGAAGACCACCGAGCAGACCGCGATGCTCGACGCGCGCGGCGGCGTCCTCGAGGTCACCCCCGAGCCGAACGGCCCGCTGCGCATCACCGGCAACGTCGAGGTCGTCTCCGGCACCGGCCGCCTCGTCCGCCGCGCCACGAAGCTCGCCCTCTGCCGCTGCGGCGGCTCCGCCAACAAGCCCTTCTGCGACGGCACGCACAAGACCAACGGCTTCATCGCGCCGTGATGCGCGGCTTCATCGCGTCGCTACTTGCCGGTACGGTTACGTAGCCACCTGATCAAATAGAAGAGCGCGATACGCGCCGACGTTGTCCGAGCTCTCGCCATCCGCCATTGCCGCGAACGCCGCGTGATGGTCCGAACATGCCGCCTGTATCGACGTTCGTGTCGGCCTCGCCCGTCGCGAGGGCCCCGGTCGCCGGGGCGGCGATGGTCGTGTAGCGAGTCCGCCGAGCTGACGCAGCCGCGGCACGCAAGGCATCGCCGGCCTCCCGCGTGTCGCACGCAGGTCAACCGGCGCGGAGGTAGGTCGAGCACGACCCGCGATCGATCGGCTGGCCCTGGGTCGAGCTCGATCGCGATGTCGACGGGGTCCTGACGCAGGCCTGACGGGCAACCGCGCGGGTCGCGTGGGAGTCTCACGCTCGATGCGCGAGCGTGAAGCGAGAATGGCAAGCGTGGGCGTGTCGGCCCTGGCCCCGGCGATGGTGCTGATGGCGGCGGCGGTGGCGGCGGCGAGCGCGGGGTGTGCGCGCGGGGGCGAATCGAGGCCGCCGGCGGCGGACGCGCACGGGAAGACGCTCACGGTGATGTCGTACAACGTGAACTTCGGGCTCGAGGGGGATGCGTCGGGAATCGAGGCGATTCGCACGGGTGGTGCGGACCTCGTGGTGTTGCAGGAGACCACCGCAGGATGGGAGCGCGCGATCCGCGCGGAGCTGCGCGACGCGTATCCGCACATGCAGTTCCGGCACTGCTGTCTGGCGGGCGGGCTCGCCTTCCTGTCGAAGCATCCGCTGGCGGAGCGCGAGTACGTGGGGCCGGCGGAGGGTGGCTGGTTTCCGGCGTGGCGCGTGATCGTGTCGGCGCCGTTCGGCGACGTGCAGGTGCTTGCGGTGCACCTGCATCCGCCGCTCGACGAGAAGGGCTCGGTGGTGTCGGGCTACTTTCCGTCGAAGCGCGTGCGCCGCCGCGAGATCGAGGCGTTCGCGCCGCTGCTCGACAAGGACCCGACGTTGCCGGCGCTCGTCATCGGCGACTTCAACGAGGACGAGCGCGGGCTCGCGCTGCGGTTCCTCGCCGGGCGCGGGCTGGTGACGGTGCTGCCGTCGTTCCAGCCCGACGCCGACACGTGGCAGTGGCAGACCAGCCTCGGCCCCGTGAAGAGCCGGCTCGATCACGTGGTCGCCGATCCGCGCCTGGTCGCGCTCGACGCGCGCGTGATCAACGCCGGGCGGAGCGACCACTTCCCGGTGGTCGCGACGTTCCGGCGCGCCGCGACGACCGACTGATCCGCCAACGGAGTCCCACGGTCCCGCGCGCTCAGTCGCAGTCGACGGGATCGCCCGGGCTCCAGATCGCCGTGGTCGGCGTGTTGCCGAGGAGCGCGGCCGCGAGGAGGCCGAACATCGTCCGCGGCGCGCCGCCGGCGGTGACGTGCACGCCGAACACGGCCTCGTCGCTCGACAGGGTCTCGTGTTTCATGCACGGCGGCGCGAACCGCGGCGCCGGCTGTGCCGCCGGCTCCTCCGCGGTGCCGTTGGCCTGCGGCAGCGCCAGCATCCGCGCCCGCACCAGCTCGGCCCACAGCGGCACGGTCAGGAGGCCGCGCCCGGGCACGGTGTACATCGCCTCGACGGCATTTCCCGAGATGAGCTCGTCGGTGAGGCCCATGCGCACCATCATCGGCGTGGTCACGTGGTGGAGCGCGACGTGATCGTTGTCGTCGCAGCGGAAGGCGCCGGCGGGATCGTTCGCGGCATGCCAGGTCGCGCACGACGCGTCGCCACGCTGCCCCCACAGCGTGGCCCGCGTGCTGGTCACGAACGCCTGGTAGTCGCAGAGCGCGAAGTCACGACACATGGTCGTCGTCGAGAAGTCGAGGCTCTCGAACGGCGCGTTCGTCCCCGAATCGTGGAGCGCCCAGAACGCGAGGCCGCTGTTGGTCGCGCGCAGCTGTTCGCGCAGGCGGTCGGCGTTGTGAGTGACGCCGCCCGAGCCCGCCGACGCACCGGCGAAGAGCAGCAAGGTGGCCTCGTCGAGATCGGGCAGCTCGACGCTGCCGCCGCCGAGGGTGTACGCGGGCGGGCTGGCGCCGTCGCGGCGCAAGGTCGCGATCACGGCGTCGATGATGTTCGCGCCGTTGAACTGGATCCGGAACCGCACGGGCGCGCCGCTCACCGGGTGCACGGTGTCGACGTCGACGGCGCCGGCGGTGCCCGACCACTCGTCGCTGGAGCAGTAGCGCACGAAGACATGGTTCCAGTCGCCGACCGGGTTGGGCTCGCCGAGCGCGCCGCCCTGGCGCAGGATGCCGTCGGCGACGGTGCCGCGCATCGGCGCGAGCGACGCCGTCATCTGCGTCATGCCGAAGTTGGTGTCCACGCTGCACCAGCGCTTGGCGCAGCCCACGCCGGTCTTGCAGCTGCCGCCGCCCTGCAGCTGGATCACCCAGCGCGAACGGCCCGCCACGGACGTCGCGGGGCGGAAGAAGAACATCGCCGCGGTGCCGTCGTTGCAGCGCGCCATCGGGAACGCCGTGACGTTCAGGTCGACGCGCTGCAGATCGGTGCCGGCCGCGAGGCCACCGGCGGATGCGGGCGTGCCGCAGTCGAGGACGTCGCCGATCGCGGGGGCGGGCGGCGCGTCGGGCGCGGCATCGGCGACGTCGCCGGCGTCGGTGACGTCACCGGCGTCGACGACGTCGGCATCGGGGGCGGCGCCTTCGACGCCGCCGCAGGCGACGAGCACGAACGGCAGGAGGACGAGTGGAACCGAGGCATACCGGATTCGCATGGTCCGGCCTGAGGTTGCAGCCGCGATGCCACGGCCAACCCTGCGGAACGCCGCGGTCCCCGGGACCTGCAGGTACCGGCGCCGCCGCGGCCGACGACGCCGTCAGCGCGGCGCGAGCGCGTGCGGGAGGAAATCCTCGACGAGCTCGAGCACGGGCGGCGGGATCTCGTGGCCGCCGGGGAACGGCGCGAAGCCGACCTCGGCGCCGGCCTCGGCGAGGAAGTCGCGCAACTTCTCGGCGCCCGCGAACGACAGGAGCCCGTCCTTGGTGCCGTGGCTCTGGAACACGCGCAGGCCCGCGACCGCGGCGGCGCGCGGGCGCCACACCGTCTCGGCGAGGAGCGTGCCCGACAGGAGGACCAGCCCGCGCGGGCGCGCGCCGTGCAGCGCGAGATCGACCGAGAGCATCGCGCCCTGCGAGAAGCCGCCGAGCACGAATGCGTCGTCGCGGCGGCGATGATCGCGCGCGAGCGCGTCGAGCACGGCGAGCATCGCGGCGCGCGCGTCGGCGAGCCCCGCGGGCACCTCGGCCGCGCGATCGGCGGCGCGGCCGCCGCCGGCGAGCTCGCGCTCGAGCTTCTCGAGGTCGATCATCCACCACGCGCGCGCGTCGCCGTAGACCGGCGGCATCGTCAGCGGCCCGGCCGGGAACACCCAGCGCGTGCCCTCGGGCGCGTCGATCCACTCGGCCAGCGCCACGAGATCGTCGCCGGGCGCGCCGAACCCGTGCAGCAGCACGACCATCGGCCCGTCACCGCCGCCCTCGCCGTCGTCACCGCCCGCGAGCACGCAATCCAGGTCCGCAACTCTCGCGAGCTTCATGGTTGTTCCTCGCGGATGGCGCTCATGGGCGCTCTTGTATCACTGCGGCGTCCCGAAGACCTGCGTCCACAGGCGGTCGCTCTCGACGTGCCCGACGCCGATGTCGACGAAGCGGTCGCTCATGATGTTGTTGCAGTGGCCGGTCGAGCCCATCCACTGCTCCATCGTCGACTCGGCGGTCGCGCCGCCACCGGCGATGTTCTCGCCGGCGCTGCTCCACTCGTAGCCGGCGCGCACCATGCGCTCGAACGGATCCTCGCCGCTCGGGTTGGTGTGATCGAAGAAGTCGCGGTCCGACATGTCCTTGGTGTGCACGCGCGCGGCGCAGCGCAGCGCGGAGCTCGTGGTGAGCGGCGGCACCGACGGCTTGGCCACGCCGCCGCACGTCGCGCCCGCGGCGCGATGCTGGTTCACGATCGTCACGATCTGCGCCTCGAGCGCGATGGCGCTCGCCGGCCAGTCGCGCACCGGATCGCAGTACGACAGCGCCGGCACGTCGCCGCCACCGTCGTCGTCGCCACCACCACCGTCGTCGCCGCCACATGCTGCGACGACGAGCAGGACCGCCAGATACGAGCGCGTTCGCATCGCGCGATTCTATGACACCATGCGCCCGTGCTGCGCGCCCGAACCCTCCTCGCCCTCGCACTCGCCGGGTGTTGCCCGGCCACCGTCGCGAAGACCACTCCGACACCACCCGACAAGGAGGACATCGTCCAGCCCACGGCGATCGTCGAGGTGACGGAGCAGCGCATCGACGGAGGCACGCTCGCCATCGCCGTCAACGGCGCGCCGGCGGGCACCGAGGGCTTCGAGGTGCGGCGCGTCGGCGACGAATTCGTGCTCGAGAACCACGTCGACGCCACCTTCCTCGGCACGGAGATCCGCGGACGCGGCGAGCTCTTCCTCGACGGGCGTGGCCGGCCGTTGCGCGGCTCGCAGACGATGAGCGTGGGCGGCGTGGCGATCGCGACCTCGATCACCGGCGGCCCCGACGCCATGGTCGTCACGATCAAGTCCGGTGACGCCGCGGCACGAGAGCAGCGCGCCAGCGGTCCGGTCGACATGTATCTCGACAGCACGAGCTTCGCGTTTCTCGCCGGGCTGTGCTCGGTCGATGCGCCGCAGGTGACCGCGTTTCCCGGCATCCAGATGGCGCGCGGCGCGACCCGCGAGGCGGGCGATGTCCGTGCCATCACGTTCGCCGCGGGCGGAATGCTCTCGCTCGACGTGTACTGCGACGGCATGCGTTTTCTCGGCGTCGACGTCCCGATCCAGGGTGTGACCGTGACGCGCACCGGCGAGGAGACGCGGGTGGCAGCGCTGCGCCGCGCGCCGCGCGCCAAGCCGGAGCTGCCCGCGGGGCTGGTCGAGCTCGAGCGTACCGTCGACGTGCCCGCGGGTCCGGGCGTGGAGCCGGCCAAGCTCGGCTGCTCGCTGCTCCTGCCCGAGTCGCACAAGGACGTGACCGCGCGCGCGAAGAAGGGCCCGACGCGCGCGCTCGCCGGCGTCATCTTCATCACGGGGTCGGGAACGCAGGATCGCGACGAGGACAGCTACGGACCCGCGGGATTGAAGATGTCGATCTTCAAGACGGTGGCGATCGAGCTCGGCAAGGCGGGCATCGCATCGCTACGGTGTGACGACCGTGGCGCCGGCGCGTCGACGGGCAGCCTCGACAACGTGACGCTGGAGACGTATGCGGCCGACGCGGCGGCGACGATGGCGGCGCTGCGGCGCGAGCCGGCGGTGAACCCGGTGAAGACCGGCATCGTCGGCCACTCCGAGGGCGGCATCATCGCGCCGCTCGTGACGCTGTCGCTCTCTCCGAAGCCGCGCGCGCTCGTGCTCATGGCGGGCACCGGGCGCGGGTTCGACGTGATCATCGACGAGCAGGCGCAGCGCGCGCTGGTCCGCGCCGGCACGCCGGAGGCGGAGATCACGGCCGAGATGAAGAAGCGCCGGGCGATCTACGAGGCGATGCGAGCGGGCAAGCCACTGCCGGCGGATGTCAGTCCGGCGGAGGCCAAGGAGTGGACGCAGAACCAGGCGTGGATCGTGTCGCACCTGAAGCACGACCCGGCGGCGACCGCCGCCAAGGTGAAAGGCGTGGCGGCGTTCATCGCGCAGGGCGCGCTCGACCAGCAGGTGGCCGTTGCCGACGCCGACGCGCTCGAGACCGCGCTGAAGAAGCAGAACAAGGTCGTGCAGAAGAAGGTGTATCCGGAGCTCAATCACCTGTTCGCGGCGACGAAGACCGGCGACATGTCCGAGTACTCGGATCCCGAGGCGACCGTCGACGCGACGTTCCTTGCCGACGTGGTCCGCTTCCTGACTGCGAATCTGTGAGCGACTCTCCCGACGCCGCGCTGCGCGCCAAGCTGACGCAGGCCGGCTACACGCCCGGCCGGCGCGACGTCGCGCCGCTGGTCGCGCTGCTCGCCGCGGATGCTGACGCCGGCGCGGCCGTACGACGCGCGCTCTCCCGCGCCGATGCCGCGCTGGTCGCCACAGCGATCGTGCGCGCGCTCGCCGGCGCGGACGAAGGCGCCGGTGTGCGCCTCGTGCCGGCGCTCGGCGACGTCGCCGCCCGCGCGCGGACCGAAACCGAAACCGAAACCGAAACCGAAACCGAAACCGAAACCGCAGCCGCAACCGCAACCGCAACCGCAGCCGCAACCGCAACCGCAACCGCAACCGCAGCCGCCGGTGCGCGTGCGGCTCTCCTCGCCGCGCTCGACGATGCGCGCCCCCGCGTTCGGCGCGCCGCCGTGCAGGCGCTCGGCAAGGTCGGCGGCGACGCCGCCCGTACTGCACTCGTCGCCTACTGGGATCGCGCGGATCTGCCGCCCGATCACCGGCGCGCGGCCGCCGAAGCGCTCGGCAAGGTCGGCGGCGACGAAGCCGCGGCGCGACTCGCGGCGATACCGACCGACGCGGGCGGCGACGCGGAGCTGGCGCGACGGCGCGGCAAGGCGTTGCTCATCGCGGAGCGCGACGCCGACGACGCCGAGTCCGACGTCGCGCTCGACGTCGCGCCGCTGGAGCCCGTCGTCATGGTCGCGCGCTGTCGCTCCGGGCTCGAGACGTTGCTCGCGGGCGAGCTGCACGATCTCGGATTGCCGGTGGAGCGGCTCGGGCCGGGGATGGTGCGCACCACGCTCACCGGCCCGTTGCGGCCGCTCCTGAGCGCGCGGACGCTGCTGACGGCCGGCGTGCTCGTCGAGCTCGGTCCTACGACTCACGACGTGCTCGTCGAGGCGGTCGCGCACGCGATGGCGGACGCGGAGCCGCTGCTCACGACCTGGACGCGCGGGCCGGTGCGCTGGCGCCTCGAGTTCGAGAAGGGCGGACACCGGCGCGCGCAGGTCTGGGCCGCCGCGGCGCGCACGCGCGAGCTCGCGCCGGCGCTGCGCAACCAGCCGCGCGACTCGACGTGGGAGGTGGTCGTCACCGCCGACGAGCAGCACGTCGAGCTGCGGCCGCATCGCTACACCGACGAGCGCTTCGCGTGGCGCGTCGCCGACGTGCCGGCCGCCTCGCATCCCACGATCGCCGCCGCGCTCGCGCGCATCGGCGGGGTCGTGCCCGACGAGCACGTCTGGGATCCGTTCTGCGGCTCGGGCGCCGAGCTGTGCGAGCGCGGCCGCCTCGGCGCCGCGCACCTCCACGGCACGGACCTCGACGAGCGCGCGCTCGCGGCCACGCGCGAGAACCTCGCCTCCGCCGGCCTCACCGCGACGCTCACACGAGGCGACGCGCTCGACCACCGGCCGCCCGCCGCGCTCGGGCTCATCATCACCAACCCGCCCCTGGGCCGCCGCGTGCGCGGGGACGCCGGCTCGCTGCTCGAGCAGTTCGCGGAGCGCGTTCCCGCCCTGCTCGTCCCCGGCGGCCGCCTCGCGTGGATCACTCCCGCCGCCGAGCGCACCGCCGCGGCCCTGCGTCGCGGCGGCCTCGAGCTCGCGTTTGCCCGCCACGTCGACCTCGGCGGGTACGAGGCGCGCATGGAGCGGTGGCAAAAGCCTCGGCTCGCATCCTCGCGCCACCGTTGATCCGATCGCGTCCCTCGGGCATCTTCGACCGATGGACCTCCGCTACACCGTCTTCGGCTGCATCCGCCAGAGCCTCTCGGTGTGGGCGCGGAACATCGTCTCGATCCTCGTCCTCGGCATCATCTTCTTCTCCCCGGTCATCTACTACTTCGTCGACAAGTCGATGGAGGTGAAGAGCGGGACGGACACGGTGTCGTTCGACTTCCTGTGGACCGTCATCGTCCTGACCGTCGTGTACGCCTTCGACCAGCTCCTCGCGGCGCCGATCGTCTACGGCGTGGTGCAGGAGCTGAACGGCACGCACGCAGGCGTCGCCGCGTGTGTCTGGCAGGGCCTCAAGCGGATCTTCTCCGTCTTCTTCACCATCTTCCTCCTCTACTGGTGCGTCGTCTTCGGCACGTACCCGTTCATCATCCCCGGCATCGTGCTCGCGACCGGCATGTACGTCGCCGTGCCGTGCGCCGTGTGCGAACGCCCCGGCGTCATGGGAACGCTGACGCGCAGCTTCGAGCTCACCGAGGGCAGCCGCATGCGCATCCTGGGCATCCTGATCCTCTTCTGGACGGCGCGCGTGCTCGCCATGGTCGTCGCCGACGAGGTCATCGCTCCGCACGGAGACCCCGGCAAGAGCCAGCTGCTGCTCCTGGTCATGCTCGGTATCAACTTCCTGTTCGGCACCATCGGCGCCGTGATGCAGGGCGTGACCTACAGTCGCCTGCGTCAGATCAAGGACGGCGTCTCCACCGACGACCTCGCCAAGATCTTCGAGTAGCGCGCCCGCCGCGCTACTTCCGCTTGTCGAACTTGTCCTCGCGGCGCTTGCCGAACAGCAAGCGCTTCTCGAGGTGCGCGCGCAACGCCGTGTAGAAGTCGGAGAGGAACTTCTCGTCCTGGCCGAGCGGCACCTTCTCGCCGTACTGGATCTTGGCGCGGATCTTCTCGGCCACCGTCGACACCGCCGACGCGTCGGCCGCCGCCTCGCCGCGCAGGAGCCCTTCGAGCACCTGCAGCTCGTAGATGCCGTACACCTCGAGGTGCGCCTCGGTGAACGTGTAGGTCGCGCCGGCCGCAGGCAGCGGCTTCGCGGCGGCGAAGGCGGTCTGCATCTGCTGCGCCTTCACCGCGCGCACGTCGGCGAGGTCGGCGCGCAGCTGCACCTTGGGCTGCACGACCACGAGCGTGCCGCCGATGAGATCGCCGACGCGCAGGTTGTCCTTGTTGAAGATCGGCATGAGTGCCAGCACGAGCAGCCAGCCGCACGCCGCGACCCACATCCACACCGGCGCATCGGGCCACACCAGCGACGACGCCAGCAGGAACGTGAGCGGCATCCAGAGCTCGAGCTCGCGCACCAGGTTGCGGGCCAGCACGGCGCTGGCCTCGAGCGACCCGCCGCGCGCGTCGATGACGCGGATGCCGGCGGCGCGCTTGCCGGGCGTCGCGCCGTGCCCGCGGATCTCGAAGAACGCGAAGTAGAAGTGCCGTGACAGCGTCACCAGCAGGAGCGCCAGCGCCGAGATCCAGCCGTCCTCGCCGGGTGACGCGATGCTGGCGACCAGGACGACGCCGAACACCGTGCCGAGGATGATCGCGATGTCGATCGCGAGCGCGGTCGTGCGCTCGCCGATGCTGGCCAGCGTGAACTGGATCGGGATGCCCTCGGGCGTCACGATCTCGCGTCGCCGCGCACCGTCGCCCTTGCGATCGATGTAGCGCGCTACCGCCACGCCGCCGCTCCCTCGATCCGCTGGCGCGCGCGCCCGCAGAAGCCGAAGTACCAGATCCAGAACAGCGCGGTCGAGCACGCCACCGCGTAGCGAACCTCGATGCTCGTGACGGTCTGCCGGAAGATGCCCTCGATCAGTCCCGCGATGAACAGCATGATGACCGAGCCGAGGACGATCTCGGCGGCCTGCCGCCCGCGCCGCCGCAGCGCATCGACGCGCGGCTCCGACCCGGGGAACACCACCGCGTGCGCGAGCAGGAAGCCGGCGCCGCCGCACAGGATGACCGCCAGGAGCTCGGTCACACCGTGTGGCAGGAGCCAGCCCCACAGATCCCACGACAGCCCGCGTGAATGGTAGAGCGCCGCGAACGCGCCCAGCATGAGCCCGTTCTGCAGGAGCAGGATGAGCGTCGGCAACCCGGCGAGGAAGCCGAGCGCGAAGGCGAGGATGCCGACGCGCGAGTTGTTGTTGAACAGCGACGACGCGAAGTAGCTGAGGCCGTGGTTGAAATCCTGCTCGTCGTAGAGCTGATCGCGCAGCTCGCTGGTCGGCGCCGACGGGTCGCGGCCGCCGGCGAGCGACGAGTCGACGAACATGTAGTAGGCGTCGCTGTCGGCGCTCACCATCTCGAACGCCGCGACGGCGCCGGCGATCGTGAAGAGCAGCGAGAGCACGACGTGCCAGCGACCGGCGCGCACCGCGGCCGGGAAGCGCCAGCGCAGGAACTCCCAGACGCGCGTGCGTGCGCGCTCGCGCGAGCCGTACACGACGACGTACGCGCGCGCGACCAGGCTCTCGAGGTACTCGACGAGCGCGCGGTCCAGCGAGATGGCGCGCGCCACCGACAACGACGAGAGCGTCGCGCGGTAGAGGTGCGGTAGCGTCGCCAGCTCCTCCGCAGCGAGCCCCGACAGACCCTTGTCGTGGACGCGCTTGAGCAGGTCCTCGAGCTGGCGCCACGTCTCCTCGCGCTCGCGGCGAAAGTGCACCGAGCGCAGGTTCGCGTCCTGGCCGTAGGCGGCGACCTGCGTCATCGCAGCAGCTCCCGGCGCTTGATGTCGAGGTAGCGATTCAGGAGCGCCATCGAGAAGTGCTCGGGCGTGGTGTCGATGACCATCGCGCCGGCGCGACGCAGGCGCTCGAGGACGAGGCGGCGCTCGCGCGCGAAGCCGCCGGCCACGACCGCCTCGTGCAGGTCCGACAGTGAGCGCGGGCCGCGGCGCACCCACCCGTCGACCGCGGGATCACCGACGGCGACGAACAGCACCAGGTGATGCCGCGCGAGGCGGCGCACGTTCTCGATCATGAGCTCGGCGGTGATGCTGTCGAGGAAGTCGGTGAAGAGCACCACCAGCGAGCGCCGCTTCACGCGCTGCGCCAGCTCGGCGAGCGCCAGCGTGTAGTTGCTCTCGGTGCGACGGTACGCCAGGTCGGCCGTGAGCCGCGTGAGCCGCGGGAACGCGTGCATCCCGCCCGCTGGCTCCGACCACGTGCGCACCTTCTCGTCGAACCCGAGGAGCCCGACGCGGTCGCCGGTCTTGAGGCACATCCACGACAGCAAGAGACCCGCGTTGACCGCGTGGTCGAGGCGCGGGATGCCGGCCAGCGGCTCGCTCATCAGCTGGCCGTTGTCGATCGCGATGATGACCTGGTGATTGCGCTCGGCGCGGAACTGCTGGCACAGCAGCTTCAGGTGGCGCGCCGACGCCTTCCAGTCCATGGCGCGGTGGTCGAGGCCCGGCACGTACTCGCGCAGCATCTCGAACTCGCTGCCGTCGCCGACGTAGCGCTCGACCTTGAGCCCCGACATCATCTCCTTGTTGGAGAGCATGCGGAGCGCCATCGCGCGCACCGCGCCGAGGTTGGGGACGACCGCGACCGGCACGTCGAGCGGTCGACGCCAGCGGCGCTCGACGAGGCCGAGCGGGCCGGCCCAGCGCAGGTGCACGGCGGTGACGCGCGGTGTGCCGCGGCGCGTGGGCACGAACGGGAAACGCACGACGGCGGTCGACTGTCCGCCATCCGGACGGAGGCGAAACACCGCCGGCGCCGGGCGCGTGACCTCGCCCTCGATCTCGGGGACCAGCTCGACCTCGGGCGTGCGCGTGCTCTTCACCTTCACGGTCATCACCAGCTCGCCGGTGTCGCCGATGAAGATCTGCGGCGGCGCCTCGGTGCTGACGCTCACGCGGCGACGCGGGGCGCCCAGCGCGGCGTCGAGCAGCAGCAGCAGCGTGACCGCGCCGATGACCGCGACCCACGCCGGGAACGCACCCGCGCCCATGATCGCCGGCACCACCGCGAGCGGTAGCGTGGCGACCAGGAGGAGCACGAAGCGAAGGGTGGGACGCATGGTGTGGGTCCGCGCGCGCTCAGCGCGGGGCGGCGACCTGCTCCAGGATCTGGCGGACGACGCCCTCGGCGGTGAGACCTTCGATCTCGGCGCCCGGGGACAGCACCACGCGGTGGCGCAGGGCCGGCACGGCGAGCGTCTTGACGTCGTCGGGGAGGACGAAGTCGCGGCCGCCGAGCGCGGCGTACGCGCGCGACGCCGACGCCAGCATGGTCGCGGCGCGCGGCGAGGCACCGAACGACAGGCTCGAGCGTTCGCGGGTCGCGCGGATGAGATCGACGATGTAGTCGAGGATGGCGTCGGAGAGCTTCACCTGCTGCACGAGGCGGCGCATCGCGGTCAGGCGCTCGAGGTCGGCGACTGCCTCGATCCCGAACTCCTCGATCTTGGGCATCGCCGTGGCGTGGCCGTGCCGCGCGACGATCGCGCGCTCCTGATCGCGCGACGGATAGCCGATGACGACCTTGAACAGGAAGCGATCGAGCTGCGCCTCGGGGAGCGGGTACGTGCCCTCCTGCTCGATCGGGTTCTGGGTCGCGATGACCATGAAGCCGTGCCCGAGATCGTGGGTCACGCCGTCGATGGTGACCAGCCGCTCCTGCATCGCCTGCAGGAGCGCGGCCTGCGTCTTCGGCGGCGTGCGGTTGATCTCGTCGGCGAGGAGCAGGTCGGTGAAGATCGGGCCCTTGGTCAGCGTGAAGCGGCCGGTCTGGAAGTTGAAGAGGTTGGTGCCGATGACGTCGCCCGGCATGAGGTCGGGCGTGAACTGGACGCGGCCGAACTGCAGCTTGAGGCTGGCGGAGAACGAACGCGCGAGCAGCGTCTTGGCGGTGCCGGGCACGCCCTCGAAGAGGATGTGGCCCTCGCACAGGAGCGAGGTCAGCAGCAGATCGATCGCGTCGTCCTGTCCGACGACGACGCGGTGGATCTGGCCGCGCAGGGCGACCGCCGTTTCACGAATGGTGTTGAGGTCCATGGGTCATTTCCTGGCGCCAGCGATGGACGCGGTCGGCCGCCGCCAGCACCGCACGGGCGTTGCGCGTACGCACCGCCTCGGCGACCTGATCGCGCAGCTCGGGGAACGGGATGGTGCCGCCGCGCGCGGCGCGCACGCGCTCGAGCCAGCCCGGCAGCGCGGATGCGGCGAGGTCGCGCGGCGCGTGGAGCTCGATGCGGACGGCCTCGATGGCCGAGGCGAAGTAGCGCTCGAGGGCGTGGCTGTGGTGGCCGGCGACGCGCAGGAGCGCGGCCGTGTTTCGCACCAGATACTCCTTGCCGGCGGCGAGCGCCGGCGGCGCGCCACGCGCGGGCCCGAAGCGGCCGAGCCCGGCCCACACGACGACGACCATGAGCAGCGTCACGTGCAGCGTGATGAGCACGAGCGGGAAGCGGAAGATCGCCTTCCACAGGCTCGGCTCCTCGGCGAAGCCGTGAAGCGTCTCGTCGAAGACGACCGGCCCATCGCCGCGCAGCGAATTCAGCAAGCGCACCGCGAAGCGCGCGTTGTTGCCGCGCGTGAGGCCGGCGTTGTTGACGAGATCGGGGTCGCTGAGGATGTAGATGTCGGTCTCGAGGTCGCTCCCCCAGACCTGGTAGACCACCGCCTTGCCGCCGACCGTCTGCGAGACCTCGTCGTCGGTCTCCACCACCTGCGCGGTCACGAAGTCGGGCGAGACCCGGAAGTCGAGCGCGCCGACGCCGAGTGCGTCGGTCTCGTTCTCGGGCTGCTCGGGCGGGCTGATGCGGATGACCTCGTCGTCCGAGCCGAGCGCGCGCAGGACCGCGGACACCTCCTCGGCGTCCAGCGCGGCGACGTCCTCGAGCCAGCGCCGGTTGTCGCGCTTCGGCGCGCCGTACCACTTGGGGAGGACCACGAGCACGGTGTCGGCAGAGGCCACCAGGTCGTGGAACTTCTTCGCGGCCTCGTCGTCGTCGGGCGGCACCACCGGCTCGGCGATCACGAGCACGCCGCCCTTGGCCTTGGCGCCGGACCCGTGGCGGCTCACGACCACCGGCACGTCCAGCTCCTCGAGGATCTCGACGATGCCGTGGTGGCCGATCGCCGACACCGAGTAGCCGTCCGACGACGAGGACGGGCGCCCCGTGATGTCGTCGAGGAACACGGTGAGCAAGATCGCGCCGACCAGCGAGACGCCGATCGCGATGGCCACGAGCGTGCCCGCGGTGCGCGAGAACGCAGCCTGCGGCGCGGCGCCGGTTTCGCCCGCGGTCATGATTGTTTCCTCGCCCCGGCGGGCGCCGCGCCGGCGTTGCGATACGCCTGCGCGAACGCCTGGAAGTCGTGGCGGCAACGGTCGTAGTCGGCGGCGCCCGGGACCTCGTCACCGAAGTAGGTGACCTCGACCGTCGAGACCAGCTGGTAGAGCGCGGCGCGCGCCTCGGGCACGAGCGGCACGCGCGCGAGGATCTCGCGGCTGGTCAACGAGGCCGGCACGCGCGTGCGCGTCGCGCGCACCAGCTCGACGAGCGTGCGCAGGAGCAGCGTGTGGATCGCCTCGGCGTAGCGGCCGGCCCGCGCCAGCTCGTCGGCGTCGCCGATGGGGCGCTCGATCACGTCCTGATCGATCGTGGCCTGCGGCAGCTCCTCGCCCTCGAGCTGCTCCTGGTCCGAGCCGCGGCGCAGGTCGCGCGCCACCCACATCAAGATCATGACGAACGCGACGATGAGGACGCCGTAGACGATCACGCGCATCACGGCGGAGATGCCTGAACCGACCGTCATCTCCTCCGGATCACGCGCGCGATCGGGCGCCCGCCGCGTGCGCCCCGGCGCCATCTTGGGTCGCCCGTCCTTCGGCCGCTCGCCGGGGCCGACCTCGAGCTTGCCGATCGGCAGCTCCCGCTGATAGCGGCGGTCGAGCACCTCGCGCGTGGCCTTCTCGATGCGCGCGTCGTCGTCCGTCGGCTGCGCCACGGCGTCGCCGGCGCCGCCGATTTCCATCGACACGGCCACCGCGACCACCCACGCAGCGAGCCTGGCGCTCATCCGAGCCCCCAGCGTACCAGCGCGGCGCGCACCGCGCTGGCATCCGCGGCGACTGCGACGTCGTCGCCGTCGTCGGGCCGCTCCCGCGCCGCCGCCCCGAACCAGATCGTACGCATTTTTGCCGCCCGGCCACCGTCGATGTCGGCGGTGCGCGAGTCACCGATGTGGACCACCTCGGCGGGCGCCACGCCGAGCGCGCGCGCCGCGTGCTCGAAGATCGCGCGGTCGGGCTTGGCCACGCCCAGCTTGCCCGAGTCGACGATCACCCGGAACGGCGCACGCCACCCGATCTCGTCGATGAGCTCGGCCAGCTTGCCCTCGGAGTTCGAAAGGATCCCGACCGGCACGCCGCGCGCCGTCAGCTCTGCCGCCAGCTCGAACATCCCGGGGATCGGCCGGCGCCACAGGTTCTTCGTCGGCTGCTCGGTCCACAACCACGCCGCCAGCTCCGCCACGCGCGCCGGCTCCACGCCTGCACCCTCGAGCAGCGTGCGCATGAAGATCTGCCACGGCTCCTCGTGGCCGCCGTCCTTCACGACCACGTCGTAACGCCGCCACGCCGGCGGTTGCGCCGCGTCGAGCGCCGCCGCCTCGACGTGTACGCCGCGCTCGGCCAGCCGGCGCGACAGCATCGCCGTGTCGAGCTCGACCAGCGTCTGGCCGGCGTCGAACGTGACGGCGCGCGCTCTCATTCCTCGTCGCGGTCGCCGCGGTTCGTGCCGCCGCCCCCGTCGCCCGTGGCGACCGGGCGCAGGGCGCGCGCCATCATGCCGATGCCGCCGGCGACGAGCACGAGCATGACGAGCGCGTTGAAGAGCGAGGTGCGCCTCCAGTGGATCTGCATGTTGACGATGATGCCGGCGACGAGGATGAGGAGCCCGATCCCGGCGAGCAGCCAGCCTACCTTCGAGCTGCCGTTCCAGAACAGCACTCCCACGCCGGCAAGAAGTGGCACGAGCGTGAGCCCGAAGGTCTGGTCGTTCCCGCCGCCCCACCGCCAGTACCCGCCGTGCACGTCGATCTGCTGGAACAGCAGGTAGAGCCCGACGCAGAACATGCCGAGCCCGACGAGAAACATGCCCGTGCCGCCCTGCGTGCCCCCGGCGTTGCGAAGCTCCATGCGCAGAACGTAGCAGACGCTGGCGCAGCTACAGCAGCTTGATGCGCTTCATCACCGCGATGGTGCCGATGACGATCACCATCACTGCCAGCCAGAACACGCCGTAGCTGTACTTCCACTTGAGCTCGGGCAGAACCTCGAAGTTCATGCCGTACACGCCGCAGAGGAAGGTCAGCGGCAGGAAGATGAAGCTGATGATGGTCAGCTTGCCCATGACCTTGTTGGTCTGGTGCGCGACCATGGACATGTAGTTGTTGAGCGCTCCCGAGAGGATGTCGCGATCGACGAGCACGTCCTGCAGCACGCGCTCGATCGTGCCGACCATGTTGCCGAGGAACGGCTGCGTCGCCTCGCTGACGAAGGGCGACTTGCGCGACGAGAGCTCGGTCAAGACGGCGCGCGCCGGCAAGACGATCTTGCGCAGGTGCAGGAGGTCGGAGCCGAGCTCGGACGCGACGCCGAAGATGGACTCGTCGACGTCACCGATGAGCGTGCGCTGCACCTCCTCGACACGCTCCTCGAAGGCCTTGTGGATGGCGAGGTAGTTGTCGATGAGGTGGTCCCAGAGCTCGTAGAGCATGAAGCTCGGGCTCTGGGCGAAGCGGACGAAGTCGGCGTGGTAGCTCTTGCGCACGGACTCGAGGAACACGGCCTGCCCGCGGTGGAGCGTGACCAGGAACTGCGTGCCCATCATCGCGTCGACGCGCTCGAGGTCGAACTTCTTGCCGGCGAGCCGGCACCCCGACATCACGAGGTGGACGTAGTCGTCGTAGCGCGCGATCTGCGTCGCCGGCTCGCGCGTCAGCGCGTCCTCGATGATCTCGGGCGCGATGAGGCCGAGCTCGGCGAGGAGCTTGCGCGCATCATCGACGCGCGCGACGTCGATGTCGATCCAGCAGAACGCCCCGCGCTCCATCGCCGCCTTGACCTCGGCGATGGGGATGATCGGGTCCTTCTTGTTCTTGAAGTCGAACGCGACCACCACCGACAAGGGGTCGGTGGCCTGCATCGCCGCGGAAGACGCGGCCTCGGTCTCGGCCATGCCGGCGATCTTACCCCCGGCCCGAGATCACTGGAACCGTTCGGGCCGGCTCGCGCGCTGACTCACTTCATGCGCTTGGTCAGATCCTTCACGACCTTCGTGGGGGCGCCCGCCTTCACGTCGACCGTGAAGGTCTCGGTGATCTTGTGGTCCTTGTTCACGAGGGTGATCTTGTGCGGACCGGGCGAGAGCTTGAGCTCGCGCTGCGGCGTCTTCAGACGCGTGGCCTTGCCGTCGACGAAGATGTCGCACGGCGGCTTCGAGCCGATCGCCAGGACGCCGCCCTTGCCGCCGCCGCCCGCGGCCGGCCTGGGCGGGTCGATGCGCGCCACGCGCGCCGGCTTGGCGGCCGGCTTCGCGGCGGCCTTCGGCTTGGCCTTGGACTTCGCGACGGCCGGCTCCGCAGCGACGGCGGGCTCGACCGCCACGACCTCCGCGGCGCGCGGCGCCGAGGTGGCCTTCGACGACGTGAGGTCGACGTTCACGCGCTGCGACTTCGCCGGGTCGACGGTGACGAGCGCCGACTTGTGGCCCGACATCGTGAACATCAGCTCGTAGCTGCGCGACGCGTCCAGCTCGTGCGAGAGCGGCGTCGACCCGAGCGTGATCGTGGTGGCCCCGTCGACGAGCAGCACGGTCGCGCCGCTCGGCTCGGAGTCGAGCTCGACGGCGAGCGTCGCCGGGGCCGCGGGCTCGACCGCCGCGACGACCGCAGGTTCGGCGGACGGCGTCACCACCGGCTCGACGACCGTGGGCTCGACGACCGTGGGCGCGGCGGCCGTGGTGTCGATGGCCGGCGGAACCACCGCGGGCTCGGCCGCGGGCGCCGCCGCGACGGCAGGCTCCACCACGGTGGTCGGCTGCGCCGGGGTCACCGCGGCCACGGCGGCCGCCGGCGCGGGCGTCTCGGGCGCGATGCTCGGCGACCGCCCCGGCCACGCGATGTACGCGGTGGCGACGAGGCCCGTGATGAACGCGCCGCAGAGGAGCAGCACCGACTTGGTGCGGCTCGAGCGGCGCACGAAGCGCGTACCGAGCTGCGCCTCGTCGAGGCGATCGACGCCGAGGCTCTCCTCGTACCAGTTGCTCTCGTCGGAGAGCGGCTTGATGTCGGCGATGCGCACGGGCGCCGCGGCCGCCCGCATCGGCGCGACCGCAGCGGGCGCGACCGCGGCCGGCTCGTCCACCGTCATCGGCATGTCGTCGTCGTCATCGGCGCCCGCGTCGTCGTCGACCTCGAGTAACCCGGAGTCCTCCAGATCCGAGGGGCGCGCGATCTGCTTTTGCGCCGGCGGGGCGGCGGCAAGCTGGGTCTGCGTCGACGAGGGGATGCGATGCCGAGGCATCGGCGCCGGCTCGTCGACCGGCGTGATCCGGTTCGGGAACGGTCGCGGGAGCGAGCTCTTGCGCGGTGGCGGGCTGGAGAAGAGCGCATCGTCGGCGTCCAGCGGTCGCGAATGCGCTTGCTCGATCAGCCGGTTGACGGCGGTGTTTTCCGTCTTCGTCATGGAACCCTCCAGGAGATTGCAACCACGGTCCCCCGACCGAGAGCCGTCGTAACACGGCGACACGTCACCCCCGCACGAACTTAAGCTGACACGCACTGCAACTTGATGTCTCGCCAGTGGGCAGCTGTGCCGGTATGTACGACCACGCCCCACAGGGCGTGATCATAAGGAATCATGCGGAGATCGAATCTCGCTCGCGCCCGTGGCCGAGCTCGCACCCGTGGACCTCGACGGTGAGGTGCGCCAGCGGGACGACTCCGAGGATCTCCCGCCGGTAGAAGTCGACCTCGCGCGGGCGCGAGCTCACGAGCGAGACGATGCAGCCGCGCTTGCCGGGCGCGAGCTCCCAGACGTGGAGGTCGGCGACGTGCACGTCGTCGAGCTTGGAGAGGTGCTTCTCGATCTGACCGACCAGCTCCTCGGTCGGCACCGCGTCGACGAGCTGCGCGGCCGCGTCGCGACAGAGGCGGAACGCCCAGTGCGAGATGAGCGCGCCGCCCACGAAGCCCATGGCCGGATCGAGCCACCAGATCCCGGCGTACTCACCGGCGACGAGCGCGCCGATCGCGAGGACGCTGGTGAGCGCGTCGGCGAGCACGTGGAAGTACGCCGCGCGCAGATTGTGATCCGTGAGCTCTTCTCCGTGCCCGTGCCCGTGCCCGTGCCCGTGATGCTCGTGCCCGTGATGCTCGTCCCCGTGGGCATGCCCGTGACCTGCGCCGAGGAGGAACGCGCACACCAGGTTGACCACGAGCCCGAGCACCGCCACCGGCAGCGCGTCGGCAAAGTGGACCGTTGGATGATCGAACAGCCGCACGCCCGCCTCGATCGCCATCCACAGCGCGATCACGGCCAGCGACACGCCGCTGGTGTAGCCGGCGAGCGCATACACCTTGCCGGTCCCGAACGTGAACCGCGACGACGACGACCGCGTGCGCGCGAACCAGTACGCGAACAGCGCCAGCCCGAGCGCGCCGGCGTGGGTCGCCATGTGCCAGCCGTCGGCCGTGAGCGCCAGCGACCCCGTGACGTACCCGGCGATGAGCTCGCCGACCATCATCATCAAGGTCACGAGGACGACCACGCGCGTGCGCCGCTCGCCGCGCTCGACCATCACGGCGAAGTCGTGATGGTGCGCGTGCTCGGACGGATCGTGGTGATGCGTCGTCATCGCGTCAGATCACGTACTGTAGCTCCCGTGGCCCGAGACCGGCACCCGATCACCATGGCGATACGCGTCTTGCGCCAGCACGAGATCACGTTCACGCCGCACCTTTACGACTGGGAGCCGCGTGGTGGCACCGCGGCCTCGGCCGCCGCGCTCGGTGTCGACGAGCACGAGGTCATCAAGACCTTGATCTTCGAGGACGAATCGCGCTCGCCCCTGTGCATCCTCATGCACGGCGACCGCGAGGTCTCGGCCAAGAACCTCGCGCGCTTCATCGGCACCAAGCAGGTCGCGCCGTGCGCGCCCGAGATCGCCGACCGCCACTCGGGTTATCAGGTCGGCGGCACGTCACCGTTCGGCCTGCGCCGCGCGATGCCGGTCTACATGGAGCGCACGATCGCCGCCCTGCCCCGCATCTTCATCAACGGCGGGGCGCGCGGCTTCCTGGTCGAGATCGCCCCGGCCGACGCGGTGCGGGCGCTGGCCCCGACGCTGGTCGACGTCGCGACGACCTGATTCGCGCGACGTTCATCCTGCGCTACGATGCGCCGTGGCCCGCCGACACACCTCCGTCCTTCTCGCAGCGATCATCGTGATCGCGCGGATCGTCGGAGGAGGCGCGGCGGCCAGCGCGTCCACGACCTCACCGAGCGAGGAGTCGGTCCGCGCCGAGGTCGGGCACCACACCGCGCCCTCGCGCAAGGTGCGCTCGCTGTCCGGGAACCATGCCCGCATCGCCGCGCGCAACGACGCGCTCGGCGCGTGGCTCGAGTCGCTGCCGATCGTCGTCGAGGATCCGCCGCGCACGCTGGTGCCACCGACCGTGCCGCCGCCCGTCGCGCTGATCGTCGCGCCGCCGGCGCCGACGACGCGTGCGCGCGCGCCACCGGCGCGCTGAGCGCTTCGGTCCACCTGGGTTCCATCCTCACGTCCGGTGCGTGCATCGCGCGCCGGAGGAGTCGCGATGCCATTCGATCCTTCGCTGGCCGTCGGTGCGGCCGGCGCCGTCAGTCCTCTCGTCCGTGATCTCGGCTTGTGTCTGGTCGCCGCCGGCTTGCTGTCGGCGGTGTTCGTGCGCCTCAAGATCCCGGCGATCGCTGCGCTACTCGGCGCCGGCGTGGTGCTCGGGCCTGCGGGCCTCGAGGCGATCGCCGACCGCCAGAGCGTCGACACGATCGCCAACCTCGGCCTGACGCTGCTCCTCTTCGTCATCGGCCTCGAGGTGAACGTCGGCGCGCTGCTCGCCAGCGGCCGCACCCTCATCGTCACCGGGGCCGTCCAGGTGCCCATCACGCTCGCCCTCGGCACCGGCATCTTCCTCGCGATCGGCGCGAGCGGCTGGAGCCTCTTCGGGAGCTCGTACGCCAACCTCTACTTCGGCGTCGCGTGCGCGTTCTCCTCGACGCTGCTCGTCGTCAAGTACCTCCACGAGCGGCGCACGCTCGACAGCGTCGCCGGGCGACTCTGCATCGGCCTCCTCATCTTCCAGGACGTGTGGGCCATCATCTTTCTGGCGCTCCAGCCGAGCTTCGCCGATCCGTCGATCATGCCGATCCTGAAGACGTTCGGCGGGACGATCGGCCTCGGCATCGCCGCCACGCTGGTGTCGCGCTACCTGCTGGGCTTCGCGTTCCATGCCGTCGCGCGCTCACCCGAGCTCGTGGTCACGATGGCGCTCGCGTGGTGCTTCGGCGTCGGCCTCGCCGGCACGCAGATCAGCGTGTCGATGGAGATGGGCGCGCTCATCGCGGGCGCCACCATCGCGACCTCGCCGTTCGCCTACGAGGTGGTGGCGCGCGTCATCTACCTGCGCGACTTCTTCGTGACCCTGTTCTTCGTCGGTCTCGGCATGAGCATCCCCGTGCCCGAAGGTCCCGATGTCATCGTGATCGCCGTGATGATCGCCGTGGTCGCGATCATCCTCCGCTACGTGATCTTCCTGCCGCTGCTCTACGCCACCGGGCTCGATCGGCGCAACGCGGTCGCGGTGTCGACCAAGATGGCGCAGGTCTCCGAGTTCTGCCTCGTGATCCTCTACCTCGCGGCGAAGCTCGGCCATGTATCCGGCATGCACGTGTCGGCCGTGATCTTCGCGTTCGTGCTCACCGCGCTGGCCACGCCGTTCCTGTTCGCGCTGTCCGACCGGCTCTACCTGTCCCTGCGCGGGCTCCTCGACAAGATCGGCATCCGCTCGCGCGGCGTGAAGCCCGAGGCCGAGAGCGAGACTCCGCCGCGCCTCGTGCTGCTCGGCTTCCACCGCGTCGCGTCGGCGCTCCTGTCCGAGATCGAGCGCACCGAGCCCAAGCTCGTCCCCGAGACGATGGTGATCGACATCAACACCGCGCTCCACGACCAGCTGCGCAAGCGCGGAGTGCAGGTGGTCTACGGCGACATCTCGTCGAGCGAGGTGCTGCGCCACGCCGGCGTCGAGAAGGCGTCGGTGATCGTGTCGACGGTGCCCGACACGCTGCTCCGCGGCACGAGCAACGCGCACATCGTCCGCCAGCTCCGCCAGCTCGCGCCCGAGGCGACGATCATCGCGTGCGCCGACCGGGCCTCGGACGTCAAGGCGGTCCGTGACGCGGGCGCGGACCACGCGTTCCGACCTCCCGCCGAGGTCGCGATCGGTCTCGTGCCGGCGGTGGTCGCGGCGCTCGAGGGCAACATGCTCGAGTTCGTCACCTCGTACAACGAGCTGCACGGCGCGCGCGAAGGGCACGCCGAGGTGATCGACTGATGGCGGGCCCGATCGGACACGGCGTCGCCAAGGCGCTGCGTGAAGCGCGCGAGACGGGGGCGTACTCGAACCGCGGTCGCGCCGGTAGCAGTGGCCGAGGCGGCGGCCCGCCGTCCTGGGCGTGGATCGCCGTGGCGGTCGCGCTCATCGCCGCGATGGTGTGGGCCGGCGTGACGCTGCGCTGAGCGCCGCGCCGGCGCCTACTGGCGGCCGGAGCGAAAGCGCACGATGGCGCGATCGACGCCGCCGCGCTGGAAGCTCACGCCGAGCAGCGTCAACGAGTAGTCGGCGCCCTGGTCCCCGAACTGCTTGGCTTCGCCGACCGCGTACGCGTCTCGGCCCTCGTGACCGTCGGCCGCGACGTGCGTGAGGTCGACGAGGCGATCGAGCTCGATCGGTCCAACGCGGAGCTGCTCGTCGGGCCGCATCGGCACCGGCCCCGTCTTCCCCTCCTCGATCTCCACCTGGTCCTTGCGCGCCCGGCGCGCTCGACGCTCCACGCGAAGCCGCCCCAGGTCGCTGATCGTGTGGTCCTCGTACCAGAGCGGGATCACGACGTACTCCACGTTCTCGTACCGGAAGGGCAGCTCGTCGCGACGCTCGAGCTCACCGTGCGCCAGCACGTCGCCATTCGGCGCGGTCACGCGGACCGTCGCGTGTTTGCCCGCCGTCACGTCGCCGAGGTAGAGCGTCACGCCACGCCCGACCACCGGCGCCGGCACCGTCTCGTACTGGTCGATGGTCCGCTCGGCCGAGCCCTTGCAGCCGGCCAGCGCGACCGCGAGCGCGACGACGCGGCGCCTCATCAATGCACGCCGAGGTACGCCTTGCGGATCGCGTCGTCCGCCGCGAGCTCCTTCGCGGGCCCGGAGTGGACGAGCGTGCCGACCTCGAGCACGTGGCCGGTGTGCGCGACCCCGAGCGCCATGTGCGCGTTCTGCTCGACGAGCAGGATGGTCGTGCCCTCGGCGGCGATGGTCTTCACGATCTTGAAGATGAGCTGGACGATCTGCGGCGCCAGGCCGAGCGACGGCTCGTCGAGCAGCAAGAGCCGCGGCTTGGCGATGAGCGCGCGCGCGATCGCGAGCATCTGCTGCTCGCCACCCGAGAGCGTGCCGGCGTTCTGCGCGAGGCGCTCGCGCAGGCGCGGAAACAGCGAGAGCGCGTGCTCGCGATCCTTGAGCACGGCGGCGTTGTCCTTGCGCAGGTAACCGCCGAGCTGCAGGTTCTCGTCCACCGTGAGGTTGGCAAAGATGCCGCGGCCCTCGGGCGCTTGCGACAGTCCGAGCGCGACGATCTGGTGCGGCGGCATGGAGGTGATGTCCTTGCCGCCGAACTTCACCGTGCCCTGGCTGGGACGCACCAGCCCGGAGATCGCGCGCAAGGTCGTGGTCTTGCCGGCGCCGTTGGCGCCGATGAGGGCGACGACATGGCCCTCGTCGACGGAGAACGACACGCCGCGCAGCGCGTGGATGCCGCCGTAGCGGACCTCGAGCCCGTTGACCTCGAGGAGCGCCATCAGCTCGCCCCCGCGGTGGTGGCTTCGGCCTGCGCGTCGGCGACTTCCTCGGGGACGCCGAGGTACGCCTCGATCACCGCCGGGTTGCTCTGCACGTCGGTGGGCTTGCCGGTCGCGATGGTCACGCCGTGGTCGAGCACGGTGATGTGCTCGCAGATGTCCATGACCAGGCCCATGTCGTGCTCGATGAGGAGGATGGCCACGTCGAACTGCTCGCGCAGCGACTGGATGAGGCCGCGCATCTCGTGCTTCTCGTGCGTGTTCATGCCCGCGACCGGCTCGTCGAGGAGCAACACCTTGGGCTCGGTCGCGAGCGCGCGCGCGATCTCGAGGCGGCGCTGATCGCCGTACGGCAGGCTCTTGGCCTGCTCGTGCTCGCGGTGCGAGATGCCGAGCACGTCGAGGAGCTCGCGCGACCGCTCGAGGATCGCCTTCTCCTCGGCGATGTAGAGCGGCGAGCGCAGCAGGCTGCGGAACAGCCCCGAGCGCGCGCGCACCGCGGCGGCGATGCGCACGTTGTCGAGCACGTCGAGCTCGCCGAAGAGGCGGATGTTCTGGAACGTGCGCGCCAGGCCGGCGCGGGCGATCTCGTTGGGGCGCAGCCCGAGCACGCTGGTGCCGCCGAGCTTGATCGCGCCGCTGTCCGGCCTGTACACGCCGGTGAGCAGGTTGAAGACCGTGGTCTTGCCGGCGCCGTTGGGACCGATGAGGCCGTGCAGCGCGCGCGGCGGCACCTTCACCGTCAGATCGCACACGGCCTTGAGGCCGCCGAACGCGATGTTCAGCGCCTCGGCCTCGAGCGCATAGGCGCTGCCGCTCACGACGGCCTTCCGCGGCGGAAGAGCTTGCGCCAGACCGAGAGCTCCCAGAGCTCCTTGATCCCGAACAGGCCCTGCGGGCGCAGGATCATCATCAGGATGAGCGCGAGCGCGTAGAAGATCATCCGGTACTCGGAGAACTCGCGGAAGACCTCGGGGAGGATGGTGAGGACGGTGGCGGCGACGACCACGCCGGAGATGGAGCCCATGCCGCCGAGCACCACGATGATGACGAGGTCGATCGACTTCTGGAAGCCGAGGTCGGCGGGGCGCAGGCTGTTGCCGAGCTCGTGGGCGTAGAGCCCGCCACCGATGCCGGCGAAGAACGCGGACGTGATGAACGCCGACACCTTCACGCGCGTGGTGGGCACGCCGACCGCCTCGGCGGCGACCTCGTTCTCGCGCACGGCGAGGAGCTGCCGCCCCTTGCTCGAGTACTTGAGCCGGTAGGCGACGATCAGGACCAGCACGACGAAGAGCCAGATCCAGAAGGGGTTCTTGGGATCGAGGTAGGGATACGGCCCGAAGAAGCCGAGCGCGCCGCCGAGGTTGTCGGACAGCTCGAGCGGGCTCGCCGCCTGGACCGTCTTCACGTCGCGGACGACGTCCTCGGTCTGCTGGAGCAAGACGCGCACGATCTCGCCGAAGCCGAGCGTCACGATGGCGAGGTAGTCGCCCCGCAGCCGCAACGATGGCAGCCCGACCAGCGCGCCGGTGAGCGCCGCGAACACGCCTCCGACGACGCAACCGGTGGCGAGCAAGAGCTCGCCCGAGCCGAGGAACCCGCCGTGGACGTCGCGCGAGCCCCAGAGCTTGATCGACCCGTAGTACACGATCGCGGCGGCGACATAGCCGCCGACCGCCATGAACCCGGCGTGACCGATCGAGAACTGGCCGGCGTAGCCGTTCACGATGTTGAGCGCGACGCCGCACATGATGGCGATGCCGATGTCGAGCATCAGCTTGCCGTGGAAGGCGCTCGCCGTCGGCGCGACCAGCTGCTGCATCACGAACGCGAACACGAGGCCGAGCGCGATCGGCCACGCCGACTTGCCGATCGCGGCGAAGAGGTTGGGCTTGTGCGAGGCCGCGCGCTCGGCCAGAGACTTGGCGACGCCGGTGTGGCTGGCGCTCGTCATACCTTCTCCACCGTCGACTTGCCGAGCAGGCCGCCCGGCTTGAGGATGAGGACGGCGATGAGGATGCCGAAGACGTAGACGTCGCGCATCTGCGGCGAGCGGTACGCCGCGCCGAACATCTCGACGTACGCGATCAGGAACGCGCCGGCGACCGCGCCGCGCACGTTGCCGATGCCGCCGACCACCGCCGCCACGAACGCCTTCAGCCCGAGGAGCACCCACACCGAGTCGGCGCTCTGCAGGAGGCTGCCGTAGCGCAGGCCGTACATCATGCCGCCGGCGGCGGCGAGCGCGGAGCCGATCATGAAGGTGATCGACACCACCATGTCGACGTTGATGCCCATGAGCGCGGCGGTGCGTTCGTCGAACGACACCGCGCGCATGGCCTGCCCGAGCCGCGTCGAGAACACCAGGTACTGCAGCCAGAGCAGGAGCGCGGCGGCGAGCAGCACGATCCACACGTCGACCAGCGGCACCTTGACGTTCGCGATCGTGAACAGCGCCCGTTCGCTGAGCAGCTTGGGCATCGCGTGCGGCTGCGTGCCGAACACGAACTTGAGCTGCCCGGCGTTCTGCAGGAAGAGCGACACGCCGATCGCGGTGATGAGCACGTTGAGGCGCGGCGCGCGACGCAGCGGGCGGTACGCCAGCCGCTCGATGGTGAAGCCGGCCGCCGCGCACACCGCCATCGACAGCGCCAGGATGAGCGGCATCGCGAACATCGGCGAGTCGGTGCCCAGCCACCCGAAGGCGGTGCAGAACACGAACGCCATCCACGCGCCGATCGTGACGATGTCGGAGTGCGCGAAGTTGATGAAGCGCAGGACTCCGTAGACCAGCGTGTAGCCCAGCGCGATGAGCGCGTAGAGGCTACCGAGGGTCAGGCCGTTGAGGAGGACCTGGACGAGCTTGGTCACGGAGACGGCTCAGCTCGTCAGGGCGTGGGCTCGTAACGCTTCACCGGGATGCGACGACCGTGGTCGACCTTGACGACGACGGCCGACTTCGACGCGTCGCGCCGGGGATCGATCGAGATCTTGCCGGTGACGCCGACGAAGTCCTTGGTCGACGCGATCGCCGCCGCCAGATCCTTGCCGCCGGTCGACGGCGCGCGGTCCATCGCGGCGAACAGGAGGTTGGCCGCATCGTAGCCGAGCGCCGCGAGGCCGTCGGGCGTCGCGCCGAACTCCGCCTTGTACTTGGTGACGAAGTTCTTCACCTCGGGAGTCTCCTCCTCGGGCGAGTAGTGGTTCGAGTAGTAGCTGCCCTGGACGGCGTCGCCGCCGATCTCCTCGAGCTTCTCCGAGTCCCAGCCGTCGCCGCCGATGAACGGCGCCGTGATGCCGAGCTTGCGCGCCTGGCGCATGATGTTGGCGGCCTGCGTGTAGTAGCCGGGGAGGAACACGACGTCGGGCTTCGACTCCTTGATCGTCGAGAGCTGCGCCGACACGTCGGGATCGCTCGAGCCGTACGCCTGGCGCGTGACGACCTGGCCGCCCATCTCCTTGAACGCCTTCTCGGCGTAGTCGGCGAGGCCCTTCGAGTACGGCTGGCCCTGATCGAAGAGGATGGCGGCCTTCTGCGCCTTGAGCTCCTCGCGGGCGAACTTGGCCATGACCATGCCCTGGAAGTCGTCGAGGAAGCAGACGCGGAAGACCATGTCGCCGATCTGCGTGACCTGGACGTTGGTCGACGACGGCGTGATCATCGGGACCTTGTACTGCTGGGCGACGCGGCCGCCGGCGATCGACAGGCTCGACGCCACCTCGCCGATGACGGCCACGACCTTGTCGTCGGTGATGAGGCGCGTGACGGCCGTGCCGGCCTCCTGGGTCTTGCCCTGGTCGTCGTAGGTCTTGACCGCGACTTGCTTGCCCTTGACGCCGCCCTTCTGGTTCAGCTCCTCGAGCGCCAGCATGATGCCGTTGTGGGTTGACTGGCCGAAGGTGGCCTCGCTGCCGGTGAGTGAGCCGTATTCACCGATGAGCACGGCGTCGTTCTTCGCCTCGGCGGCCTG
>DATLEB010000080.1:0-5485 GCA_035525615.1 Kofleriaceae bacterium | reverse complement strand
CGTGAACCTTCGAGAGCGCGAGCGCCGCGGCGAGCCGCCGCTTGTAGCTCGCGGCCGCGTTCAGCTGCTGCACCTCGTTGTCGATGCTGTCGGCGAGCGCGGGCGTGATGTGGCCGCGGATCCACACGAGCGCGAGGAACGTTGCGACGAGCAACGCGCTCCCTCGACTCGCTCGTGCGCGCACAGGCTCAATCTAACACGCGCGCCCGACGACCTCTCTCGCGACGCGTCGTTCACACTCGCCAGGTGAGCACGTGGTGGTGAGCGGCAGCGCCCGGGTCTCACCTGATGAGACCTACATCTACATGTCGAACAACCTGATGTTCCCGATGGCGCTGGCCGCGATCCGTGGGACCATCGGTCGACGGTCGGACCTCCATGAACGAATACGTCGAAACGGCGCGGGTCGCGCTACAGCAGCAACGCCACGTGGAGGTCGCTTCACACGACGTGAGGGCCGGCGAGGGTGAGGGTGAGGGCTCGTTCCGCGTCACCGTGTTCACGGCCGAGCGCGACGTGGAGTGTGAGTGCGAGGTCGACGCGGCGACCGCCACGGCGCTCGTGCGCGCGGGCGCCGTCCTCCGTGCCGTGATCGGTCTGGGCATCCATCGTCACGAGATGCGGGAGCTCCGCGACCGTGCCGACGCTGCCGCCGCTCGCGCCAGGGAGCAGGTCGACCGGATCGCGGTGCTGGGCGAGCGAACGCGCCTGCTCTGCCAGGACGTCGCGACGCTCGTGGCCGAAACCCGCAGGCTGAGCACGCGGCGCAAGTGATCCGTCGGCGCGCGCAGGTCGTACCTCGGACACCCTGCCACCGTCGCGCATGAAACCCGCCGTCCACACCGAGGCGACCCGCCGGCGCCGCCGCCTGGCGGTGATGGCATGCCTCGTGTGGTTGCTCGGCGTCGAAGTGCTGCCGGACGCGCACCTGGCGACGCACGCGTGGTTGCCTGCGCACCAGCACGACGGCGACGCACCGGTGAGCACGGAGCTGGCGGTGACGGTGCACGCCGATTCCACGGCGGCGTCGGCGCACGCGCACGACGGCGTGCTGCACCAGCACGGCGCCGCTCGACACGCCGACCGCGATCGCGACGACATCGGCCGCTCCGAGCCGGCGCCCGCGCCGGGCCACGGCCAGCACAGCCTCGCTCACCACGCGCTCGCGCTCGCCGCGCCCGCGCCCGCGATCGCCCATCCGCTTCCCGTCGATCACGTCGTCGTTCCCATCCATCACGTCGTCACGCAGCTGGTGGCCATCGCGCCGCCGCCCGACGCCGCCGCGCGCGCGCCACCGGTCTGAAGCGGTCCCGAGCTTCATTCCCGTGACCTGACCAGGAGCGTGCCATGTCTCTCACGAGCAGCACGAGCCGAGCCTCGCGCGTGTGCGCGGCGTTCGTGCTCGCCATGGGCCCCGCGACCGCGTGGGCCGAAACCGAAACCGAAACCGAAACCGAAACCGAAACCGAAACCGAAACCGAAACCGAAACCGAAACCGAAACCGAAACCGAAGTCATCGTCGTCGAGAGCACCGCGCCTGCCGAGGCCGCCTCCTCCGTCCACTTCGATCGCGACGATCTCGTCACCCGCCCGCATTCCCGCCCGTCCGATCTCCTCCGCCAGACGCCGGGCCTCGTCGTCTCGCAGCACGCGGGCGGAGGCAAGTCCGACCAGTACTTCCTGCGCGGCTTCGACGCCGATCACGGCACCGACGTCGCCATCTTCGTCGACGGCATCCCGGTGAACCTCACCAGCCATGGCCACGGCCAGGGCTACGCCGACACGCACTGGCTCATCCCCGAGACCATCGCGTCGATCGACGTGCACAAGGGACCGTACGCCGCCCGCTTCGGCGACTTCACCACCGCCGGCGCGATCGAGATGACGAGCGTCGAGCCCGCGCCGGGCACGGCCACGCTCTGGCTCACCGGCGGCGCGCAGCTCGCGGGTCCGGTCGCGTTCGCGCAGCCGACCTCGCGCCTCGTCGGCATGGCGAGCCCGACGCTCGCGCGCGGCGCCGCCGTGGTGGCCGCCGAACTCGGCTACACCGACGGACCGTTCCTCGATCCGCAGGACTTCGGGCACGCGCACCTCTTCGCCAAGGCGCGCCGCCGGTTCCGCGGCGGCGAGCTGCGCGCCGCCGTGACCGCGTACGCCTCGCGCTGGAACCAGAGCGGCCAGATCCCGTCGGCGGAGGTCGACGCCGGTCGCCTCCATCGCTATGGCGCGATCGATCCCACCGAGGGCGGCCGCGCGCGCCGCGCCTCCGCATCGCTCGGCTGGTCGAAGGGCATCCCCGCCGACGGCGCCTGGGACCTCTCCGCGTACGCCGTCTACAACCGCCTCCAGCTGTTCTCCAACTTCACGCTGTTCGCGCGCGACGCGCAGCTGGGCGATCAGATCGAGCAGAACGACGATCGCGTCATGGGCGGAGCGGCCGCGCGCTACCGCAAGACACACGGCACGGGCGCCCGCTCGGGGCTCGTGCACGCCGGCCTCGAGCTGCGCACCGACTCGACGCTCGCCGACCTCTGGCACAGCGCCGCGCGCACGCGCCTCGCCGACTGCTGGGGCGACGTGAACCCGTGCAACCGCGCGCGCAACAACGTGGTCGACGTCGCCGCTTACGTCGAGGAGGACCTCTCGCTCACGAGCCGCGTCCGGCTGCTCGGCGGCGTGCGCGCCGACGCGTACCTGTGGAACGTGAAGGATCTCTCGCCGGCCACGGCCGGCACGATGAACACCATCGCCGGCACCGCGACCGCGGCGATCGTGAACCCCAAGCTCTCGGCGATCTTCACGGCCACCGACGAGCTCGACGTGTTCGTGAACACCGGTCTCGGCTTTCACTCCAACGACGCACGCTCGGCCGTGGCCACCGACGGACGCGGCGCGCTCGCCCGCGCCATCGGCGCCGAGACCGGCGCACGCCTCGCGGTCGGCAACGAGCTGCGCGCGTCGGTGGCCGCGTGGTACCTGCACCTCACGTCGGAGCAGGTGTGGAGCGGCGACCTCGGCGGCACCGAGCCGTCGGATCCCACGCGCCGCTACGGCATCGACCTCGACGGGCAGTGGAGCCCGCGCGCGTGGCTCGGCTTCGACGCCAACGTCGCGCTGGGCCGCTCGACGTTCGTCGCCAACCGCGGCAACGGCGGTGCGCTCGCCCTCGCGCCACGCCTCATGGGCGGCGCCGGCGTCACCGTGCGCCGCGGCACGACCTTCGCCGCCGTGCGCTTCCGCGGCATCGGCGATCGCCCCGCCAACGACGACGGCTCGCTCACCGCGGAGGGCTACGGCCTCCTCGACATCGTGGCGCAGCACGCGTTCGGCGCCACGACCGTCGGCCTGTCGATCGAGAACCTCCTCGACACCGACTGGCGCGAGGCCCAGTTCGCCGAGGAGTCGCGCGTCTCACCGACGGCCGACCTCGTCGAGGACGTGCACTTCACGCCGGGGGCGCCGCTCACCGCGCTGGTGACGCTCACCCGAGCGCTCTAGAGACTCCGCAGAGACTCCTATCGCAGCGCCGCGATCACGCGCTCGGGGTCCGGGTGATCGCCCGCCACCTTCGAGATGTAGTGGAACCTGATGTCGCCCGAGGGCGCGACGACGAGCACGCCGCCTTGCTGGTTGGGATCGCCCTGCGTGCGGCCCTGGCGGAACCCGCCCTTGAGCGCGCGGAACGCGTTCAGGCCCGCCTTCGGGTTGAACGTCGTCGTCAGGCCGCGCACCAGCTCGGCCGCGTCGTACACCTTCAGCGACGGATCGGTGTAGATCGGGCCCGGGAACTTCGTCGTCTCGCGAAAGCCGGCGATGAACATGGGCGCGCCGTTGCCGATGACGTGGAGCTCCGCGCCGGCGGCGTGGATGCGGTCGATCACGCGGTGCAACTGCACCACCTGCTCTCGGCAGAAGAGTCAACCGAAATGGCGGACGAGCGCGACGACCGCGGTGCGATCGCGCCAGAGCGACGCGAGCGAGACCTCGGAACCTTTCTCGTCGAGAACGGTGAGCGAGGAGAGGGTGTCGGCGCGCGCGAGCACGAAGTGACGGTAACACGGCCAGATCAGGGGGACTGCGGCCCCCAGCGTGGGCTCGCGTACCGACGCAACTACGCGAAACATATGTGGCACCACGAGGCACCGAAATTGCCTATGCTAGGGCGGATGTTCCGAGGCGGAGTCGAGCGATGACCTGGATCGTGCCGCTGACCCTCGGCGGCCTGGCCATCGCGGTGATGGCGCTGTTCACCGTGATCGGCGCGCGACGGCACAGGCCCGGCCAGGCGGCGCCGGCGCCGATGCCGGCGGCGTCGATTCTCGTTCACGACATCAACGACGATCGCTGCACCGGATGCGACGCGTGCGTCGCCGTGTGTCCGACCAACGTCCTCGATCTGGTCTCGAACAAGAGCCGCGTGCTCCGCTTCCACGACTGCATCCAGTGCGAAGCATGCATGTGGGCGTGCCCGACCGAGGCGCTCGTGATGTTCCGCGAGGGCGCGGAGCCGCCGCCGCTGAAGGTGCCGGAGCTCGACGACAGCTTCCAGACCGCGGTGCCAGGCCAGTACCTGATCGGCGAGGTCGCCGGCAAGCCGCTCGTGAAGAACGCGGCCAACCTCGGCCGCGGCGTCGTCGAGCACATGCTGAAGCACGGCATGCAGCCCGGCGCGCTCCGCCACGAGGGCAAGAACGCGTTCGACGTCGCGATCGTGGGCTCCGGCCCGGGCGGTCTCTCGGCGGCGCTCACGTGCATCCAGCGCGGCCTCTCGTACGTCGTGCTCGAGAAGGAGCAGCTGATCGCGTCGACCATCTCGCGCTACCCCAAGGGCAAGCTCGTGATGGCCGAGCCGTACGACACGATGAACCTCTCGCTCCTGCCGGTGTTCGACTCGAGCAAGGAGCAGATCATCCCGATCTGGCGCGAGCTCATCGAGCGCGTCGGCCTGAAGATCAACCAGGGCGAGGCAGTCGAGAGCGCGACGCGCAAGGCCGACGGCACCTTCGAGGTGCGCACCACGGTGGCGTCGTATCGCGCGCAGCGCGTGATCCTCGCGACCGGCACGCGCGGCAAGCCGCGCACGCTGCAGGTGCAGGGCGAGAACCTGCCCAAGGTCTCGAACCTCCTCGACGATCCCGACGATCTGCGCGGCAAGGACGTGCTCGTCGTCGGCGGCGGTGACTCCGCCGTCGAGGCCGCGCTCGCGCTCGCCGACGCCGGCGCGCGCGTGATCATCAGCTACCGCGGCAAGTCGTTCAATCGCGCGCAGCCGAAGAACAAGCAGGCGATCGAGTCGTACGCGGCGCAGAACCGCCTCAAGGCGAAGTACCAGTCGCAGGTGGTCGCGTTCGAGCCCGAGAGCGTGGTCATCGCGCTCGGCGACGGCTCGCAGAAGCGGTATCCCAATCAGGCCGCGTTCGTGCTCATCGGCGCCGATCCGCCCGTGACGTGGCTCGAGAAGCTGGGCGTGCGCTTCGTCTTGCGC
>DATLEB010000003.1:0-24793 GCA_035525615.1 Kofleriaceae bacterium | reverse complement strand
GGGCCGTCGGTGTGGCGGATCTCGTGGAGGAAGAAGTCGAGGCTCGAGGATAGCCCGGTCCAGTCGCGCTTCGAGTTGCGGTTGAAGTCGTCGAGGCGCGACATCGAGAAGTAGCGGCGGCCCTCGATGATGTCGCAGCAGTAGAGCTGTCCGGGCTCGGTCTTGAAGTTGATGCCGGCGATCGCGGACTTCATCCACGCGTAGAGCGAGAGCTGCGTCCACGGCAGTCGACCCTCGGTGCCCGTGCTCATGTAGTACGCGGTGCGCAGCACCTGATACGCGATCAGCTCGTCGGTGAGCTGCGCCGCGGGCATGGTCGAGAACGGCTCGCTGCACTGCGTGGGCGCGGCGAGCAGCACGCCGTTCTCCCGCAGCTGGAAGTCCTGGACGATCGTCGCGAACGCCGGATCTCCGGTCGGGCAGCGATCGAGGAAGTCCACCATGTCGGCGATGCCCGTGATGATGCCGGGCACCGTGGTGACGCCGGCGAGCGTGCCGCTCACACCGTCGACGGTGGCGGTGATGGTGACCGGACCGCCGATGCCGTTGGCGACGAGGAGCCCGGTGGCGGCGATGCGGCCGATGTCCTGGTCGCTCGACGTCCACGTGACACGTCGTCCGGGAACCGGACGACCGGCGGCGTCGCGCGCGTCGGCGACGAGCTGCGCGGTCGCGCCGACGATCATGGGCGGCAACGACGACGGCCCGACGGTCACGGTCGCGACCGGACCGGTGACGGCGATGGTCGCGGTGCCGGCGCGTCCGTCGCTGGTCGCGGTGATCGTGACCCCGTCGCCGGGCGCGACGGCGGTGACGCGGCCGTCCGGCGTCACGGTGGCGACCGCGGGGTTGCTGCTGGTCCAGGTGATCTCGCGATCGGCGACGACGACGTCGCCGGCGATGCGCGTCTCGGCGACGAGCTGCGCCTGTTCACCCGCGACGAGGTTCACCTGCGGGGGCGTGACGGCGACGGTCTCGACCGACGGCTCGACGACCTCGCCGCACGCGCCGGTCGCGGCCACGATGGCGCCGACGGCGGCGAGGGCGACGACGGCGAACGCGCGCACGAGAGCTCAGGGCAGCGTGCAGCTGCTGCCGGTCCACGTGCCGCGCACGACGTACGTGCACTGGTCGGCGAGGGAGAAGACCTCGTTGTAGATGCGCACGTCGTCGATGGCCATGTTGAACGCGCCGATGTAGAGCCGGTCGGGGATGCCGGCGTTCCACACCGGGTTGTTGTTGGCGTCGTTGGCCCGCGTGTAGACCAGCACGTTGTCGATGTAGAACTGCGTCGCACCGCCCTGACCGGCGGCGGTCCCCGAGCCGTCGTAGCGCATGAGCCAGTGGTGCCAGACGTTGGCGCTCGGCGCCGTGAAACCGTTGCAGCCGCCGGCGTTGAGGTACGACGCCGTCGTCGATGACAGACAGACGCTGACGCTCGAGCCGCTCAGGCCGAGCTGCATGCCGCCGTATGGCGCCGTCGCGCGGTTGTTGCAATCGATGACGGCCTGGCCCTGCGTGGCGCCCGATTCGCGCATCCACCAGCCGATCGTCATGTCCGCGTACCCCGAGAGCGGCGCGCGCACGCCGTCGACGTACGTGTACTGACTGGCCAGCATCATCGCCTGGCCGAACTTGCCGGCGGTGTAGCTGACGCCGGAGGGCGTCACCAGCGTGAAGCCGGTGAGCACGCCGGTGTTGTTGACGTTGTTCTCCGCTTCCCAGAGCAGCTGGGGCCGCGGGCCCGAGGGCGGCGCATCGACGGCCGCGTCGATCGACGTGGTCGGTGCGTCGATCGAGGTCGACGGAGCGTCGGTGACGGCGCCGTCGGGATCGCCGTTCGGTGCGTCGATGCTCCCTTGCGACGCATCCACCGTCGCCTCCACCTTCCCGCAGGCACCGGCGGATACGCCGAAAAGACCAAGCAGTAGCAGGACCCCCAGGTGCTCGCGCATGACTCCATCGTACACCCGCGGCCGGCGCGGTTGGTGGCATGGTCCTGGTGATGGACCTCACGGCCGCGATCGCGACGCACCTCGCCACGTGGGACGAGCCCGTCGTCGAGCCGGTCATCTTTGGCGATCCGGCGCCCTCGACCATCGCCACCGCCTTCGAGACGCTCGTGGCGACGCAGCTCCGGACAACCGTCGTCGACGCGGTGTTCTACCAGTCGAGTGTCGGCGCGGTCGCCGGCGTCGTGCTCGCCGACGGGCGGCGGGTGGTCGTGAAGGCGCACGCGCCCCACGTGAAGGTGGCGCGGCTCGCGGCGATGCAGGACACCATGCGCGCGCTCGCGCGTACCGGCTTCCCGTGCCCGACGCCGGTCGGCGACGTCGCGCCGATCGGGCGAGGCGCGCACGCGACCATCGAGACCCTGATCGACGCAGGCGAGGTTCGAGACGGCTACGATCCGGTGGTGCGGCGCGAGCTGGCGCGCCGGCTGGCCGAGCTCGTCGCGGTCGCCGACGTCACCCCCGCGCGCGAGGCGCTCGGCGCGAGCTGGTTCAGCGGCCTACCCGACGGCGTGATCTGGCCACGGCCGCACAGCGCGCTGTTCGACTTCGCGGCGACCACGGCGGGCGCCGCGTGGATCGACGCGTTCGGCGCGCGCGCCCGCGCCGTCCCGCGCCACGGCCGCCGCGTCATCGGTCACTTCGACTGGCGCGCCGAGCACGTGCGGTTCGCCGGCGACCAGATCGTCGTCGCGTACGACTGGGACAGCCTCCACGTCGACCTCGAGCCGGTGGTCGTCGGCGCGGCGGCGCACGCGTTCACGGCCAACTGGGAGCGCGAGGACGCCGCCGCCGCCCCATCGGTCGACGACATGCGCGCGTTCGTCGCGGATTACGAGGCCGCGCGCGGCGCGCCATTCGATCGCGCCGAGCGCCGCACGCTCGCGGGAGCGCTGGTCTTCACGACCGCCTACACCGCGCGCTGCGTGCACGCGAACTGGCCGAATTCGAAGCCGCGGGCCCGCGCGTTCGTGGAGCTCCTGGGCGCGCACGGGGACGAATTGCTCGCCGAATGGCCAGGTTGCGAGGGGTTGTCGTGATGCGCATCTCGTAACCCATGGCCAAGACCCTTCCGATCCTTGCGATGCGTGGAGCGGTGATGTTCCCCGGTGCGAGCTTCCCGATCGCGGCGATCCGCACGGGCACCATTCGCGCCATCGAGGCCGCGCTGCGCGATCCCGAACACCGCGTGTTTGCCGTCGCCCAGCGCGACGAGGGCGACGAGATCGATCCCGACCGCCTCTACGCGATGGGCACCATCGCCAAGGTCGGCGCGGTTCAGCGCGGACAGAACGGCACCATGCGCGTGGTGCTCGAGGGCGTCGAGCGCGCCGTCGCCGTACGCGTGGCGAAGTCCGACGGCGGCGCCTACCTCGTCGCGACCCTCGGTCCGGTCGAGGAGCAGGAGCCGCGCGATCCGCGCGATGCGACCTTCATGGCGCTCCACCGCGAGGTACGCGAGCGCGCCGCCGAGCTGGGCGAGGCCCGCGGCCTGCCCGAGGACGTCGTCGCGACGCTGCTCGGCCAGTTCGCGTCACCGGGCAAGCTCGCCGACTTCGTCGCCGGCTACCTCGAGGCGCCCGTCGCGGAGCGCCAGGCGCTGCTCGAGACCGTCGAGGTCGAGGACCGCCTGCGCCGCGTGCTCGTGCACGTGCAGCGGCAGATCGACGTGCTCTCGGCGCAGCACGACATCAACGAAGCGGTGAAGGAAGAGATCGGCGGCAAGCAGCGCGAGGTCTACCTGCGCGAGCAGCTCAAGGCGATCCAGAAGGAGCTCGGCGATGGCGACGAGGCCGGCGACGAGGCGCTCGAGGCGCTCAAGGCCAAGCTCGACAAGCTCACGCTCCCCGCGGCCGCGCGCAAGGAGGTCGACCGCGAGTGGTCGCGCCTGACGCGGGCCGGCCGCGAGTCGATGGAGTCGCAGATCATCCGCACGTACCTCGAGACGGTGGCGGAGCTGCCGTGGAACAAGCGCAGCGAGGATCTGCTCGACGTGTCGCGCGCCGGTGAGATCCTCGACGAGGATCACTTCGGGCTGCGCGACGTGAAGGATCGCGTGCTCGAGTTCCTCGCCGTGCAGCAGCTGAAGGCTGGCAAGAAGGAAGGCGGCAAGGGCCGCATCCTGCTCTTCACGGGGCCGCCCGGCGTGGGCAAGACGTCGATCGCCAAGTCGATCGCGCGCTCGATGGGCCGCGAGTACGTGCGCGTGTCGCTCGGCGGCGCGCGCGACGAGGCCGACATCCGCGGCCACCGGCGCACGTACATCGGCGCGCTGCCCGGTCGCATCATCGCCGGCATGAAGCAGGCCGGTTCGAAGAACCCGGTCTTCCTGCTCGACGAGGTCGACAAGCTCGGCCGCGGCTACCAGGGCGATCCGGCGGCGGCGCTGCTCGAGGTGCTCGACCCCGCGCAGAACGACACCTTCACCGATCACTACCTCGGCGTGCCGTTCGATCTGTCGGAGGTGATGTTCATCGCGACCGCGAACTTCCTCCAGGACATCCCGGGCCCGCTCCTCGATCGCATGGAGGTCGTGGACTTCTCGGGCTACACCGAGCGCGAAAAACTCCAGATCGCGAAGAGCTACCTGGTGCCGCGCCAGCTCGAGCAGAACGGCGTCAACGCCGAGCAGCTCGCGCTCACCGACGGTGCCATCGCCGAGGTCATCACCGGTTACACCCGCGAGGCCGGCGTGCGCCAGCTCGAGCGCGAGCTGGGACGGCTTGGCCGGAAGGTCGCGCGGCGGATCGCGGCCAAGGAGATCGAGCGCGCGTCGCTCGACCGTGCCGACGTGCGCCCGCTGCTGGGACGCCCGCGCGTGCACCCGGAGAAGGCGGCGCGCGAGGATCAGGTCGGGCTCGCGACCGGCATGTACTACACGCCGGCCGGCGGCGACATCATGTTCATCGAGGCGGCGCCCATGCGCGGCAAGGGCGAGCTGGTGCTCACGGGCCAGCTCGGCGACGTGATGAAGGAGTCGGCGCGCGCGGCGTGGACGTTCGCGCGGGCGAACGCCGACTGGCTCTCGATCGACGATCGTCTCTTCGACCGCGACGTGCACGTCCACGTGCCGGCCGGCGCGGTCCCGAAGGACGGTCCGTCGGCAGGCATCGCGATGGCGACCGCGATGGTGTCGGCGCTGTCGGGCCGGCCCGCGCGCCACGACGTGGCGATGACGGGTGAGATCACGCTGTCGGGCCGCGTGCTCCCGATCGGTGGCCTGAAGGAGAAGGTGCTCGGCGCGGTGCGCGCCGGCATCACGGAGATCGTGATCCCTCGCGACAACGAGGCCGACCTCGACGACCTCCCGACGGAGGTGCGCGATCAGCTGACCGTGTCTGCGGTCGACACGCTGGCGGAGGCGCTCGCCATCACGCTGCGCGACACGTCGCTGCGCGGTGGCCGCCTGTTGCGACCGCGTGCGACCGGCGAGCAAGCGATCGCGCACTAGCAACGGGCGGCGTGGGGCGGGTCACGCGAGGTACTGGGCGAACCAGGCCAGCGTCTCGCCCCACGCCGCCCTGGCCGCGGCCTCGTTGTAGCGCTCGCGCGTGTCGTTGTGGAACGCGTGCTGGGTGCCGGGGTAGACGATCTTCTTGAAGGTCTTCTTCGCGTCGGCCATGGCCTGCTCGACGGCCGGGACGGCCTGGTTGATGCGCTCGTCCTCGGCGGCGTAGATGCCGAGGACGGCGGCCTGGATCTTCGGGATCTCGGCCACGTCGATCGGCATGCCGTAGAACGGCACGGCCGCGCGCAGGTCGGGCAGGGCGGCCGCCATGCGCCACGTGACGCCGCCGCCGAAGCAGAAGCCCGTCATGCCGACGCGATCACCGCGCGCACTCGGCTGCGCGCGCGCGTGGGCGAGCCCGGAGAGGAAGTCCTGCACGTGACGTTCGGGCGGCGCCTTGCCGAGGACCCCGGGCACGTCATCGTACGTGTGCTTCGCGGTGCCACCGTCGCGCGAGACCAGATCGACCGCCAGGCCGGTGTAGCCGGCCTTCGCGACGCGACGCGTGACGTCCTCGATGTGCGCGGTGAGCCCGCGATTCTCGTGACAGACGAGGACGATCGCGTACGAGCCCGCCTGGCTGGGGCGCGCGAGGTAGCCCGAGAGCGTGACGCCGCCCTCGCCGGAAAACTGCGTGGCGCCGGCGAGGATCTCGGGATCGTCGGGCGCGACCAGCGGCTTTGGCGCGGCGTCGGGCGTCGCCGTCCCCGTCGCCGTCGCGGTGCTGGCGTCGGACGCCGGCGTCGCGGTCGTTGCGGTCTTCTCCTTGCGCGAGCATGCCGCGAGCAGCTGCGCGCCGACGGCGGCACCGACCAGTCCGCCGAGCTGGCTCAGCGCGGCGCGGCGCGAGATACGGCCCTGCTCGTAGTCCTCGATCGCTTCTTCGACCAAGTAGCGCTTGAGGTCGTCCATGGCGCCAGCATAGCGCCGCGACCATGGTGCCGCGATCAGAGCGACATCGTCATGAAGACCGAGAACGGATCCTCCACGTACGGCGCGAACGGGCCGCAGCGCACGAACCCGGCGCTCTCGTAGAGCGAGATCGCCGGCACGAACGCGGGCGCCGAGCCGGTCTCGAGCCACAGACTCGTCATGCCGCGGCCGCGCGCCTCGGCGAGGATGTGCACGAGCATCGCGCGGCCGACGCCCTTGCCGAGGAACTCGTCGGCAACGCGCATCGACTTGATCTCGCCGCGCCGGTCGCCGAGCTCCTTGAGGGCGCCCATGCCGGCGAGCGCGCGTTCCTGCCACACCGACCAGAACGTGACGCCGGGCTGGCGCAGCTTCGAGAGGTCGAGGGCGTGCACGCTCTCCGGCGGCGAGCTCTCGTGCATGCCGCGCAGGTGACGCGCGACCAGCGCGCGGATCGACTCACCTTCGAGATCATCGACTTGGAATCGCAACGACGACATCGCGCTGACGATGTCACGTTTGGCCGCGAGCGTGAGTCTCTTGAGAAAGGAGTCACGTCATGCGGAAAACTCATTCGCTGGGATGGATGGTTGGAACGGCGCTCATCGCGGCGGCATGCGGCGATGATGGTGAGGCGCCAGCGCGCGATCGCAGTCCGTGTAACGAAAACGACGGTCAGTGCATCTTCCGTCACGACACGTTCGGGGACGAGCAGCTGTGGACCGACACGCTTCGCCTGCAGGAGCTCGTCCAGACGCTGCCGCCGACGACGGCGCTCTCCGTCGGACTGAAGGTCGACCTGGACGCGGTGCCCGCCGACGTGCTCGCGTCGGCCGACCTGAGCGATCCCGCGACCACGGTCGCGCTCGTCGGGCTGAACGCCGTGGTCGGCGTGCGCGGCACGGTCGAGAACGGGACGATCACGCGCATCGGCATCACGTGCGCGCTGTGTCACTCGACGGTCGACGACGCCGCGCTCGCCGGCGTCGGGCATCGGCTCGACGGCTGGCCCAACCGCGATCTGAATCCCGGCGCGATCCTCGCGCTCACCCCGGGATTGTCCTCGCTCACCGCGAACCTTGGCGTGGAGCATGCGACCGCAAAGGCGGCGCTCGAGAGCTGGGGCGCGGGGCGTTATGACGCGCGCTTCAACCAGGACACCGAAAGCCATCCCGTGGTGTTGCCCCCGGCGTACGGGCTCCGCGACGTCGCGCTCGAGACGTACACCGGCGAAGGTCCGGTCTCGTACTGGAACGCGTACGTCGCGGTGACGCAGATGGGCGGGCACGGCTCGTTCAAGGACGAACGCGTCGGCCTCGACATCCGTCAGGAGCCCGATCGCGTGACGCCGATGTTGCCCGCGCTCCGCGACTACCAGTTCTCGCTCGAGCCGCCCGCGCCGCCGGCCGGTAGCTTCGACGTCGCCGCCGCGCAACGCGGCAAGCTGCTGTTCGAGGGCAAGGCGCGCTGCAGCTCGTGCCACGCCGGCACGAGCTTCACCGACGCGCCCACGCTGCACGCCGCGAGCGAGACCGGCATGGAGACCGACGAGGCGCGACGCAGCGCCACCGGCATGTACCGCACCACACCGCTGCGCGGCGCATGGCAGCATCCGCCGTACTTCCACGACGGCAGCGCCGCCACGATGCTCGACGTGGTGGTGCACTACGACAGCGCGCTCGGCCTTTCACTCACCGCCGAGGAGCGGAGTGATCTCGCCCAGTACGTGCTCTCGCTGTGAACGTCCCTGTGCGCCGATGTGCGACCGGACGCGACCGAAGGGAGGCGCACGGGAGATCAGTTGCGACCTACCCGGTCGCGAATGCGACTGTCATGTATGAAGCGGCGACGGCACGACGTCTTCGACGAGCCAACCACTCCGTACGATTCCGGGAGTGTGCCGGTCGCCGTCGACGACGAGGACACGCGGCCCGTCGACGCGGAGCAGCTCGAGGTCGCGGCGCGCCGCTCGACGGAGCTGGTGGACCCGAGCGCGGCCGAGTCCCTCCCGACCATGCGCCCCGCGGCCAACGCCGTGCCGCGTCCGTTCGTCGAGCTCCAGGTCGCCGGCGCCGGCACCGTGGTCCGGCTTCCGATCCATCGCGTCTCCGCGATGGGCGTCGTGCTCACGGTTCCGCCGGGCGTGCGCGTCGACCTCGCGCACGACACCGCGGTGACCGCGGTCGTGCACCTCATGCGCAACGACGAGGAGCTGACGCGCGCGCGCGTGCCCGCGCATGTCTCGCATCACCGGATGGCGAGCCCCGACGCGAACGGCGGGCTGTCGTTGCGCTGGGATCTGCGCGAGGCGAGCGCGCGCACCGCGGTCGAGGCGCTACTGGCGGGCGCGGGCTGAGCGCGCGCACGCGAGCGCGGCGGTGTTGAGGCGCAGGATGCGGAGGTCGCCGATCGGCGTGCCGCTGCCGGTGTTGACGATGAAGCCGAGCGCGAGCTGGCGATCGGGATCCCCCCACGCGCCCGAGCCGCCCCAGCCGAAGTGACCGAAGGCGCGCTTCGGCACGCCGCGCAGGCTGCCGACCCGGTGGTAGCCGAGGCGCCAGCGCATCTTGAAGATCGTGACCTGATCGTAGCCCTGGCTCTGGATCTCGGTGGCGCACGCGACGGTGCGCGGAGACATGAGCTTCACGCCGTCGAGCGATCCGCCCGCGGCGAGCGTGGCGTAGAGGCGCGCGAGCGAGCGCGCGGTGAACAGGCCATTGGCCGCGGGGATGCACGCCTGCAGCACCTCGTCCGACGAGAAGTCGAAGGTCGAGATGCCGTGCGGCGCGAGCGCGGCGGCGGCGCGGGCGAAGTCGACGGGATGGCCGAGCAGGCGGAGGGCGCGCTCGGCGTAGCCGAACACGCGCTGGCGGCGGCGGCGATCCGCGTCGAACGAGCGATCGCCCGACGCGCTCCGCGTGCGTCGCGCCGGTGATCCGACGAGGCGCGCGGCGCGATGCAGCTCGCTCGCCGGCGCGCCGATGTAGAGGCCGTCGAGCCCGAGCGGTCCGGCGATCTCGTCGGCGATGAAGCGTGACACCGGCTTGCCCGAGACGCGGCGGATGAGCTCGCCGACGACGAAGCCGTAGGTGAGCGCCTGGTACGCGGTCGCGCCCGCGGGCACGGGCGCCGGCGTCGCCGCGGCGAGCGCCTCGACCATGTGGTCCCAGTCGAGCATCCGGCGTGCGTCGTCGATGATGTCGCGGATGTTGAAGAGCCCGGCCTTGTGCGCGAGCACGTCGCGCACGGTGATGCGTCCCTTGCCGGCCTGCGCGAACTCCGGCCAGTAGCGCGCGACCGGCGCGTCGTAGTCGAGGAGGCCGCGATCGGCGAGCACGTGCAGCGCCGTCGACACCACGCCCTTGGTCGTCGAGTAGGACACCGCCATCGTGTCGCGCTGCCACGGCGCGCCAGCCTCGTCCTTCACGCCGCCCCACAGGTCGACCACGCACCGGCCGCGGTGATAGACCGACACGGCCGCGCCACCACCGCGCTTGTGCGCGAGCATCTTCTCGAAGTCGTGCGCGACCGGCTCGAAGCCCGGGGCGACATCGCCGTTGAGCACGCCCCAGCATGGCATGCGAGGCCCGCTCAGGGCGCGGTAGACTCGAGGGTGATGCTGCGGGGACTGGCCAGGGCCATCGGGATTGCCGTCATCGCCATCGTCATCGCCATCGCCATCGGATGCGGTGGCGGGGGCGGCGCGGGCGGTGCCAGCGGGCCGAGCGGACCGCCACGCGAGTCGCTGGGCCCGGCCGACATGCCGGCGATGCGCGCGCTGCTCGAGCAGTACTCGCCGAGCGGGCACGCCGTGGTCACGGCGTACGAGGCGCTGCCCGACGAGTACGAGCTGGTGGAAGGGCCGCGCTCGATGACGACCAGCGCGGCGTTCGACAGCTACTTCCGCGACGGCAACGTCGAGAACGTCGTCCGTTACATGAGCACCGGCGTGCACGAGGTCACGCACGGCTACACCGGGAAGATGGGGTGGCGGCTCCTCGCCGACCGCAAGCAGCCGTACGGTCTGGGCGCGGAGGCCATCCTCGGCGACGGCGAGCCGTGGCTGGTGCCGTACACGAAGACGTATCCGGCGCTCGAGATGATCGCGTCCTATCCCGCCGACGCGCGCGGCCTGCGCTTCCCGGTCTACATCGACACGCCCGACGAGCCGAACCTCGCCACCCAGTCGCGCGGCGCGTACGGGATGCTCGACGAATTCGCGGCGTATTACCAGAACGCGAAGACGGTGATGGACTTCTGGCCGTGGGTGCGCGACGTGGCGCAGGGCGACGAGTGGCTGATCATCAACTACGCCGTCGAGCTCGACGACATCATGATGGGGCCGCACGCGGAGTTTCGCTTCTACATCCTCCACTACCTGCGGTTCGCGAAAGAGCACCACCCCGACGTGTACGCGGCGGTGATGTCCAACACCGACTTCAAGCGGGCGTTCGCCGAGATCGACGGCGCCTACACGGCCCTGCTCGTGCGGGCGCACGAGCTCGAACCGATCGTGCACGAGGTCGCGCGCAGCCGCGGTACCGCGCTGGCGCGGCGCGACGGGATGTTGTGGATCGGCTCGTCGGCGCAGCGACCCGAGCACGCGGCGGCGCACCGGGCGACCCTCGCGCACCTCGAGGAGCCGGCGTACCAGGAGCTGCTGCGCGAGCTGGGCCGAGCGCGGAGCTAGTTGTCGACCGGGATGGGGTTGAGGAAGAAGGCGTTCACGGCGGTGAACCCGATGCCGATCGAGACGGCATCCTTGATGCCGTCGCCTCGGCCGGGCGCGAGCCTCGGCCCGTCGTACAGGTCGACATCGGGAGCGAAGATCGATCTGACGAACTGTTGATCGCGCACCTCGACAAGCTCGATCGCGCAGCTGTCATTGGCGTCGAAGACACCGAGCATGGTCTCGCCGTCCGAGTTCGACGGGCAGCACTCGGGGAAGGTTCCGTTGCAGTCGCGCGCGACGACCGCCTGGAGTGACGCGGCGAAGCTGGGAATGACCACGCCATCGACGACATCGGAGCGGATCGCGCCTCCGATAGCTCCCTCGATCACACCGTCGTCGGTGATCTCGTACCGCACCTGCGCCTCGACGAGCGGCAGCTCGATCGGCGAGCCACCGCGGAACAGCGGCAGCCGGAGCTCGGCCTGGCCGCCGGTCTCGGCGCGCACCGCGGCGCCGGTGCGGGTGCCCGCCATGCGCCCGCGCCGGTTGCCGACGACACGGAACGACTCCTCGCCGGAGAAGTTGTCGGTCGGGTTGACGGGCATATCGCGATCTTCGCCCTCGTAGAGCATCGTCATCGCGCAGCCGGCGCCGAGCTCGGCCTCGATCAGCTGCAGCAGGTGGCCGCTGGCGAGGCTGGCATCGACGGTGGGTTGCAGGTCGAACGCCGGCTCCGCGGTGATGAGCGCCGAGATGGCGCTGAAGACGATGTTGTCCGGCTGGTCGTCGCGATCGATGTCGAAGCTCGCCGCGTTGCGCTCCTCGCTGGTGGTGGGCGCATCGAGGGCGTCGATCACGAACTGGCGCGACGTCACGCCCACGCCGGTCTCGCAGCTGCCGAGCATGCCGGCGTCGATCTCGAGCACCGGGTCGGGCAGCCCGAGGACCTGCTCGCAGCCGGCAACGCCGAGACCGGCTGCGGCGACCAGCCACGCGCGGTTCACGGGCGTTCTCCGAACGAGCCAGCGAACGAGATTCCAACGGTGCCCGGCCCGCCGAGGGGCGCCACGGTGAGCTCGTTGCCGTCGGGCGCGGTCCACCACATCACCGCGCCCACGGCGGCGATCGCGGCGCCGAGGCCGACGAACAGGTTCGCGTTGCGAGCGTGGGCGTGTGCGTCCTCGAGGCGGTCGTAGCCCTGCGTGCTGCAGCCGCCGCTGCCGCACGCGGCGTCGCGTTCGGCGCTCCAGGCCGCGACGCCGAAGCCCAGGCCGATCACGACGCTCACGCCGCCGGCGCCGGCGACGGCCAGGCCGGCGGTCGCGCGGGGGTGACGACCGGACGTGTGCGCACGGCGCGCGATCGGCTGGAGCGAAGGCGATGCGACCGGCCGCTGCGCGACCAGCGCCGGCACCGTGATGCGCTGGCGCTCGCCGTCGGCGATCTCGACGTCGGTCGTCCACGGCTCGTAGCCGGGCGCGCTCACGGTGATCCGATGGACGCCGGCGTCGATCGGAGCCGGCTCGTCGAGCACGTCGCCGGACAGCGTGGAGTCGTCGCGACGGACGACCAGATCCGCGCGAGCACTGGCTGCCACGATCGTGAGGTACGCGAGGCGCGGCTCGAGCTCGGCGCGCTTGGCGCGCGCGATCAGCAGGCGCTCGCGGTCACCGGCGGTCTCCGACGCGTCGGCGAGCTTGCGATACGTCGCCCAGGCCGACGCCAGCTTGCCCTCGGTCTCGAAGCACTCGGCGATGTTGAGGAGCGTGCCGCGCGCCGGCGACAGCTTGTAGCTGCGACGGAACTTGCCGCATGCCGCCGCGCGATCGCCCGCGTTGCGGAGCGCGACCGCCTCGTCGAAGAGCGCCTCGGCGGCCGCGTCGTCGGCCGAGGGCTCGGCGATGGCGACGCGCCCGCCGGCGCCGGCGGCCAGCGCACACGCGATCGCCGGGAGGAGCGACCGGGACAACATCGCGCCATCCTAGCAACGGCGATCCGCGGTTGCGACGCTCTCGTCGCACCGTTCGAACTTTGCCAGCTGCTACTCGCGCGCCGCGGCTGATGTCAGGAAGAAAGCGTTCACGGCGGTGAACGGAATTCCGATCGACACGGCATCTGGGATGCCATCGCGGTTGGGGTCGAGGACGCCCCCGTTGTACAGATCGACGTCGGGTGCGAGGAGCGACTGGGTGAGCGAGTCATTCCGGACTTCCTCCACGGTGATCTCGCAGTCGGCGTTCTGGTCGAACGCGCTGACCACGACCGCGCCCGCGGAGCCGTCGTCGCAACAGTCGGGATAGGTGCCGGAGCAGTCCCGCTCGGCCACGGCCTGCACCGACGCCGCGAAGCTCGGGATCACGAGCCCGTCCACGACGTCGGCGCGGATCGCGCCGCCGATGGCGCCCAGGATCATCCCGTTCTCGACGAGCACGTACCGGACGCGCGCGGCGACGAGCGGTAGCTCGATCGGGGCGGTGCCGCGGAAGAGCGGCAGACGGAGCTCGGCGACGCCGCTGCGGTCGCCGGGAAGGACACTGCCGTCGATGTGGACGCCCAGCATCCGGCCGCGCGCCGTGCCGACCACGCGGAAGGACTCCTGGCCCGAGAAGTTGTCGGACGGGTTCACCGGTACGTCGCGATCGGCGCCCTCGTAGAGCGTGGTCGTGGCGCAATCCTCGCCGAGGTTGGCCTCGAGGAGCTGCAACATGCGCCCGGCCGACAGGTTCTCGTCGATGGTCGGTTGCAGGTCGAGCTCGGGCTCGGCCTGGGCGATGAGGCCGAGCGAATCGAAGACGCGGTTGTCGGCGCGACCGTCGCCGTCGATGTCGAACGCCGCCTCCTGGATCGCTTCGTTCATCGGCGCATGGAGCCCGTCGATCACGAACTGCCGCGTGATCGGCTCGTCGACCGGATCGCAGCTGGACGGCTCCGGCGTGGCGTCGGTCTCGAGCGAAGGCTCGCCGATGCCGAGGAGGCGCTCGCAGCCCGAGGCTCCGACCACGACCGCCGCCGCCAGGGCGAGCTTCACAGCTGGCCTCCGACGACGAGCCCCAACGCGCCCGGACCCGCCACCGGCGCGACGCGCAGCTCCTTGCCGACGGGCGCGGTCCACCACAGGACACCGCCGGCGATCGCGAGCGTCGCGCCGACGCCGACGAAGAGGTTCGCGCGGCGTGCGAGGGCGCGCGCATCCTGCTGCTGCTGGTAACCGCGCACGTCGCAGACGTCGTCGTCCGAGCAGCGCGCGTGCGCCATCCAGTCGGTGCGCCACGCCGCGACGCCGAAGCCGAGCCCGACCGCGCCGCTCGCCGCGCCCGACAGGACGAGCAGTCGCCCGGCGGTCGCGCGTTCGTGGCGCGGAGGCGCGGGTGGTCGGGCGACCGCCCCGAGGGTCCGGTCGGGTTCGGGAGGCGGCAACGGCTCGAGCGCCGGCACGTCGACGCGGCGGCGGGCCCCGTCGGTGACGTCGACCTCGGTGGACCACGACTGGAATCCGAGCGCGGTCACCGTCACGCGATGGAGCCCGGCGTCGACCGGGACGGGATCTCCGAGCGCGTCGTTCGACAGCGTGGTGTCGTCGCGGCGCACGACGAGCCCGGGGCGCGCCGCCATGACGGCGATCGTCAGGTACGCGAGGCGCCGCTCGAGCTCGGCGCGCTTGGCGCGCGCGATGAGCATGCGCTCACGATCGCCGGCGGTCTCCGACGCGTCGGCGAGCGCGCTGTACGCGGCCCACGCCGAGGCGAGGCGCCCGTCGGCCTCGAAGCACTCGGCGATGTTGAGCAGCGTGCCGCGCGCCGGCGACAGCTTGTAGCTGCGGCGGAACCTGGTGCACGCGCCGGCGCGGTCGCCGGCGTTGCGCAGGACCACGGCCTCGTCGAAGAGCGCCTCGGCGGCGGGGTCGTCGGCCGTCGGCTGCGCGCGCACGACGTTCACCGTGACGCTCAGCGCGGTCGTGCACGCGAGCGCGAGCACGAGGACCGAGCGGAGCCGCATGCCGTCATCGTATCCTCAGTTGCGACGGTCGCGCGGGTGCCGGATCGAATCGGTCACGCCGGCGTCGATCGCCGGTGGCGGCGGCGGCGGTGGCGGCGGCAGACCGTGATTCACGGCGGGCGAGCGCTGAGGCGTCGGCGGCCGAGGCCGGTGCGGCACGGCCGCATCGACCACGTCGTTCGCATCCGGCGCCGGCGGCTCCGCATCGGCCTGGGGCGCGAGGCCGCTCGCGTCGGTGCCACCCGATGTGTCGCCGGTCGCGTCGGGTGGCACGCTGGCTCCGGTCGCAGCCTTCGAGCGATCCCGCGTCACGTACCACCCGCCGGCGACCACGAGCGCGACGACCGCCGCGATCGCCGCCAGACGCCGCGTGCTCCGCCCCGACGACGGCAGGGCCGGGGCAGGCGTCGCCTCGACGAGCGACTCGTCGCTCGACGCGATCGTGGAGTCGAGCCCGCCGCTGCTGCCGCGCGCGGGCGGCGTGGACGCGCGAGCCGGCGGCGGCGTGCTGGGCGGCGGCGTGCCGGGCAGCGGCGTGTCACCGGCCGGCGCGCGACGCGTCGTGCGCAACGTCGCGGCCACCTCGGCTGCGAGCTCGTCGCCGTCGGTCGTGTACGGCGCGAGCCGCTGCGCCAGCTCCCCGAGATCCGCGGGGCGCTGCGCGGGCGCGCGCTTCAGACACGCGTCGATCGCATCCACGACGCCGGCCGGCACGCCGAACGCCTCGGCATCGAGGGTCTCGCGCTCGCCCGTCTCGACGCGCGCACACAGCTGCAGGAGCGTGGCGCCGCGGAACGGCGGGTGCCCGGCGCAGAGCGCGAACAGGATCGCGCCCAGCGACCAGATGTCCGCGCGCGCGTCGACATCGCGCGACGACTCCATCTGTTCGGGCGCCATGTACGCCGGCGACCCGACGATCGTGCGCGAGTCCGTGAGCGCGTGATCGTCGCCGGCCCCGCCGGTCAGCGCCGCCTTCGAGATCCCGAAATCCAGGATCTTCACGAGCGCGCGCCCCGCCGGCGTGGTGGTCACGAACAGGTTGTGCGGCTTGAGATCGCGGTGGACGATGCCCAGCGCGTGCGCCTCGGCCATCCCGACGCACGCCTGGAGGACGTAGCCCACCGCCGTCGCCGCCGGCAGCCGCCCGTCGGCCTTCACGATCTCGTCGACGGTGCGCCCCTCCAGGTACTCCATCACGATGAAGGGCGTGTCGTCCGGGAGCGTGCCCACGTCCATGATGCGCGCGATGTGCTCGCTGCGCAGCTGCACGCACGCGCGCGCCTCGCGCAGGAAGCGGGCGACGTTGGTCGCGTCGCGCGCGATCTCGCGACGGATGAACTTGAGCGCCACGCGCTGGCGCAGGAGCAGGTGCGTCGCCTCGACGACGATGCCCATGCCACCGGCGCCCAGCACACGCTCCACGCGGAACTTGTCGTCCACCAGCGCGCCGAGCTGGACCGGCAGCTCGGCAGGGGCGGGCGCGGGGCTCATCTTGCCGGCGGAAGCTAGCATGCGCCGCCGCGCGGCGCGGCTACTTCAGCGCCGCGAGGAGCTGCTCGCGCAGCCCGGCGGGCGGCTTGCCCGGCGGCAGCTTGGTCGCCTGATCGAACGGCGCCGCCGCAGGATCGACGCGCGCGCGATCGGCGAGCGCGCCGCGATCGATCGTGAACGCCGCCGGGATCTCGGTCGCCGGCGTGTACGAGCGCGCGAAGATCCTGGTCCCGCTCATCTCGATGGCGGGGACATCGGCGGCCTTCGACGCGACGTGCGCCAGGTCCTCGACCACGATCACGGAGTCGACGACGCGCACCTTCTCGGCGAGCAGGTTCTCGAGCAGCACGCCCGACGACCACGTCTTGTAGAACACGGTGCGCTCGATCGCGACGTCGAACGCGTAGGCCAGCCGCACCTCGGTCGCGAACGCGTTACCCGCGAACACGCAGTCGCGGATGCGCACCTCGCTGTAGAAGCCGCCGTCCTGCTGGTGCTGATCGAAGCCGAGCAGCGCCGCGCCGGCCACGCTGCTGCCGTTCTGCCAGTTGCGCACGAACCACGTGCGCTCGATGGTCGCCGTCGCCGGCACGCGCTTGCCCTTCGGGCCATGCGAGCGCAGCGCGATGAACGGCTGCGTCGACGCGGGCGCGCCGCCGCGGAGGTCGATGAACGCGCTGTCGACGATCGTGACGCCGGCGCGCACCTCGAGCTCGCTCGACATCGGCTGCGTGCCGGTGAGCACGAGGCCCTCGATGCGCACCGAGCGCGCGATGATCTTGGCGGGCACGCCGACCACCGCGCCGTCGCCCTTGAGCACCACGTCGATCGCGGGCAGGTCCTTGCCGTGCTCCGGCGCGAGGCTCCAGTTCACGTCGGTGACCGAGGCGCCGAAGCGCACCTCGAACACGCCATCGAAGCCCTTGCCCGTGGCGTTCAGGTAGTGGTTCTGCAGGTCGAGCAGATCCTGCGGCGAGTTGACCTCGTACATGCGGATGTCCTTGGAAGGTACGGCGGGGGAAGGGGCCAATGGATCAGGCGCCGGGTCGAGCCGGCAGCTCGACCATACCGCCAGAGCCAGTACCAGCGCGCAGGAGCGCACGATCAGGTCGTGCGCGGCATGACGGCGGTCTCGAGGAAATTGAAGTTCCGGAAGAACTCGTTGACGCTCATCGCGAACGAGCCGTCGGCGGTCGGGCCGCTCGGGGTGCCGTCGCCGGGGCGCGTGGGCTGGTTCATGCCGCGACGGTCGGGCTCGTTGCCGTGGTGCGGGTTACGCAAGCGGACCGTCGAGACGTCGCAGTCCACCAGCGGGTAGAACGGCACGCGCTGCGCCTGCGAGACCGTCTGGAGCGGCACCGCGATGCCGTTGGTCGTCGTGAAGCTGATGCCGACCACGCTGTAGGCGTGCGACGCGTACACGTTGCGCTGGCCCGAGCTGTTGTCGGTGCCGAGGTTGCGCACGTTGAGGACGAGATCCATCATGGCGCGGATCGGGCCGGCGCGACCGCCCTCGAACATCTCGTTCGAGCCGTTGGCCTCGACGGTGATGTGGACCTTGCGCCACGCCGCCGTCGCCGCCGCGCCCGCTTCGCCGACGCCGCTCTTGTTGTACGTGTGGCGGGCCATCTTGGTCGCGTCGCGGCCGTTCTTCACGGCGGTGTCGGTGTTGTTGGCGCGCGTCTCGGACAGCGCCTGGTTGTTCTCCTCGGTCCCTTCGCTCGACGCGTGGCCGACGTAGTTGACGATGAACGGCGTGAGCGAGTTCTGCGACACGAACTCGAGCCAGCGGCCGAAGAACTCGAGGCGCGGCACGTACGAGGCCTGCGGCGTGTCGCCCTTCTGGTCGAACTGGACCGGGTTGGGGGCATGGGTGCGCAGCTCGCGGAGGTGATCCTCGTTGGGCGTGCGCGCCACCTCGACGGCGGCGTTGCCGACCGCCTGCTTCGCGACCGACTTGGGCCCGCCGGTGACACCCGCCGCGTCGGGCGCGGTGCCGACGTACGTCGTGATCGCCGTCTGCAGCGTCGTGATCTTGGCGCGCACGGCCGCCGAGAGGTTGGCGTAGTCGGGATCCGCCATCGCCGTGGTGATCGCGGCCTGCAGGTTCGTGATCTGGCGATCGGGATCGGTGAACGCCGTGAGGATCGGCGCGTCGGTGTCGGTGGGGCGGGGCGCGTCGGGGCGCTGCGCCAGCGTCAGCAGGCGATCGACGACCTGCGGGTTGGTGGCGAGGATGTTGTTACCGGCGGTCGGCGCCGCCGTCATGCCGTCCATCGAGATCGCGCCGGCCGCGTCGGACGCCGGGCCGTAGAACACGCGCAGGCAGTACTGCGAGAAGCCGCTGTTGATGCCGTCGTAACCCGGCACGCCCGCGGCGGCGCCGCTGCCGACGCCGGTGAAGCCACCTTCCTGGCCGTGCTGCTGCGAGAAGCGCGCGTACGCCTTCTCGAGGAGCGGCGCCCAGCGCGCGACCTCGAACAGATCCTTGCGGTGCACCTCGAGGGAGCTGCCCCTCACCTCGGCCCAGTAGTCGATGCTGTTGGGCGCGGGCGCGGCGCGGAGCTGCGCGCCGTGGACGCGGTTGTTGCTGACGTTGACGGCGAGATCCGCGCTCACCGAGACGTTGACCGGCGTGTAGTCGTACTGATCGCCGCCGCCGAAGATGCGCTCGCCGAGCGACTTCTGATGCGCCTGGCGCCGCCACATCTTGACGGTGGCGCCGCCGGTCCCGTCGGCGGTCATCATCGCCTTGATCTTGCCGGGGTCGCGCTGCGCCATGCTCATGATGGCGGCTTCGCAGTAGCAGTCGCCGATGCCGCCCTGCTGGACGTCGTCGGCCGTGGGCTGGTTGTTGATGTAGATGCCGGGCGACGCGCCCTGCTCGACCATCGGCTGATCGGCGTTGCCGCGGATCTCGGTCACGGCGGTGAAGTCGGGCGGCGCCGGGCTGACGGCCGGGCCCTCCTCGTAGAGGCGCGCCGGGTCGGGACAGACGGGCGTGGCGAAGTGGAGCGGGCGCTCCTTCGGCGCGTTCACCTTCACGTTGGCGGCGCGCGTGTCGACGTGCGCCGCGGCGGGCGCGGCGGGGGCGTTGGCGGCGTCGCCGATGGTCGGCGCGCGGTGCGTCGTCGTCCCGGCGGCACCACCCGCGGAGCCACGCTCGGCCGGGTTGCCGGAGAGGCTCTCGGGCGCGTTGACGAGGCGCGGGATGCCCGTCGGGCGCTCCTGCACGGCGAACGACTGGCCCGAGACGATCGCGTCGGCGCCGCGATCGGCCTCGACCTCGGCCGGCTCGTGCGCGTCGGTGACGCTCTTGAGCTGCGGTCCGGCGGCGGTCGCGGACGACTGCTGCGCGACGTGCACGAGCTCGTGCGCGATCAGATGATCGCCATCGCTGGTGCCGGGCGCGTAGCTGCCGGCGCCGAACACGATGTCGGAGCCGGCGGTGTAGGCCTTCGCGTTGAGGCCGACGGCGTTCTGCTCGGCAGCGGCGCCGGTGTGCACGCGCACGCCCGAGAGATCGACGCCGAGCGAGCGCTCCGCCGAGGCGCGGTTGGAGTCGGGCAGCGCGTGACCGCCGCCGAGGTGGAGGCTGAACGCGTCCTCGCCGCCACCACCGCCACCGCCGCCACCGCCGCCACCGGGCGATCCACCCGCGGGCGCCGGAGCGTACGAATACGCGTCCGCCGACATGAGGCCGGCGCCGGCATCACCGCCGCCGCCGCCGCCCCCGGTGAGGCGCGCCGTCGACGAAGTCTTTCCCGCGGTGCTGGCCCCCGTCGACGCCGTCGACGAACCGCCACCCGTTGCCGGTGCCCTGCTTGCGTGGTCGTTGCTCACCCGGTTCTCCTGCGCGTGCACATAGTACGGCCGGTGGACGGTCCGACTCCCCTCGCCCCCGCGCGATTCTCCAACTCTTCCTGAGCTTACGGTAACTTCGCCCCCGTGGAGCGGGAGCTGACCGCAGCGATCGAGATCGCCGACCGTGAGGGGCGTCTGCGGCGCGATGCCATCGGGTGGTCGCGGCGGCCGCTGCACCGCTGCAATCTCGAGGGCATCGCGCGCTCGCACGCGTTCGATTACTGGTGCGTCATGACGGCCGAGGTCGCGCTGACGGTGCTGGTGGCCGACGTGGGACTGGCGGGAGTCGCGCTGGTCTCCGTGCTCGAGCTCGCAAGCGGCGTGACGACGGAGCGCGTGTACGTGCGGCCCGGCGGCTTGCCGGCGCGGATGCCCGCGTCGACCGATGGTGAGATCACGATCGACGTGCGGCGGATGCGGCTCGTGGTCGGCGCGCGACGTCTCGCGGCCGAGGCGCGCACGATCACGGGGCGGCGCATCGAGGTCGACGTCGCGATCGAGCGCGCCGCCGATCACGAGACGGTGAACGTGCTCGTGCCGTGGGACGAGACGCGCTTTCACTTCACGTCGAAGCAGCAGGCGCTGCCGGCGCGCGGGCACGTGCGCGTCGACGCTCGCGCGTACCCGTTCGATCCGGCGCGCGACGCGTTCGCGTGCCGCGACTTCGGGCGCGGGCGGCGACCGGCGGGCATCGACTGGTGCTGGGCGTTCGCGTCGGCGCGGCGCGCGGGTCGGACGATCGGGCTCAACCTCGGCGCGCAGTGGACCGACGGCACCGGCGTCACCGAGAACGCCATCCTCGTCGACGGCCGGGTGCACAAGCTCGCCGAGGCGGTCGCGTTCGAGCTGGAGCTCTCGTCGGCGCGCGCGCCGTGGCACATCCGCACCGCGGGGAGCGATCGCGTCGCGCTCACGTTCACGCCGATCTGCGAGCGCGTGGTGCGCGTGCCGCCGTTCGTGCGGCTGCACCAGCGCGTCGGGCACTTCGACGGCACGGTGCGCGACGACAGCGGCGCGAGCATCGCGCTCGACGGCGTGCTCGGCCTGGCCGAGAGCGTGCGCGGACGCTGGTGAGCGCGGCGCTGAAGCGGAGAGCGCGCTCGCTGATCGCCGCTAAGGGCGGCGCGCGCTGGCGGCGGTCGCGAGGCGGACGCCTTCGATCATCGAGGCGAGGACCATCATGCCCTCGGCGCGCACGGTGTCGGGCGTGTCGGAGTGCGCGGCGCTCATCGCGACCTCGCTGACGGCGGCGAGGAAGATGCGCGCCGACATCTCGATGGGCACGTCGCCGAGGAGGCCCTCGCGCTTTAGGGCGGTGATCAGATCGACGACGACATCGAGCCCGATGGCGTGATCGAGGCGGCGACCCTTGATGCGTCCGAGGATGAACGGCGCCTCGTGGAGGACGATGCGGAGGTAGACCGGATCGGCGGAGGCGCGGAAGAACGCATCGAGCGCGGCCGCGACGCGCGCCATCGCGGTGCCGCCGGCCGAGGCGGTCGCGTTGCGAACCTTGGTCGCGATCTCCTCCTCGAGCTCGACGTACACCGCCTCGAGGAGCGCCGCCTTGCTCGGGAAGTGGTGGTAGAGCGCGCCCTTGGTGACGCGCGCTCGCGCGGCGATGTCATCCAGCGATGCCCCCGCGAACCCCTTCGCGGCGAACACGTGGCGCGATGCCTCGAGGAGCGATCTCCTCGTATCTTCGGCATGTTGCGCGCGACGCGTGACTGGCATTCCCTGAGTATGTTACATACCGCCGGTATCGTTGCAAGCTGCGCCGGTCGGCGCGAGGGATCGAGACCATGAAGAACGTACGTTTCGCTTCGCTTTCGATCGCGTTTTCGAGCATCGCCGCGCTCGCCGCCTGCGGCGAGGACGAGTTCCCGACGAACTCCTGCGATGACGTCACCGGCACGTGCGTGCAGGTCGCGGGCGGTGACGCCAACGCGCTCCAGACCGCGGCCAACAGCGTCGAGGCCAACACGACGATCGTGCTCGGCGCCGGCCGGTTCGCGATGACGAACTCGCTGACGATTCGCGCCGACGGCATCCACATCATCGGTCAGGGCATCGACAAGTCGACGCTCGACTACGGCGAGACCACGGCGCAGGTGAACGGCATCGACGCCCAGGGCGATGACTTTCTCGTCCAGGATCTCACCGTGCTCGACGCGCCGAAGGACGGCATCCGCGTCGAGGCGTCGGACGGCGTCGTCTTCCGCCGCATCCGCGCCACGTGGACCAACGTGTCGGACTCGACCAACGGCGCGTACGGCATCTACCCGGTGAAGTCGAAGCACGTCCTCGTCGAGGACAGCTTCGCCGAGAACGCGTCGGACGCGGGTCTCTACGTCGGCCAGTGCGAGCACGTCATCGTGCGCAACAACACCGTGAAGGGTAACGTCGCCGGTCTCGAGATCGAGAACACGCAGTATGCCGACGTCTTCGGCAACCTCGCCGAGGACAACACCGCCGGCATCGTGGTGTTCGACCTTCCCGGCAACCCCATCGTCGGGCGCGACGTGAAGCTGCGCGACAACGACATCAAGTTCAACAACCACATCAACTTCGCGCCGGGCGGCACCGTCGCCGTCATCCCGGTGGGCACCGGCACGTTCGCGATGGCGTCGCGCCGCGTCGAGATCACCGGTAACCGCTACGAGGGCAACAACACCGGCGACATCGCGCTGCTCAGCGGCCTCATCATCGAGGAGGACGAGACCAAGTGGGAGCTCGCCACCGCGACGCTCAACGGCACGTGGGACGACCTCGGCCTGGCCGCGGGCTCGGCGGCGGGCACGATCACGAACTTCCGCGGCGAGAACATCGTGGTGAGCGGCAACACGCACACCGCCTCGGGCCAGCAGCCCGACACGCTCGATCCGATGATGTTCGGCGTGCTGCTGGTGCTGGTCTACGGCACCAACGACATCGACAGCATCCTCTACGACGCGATCGGCGAGACCAGCTTCAACTCGACCGACGCGGGCATGAACACGAACGACAACCACATCTGCGCCGGCGGCAACACCGGCGGCACGTTCGCGAGCATGAACGTGGCGGTGCAGTCGGTGGAAAACATCGTCCCGTTCTTCCGCCCGGCGGCGCCGTTCGCGCCGTTCGACTGCACCACGATGAACGGCGGCCCGGTCGTCGCGCCGGACCTCTGATGCGCCTGCTCCGGGGCATCGCGCTCGGCGCGGTCGCGGCGGTCGCGGCGGTCGCGGCGTGCGGCGGGGATGACGGCGACGGCGGCGATGGCGTCGACCTGACCCAGCCCGTCGTCGTCGACGTCACGCAGCCGCCGCGTGATCGGCTGTCCGACTACAACCTGTTCTCGTGGGATGCCGGCGCCGGCTTCACGTTCAATCCCACGGGTGACCGGATCGCTGCGTACGACATGAACACGCAGCTGTTCTCGGACTACGCGCTCAAGCAGCGCGCGATCTACGTGCCGGCGGGCGCGACGATCACCTACGACCCCGAGCTGGCGTTCGAGCTCCCGGTCGGCTCGGTCATCATCAAGAGCTTCGCGTTTCCGAGCGACTTCCGCACGCCCGACGTCGACGTGTCGCTGATCGAGACGCGGCTCCTGATCCGGTACGACGACGGGTGGCGGCCGCTGCCGTACATCTGGAACGACGCGCAGACCGACGCCGTGCTCTCGCCGGCCGGCGAGGTGCGAGCCATCAGCTTCACCGACGACACGGGGCAGGCACGGACGTCGAACTACCTCGTCCCGCAGCGCAACCAGTGCCAGAACTGTCACGGGCGCAAGGCAGACGAGAACGCCGAGCCGGAGATCGTGCCGATCGGCGTGAAGGCGCGGCACCTCAATCGCACGTACGACTACGGCGGGACGGTCGGCGTGGCCAACCAGCTCGACCGCATGACGGCGATGGGGATGCTCGCGGGCGCGCCGGCGTCGACGACGATCACGCCGGCGTACGACTTCCGGCCGCTCGAGACGGGCGGCGTCGCGGCCCTCCCGCCCGCCGAGCTCGAAACGGCGGCGCGCGCCTACCTCGACATCAACTGCGCGCACTGTCACGACCCGAACGCGGTGCAAGGCATCACGTCGCAGCTGTTCCTCGGGCACACCAACGCCGACCTGTTCCGCCTGGGCTACTGCAAGCGGCCGGGCAGCGCGGGTGCGGGCACCGGCGGCTTCGAGTTCGACATCGTGCCGGGCAGCCCGGACACGTCGATCTTGTACTTCCGCCTGCACACCGAGGACGTGGGCGCGATGATGCCGCTCATCGGCCGATCGCTCACGCACACGCGCGGCAGCGAGCTCATTCACGCCTGGATCGCGGCGATGCCGCCGGACGATTGCTC
>DATLEB010000078.1:0-17025 GCA_035525615.1 Kofleriaceae bacterium | reverse complement strand
AGCGTGTAGATGTGAGACCGCACGATGTCGAGCTGCCGCGCGGTCTCGGCGATGTTCCAGTCGTTGGCCTCGAGCAGCTCGCGCAGGTAGCGTCGCTGGAACTCGCGGGTCGCTTCCTGCAGGGTCGCGGGGCCCGGGCGGGCATCGGCGGCCGCGTCCGGAAAGACGTGGTGCGGATGGAGCACCGTCGCGCCGGTGCCGTGCGCCCGGACCACGCCGGCCTCGATGGCGTGCGCCAGCTCGCGCACGTTGCCGGGCCACGCGGCCTCACGACACGTGAGCGTGGTACGGCGCGACACCGCAAGCGCCGGAAGGCCGTGACGGCTACAGGCCTGAGCGCACACGTGATCGACGAGATCGGGGATGTCCTCGCGTCGCTCGGACAGCCCAGGCATCGCGATGGGCAACACGTGCACGCGGTAGTAGAGGTCCTCGCGGAACTGGCGCACGGCGACGCGTTGCTTCAGGTCGGCGTTGGTCGCCGTGATCACGCGGACGTCGGCGCGGGTCGGCGTGGTCGCGCCGAGCGGGTGGTACTCGCGCGCCTGGAGGAGATGGAGCAGCTTGGCCTGCGCGCTCGGCGACAGCTCCCCGATCTCGTCGAGGAACAGGGTCCCGCCTTCGGCCGCGGCGACCTTACCGATCTGGCGTCGGGTCGCCGTCGAGTGCGCGCCCCGTTCGGCACCGAAGAGCTCGCTCTCGATCAAGGTGTCCTGGATGGCGGCACAGTTGATCGAGACGAAGGGGCCAGACGCGCGCCGACTGTTGTCGGCGATCGCGCGAGCCAGCGCGGTCTTGCCGGTGCCAGAGGGTCCGGTGATCAACACGTCGAGATCGATGGGCGCGACGAGCGCGGACTGCTGCAGAACACGCGCCATGGCCGCCGACCGGCCGACCAGCTCGGGACAGCGGAATCGGGCGCGGACTTCGAGCGTGTGATCGAGACGGTCCGCGCTGGGATGGAGCACCCGGAGACGATCGGCGAGCGGCGCGAGCTGGCGCGCGAAGAGCTCGGCGCGGACGCGGTCGTCGTCGGAGAAGCCGCTGGCGAACGAGCTCCCTTGCAGGTAGATGCAACCGACTGGAGGCGCGCCGATCGGCGCGCACAGCACGGACTGGATCTCGTGCTGCTGGACGCTGCGTTGATCCGAGAAGCGCTCGTCGTCTAGCGCCGAGGCCGTCGCGACGGTGCGTCCCTCGGCCAGGGTGCGGGCGATGATGCCGCGCGAGATCGACGCTCGGATCGTCGAGATCTCCTCGGCACTCACGCGGTGTCCTTTCCAGAACCGCGGCTCACCGCCATCGTCGTCGCTCAGCTCGAGATATCCGACGCTGGCACCCGTGACCTCGACGATGAGCGCCAGCGCGCTCTCGAGCAGCGGCTCCAGCTCCTCCTGCCCCCCGAGGTCGAGCAACCGGCGGTAGAAGTCGCGCTCCGCGCCTCCGGATTTCGCTTCATCACCCGTCCTCATCGATTCCGATGATAATACGAAGAGCCTCGTTCTCGCTGGCTGTCCTCCACGGCAGACACGTGCCGGACGGTGTCCGCTGCAGAGGACAGCAAGACGTCACGGGCCGCGCCCATGGCGTCGCCCCCGCGCGGTACGTCTCCTGCACTCGGCCTAGGCGATGTCCCTCGTCATCACGAGCCGTGCGGGTGACAGCACGCTCGACCGCGCCGTGCGCCTCGTCCCGATCGAGGTCATCTCGGTCTACACCGCGGTCGTCGCGCTCGCGGGGGCAGCGATCCTCGCGCTGTTGATCGCCGGCGCGCTGGCAACCCCGCTCGTCCTGGCGCTGCACGCACGCGCACGCCATCTCCGCGCCAGCCTCGCCCAGCACCTGGTCCGTGTGCTGTCGTTCATCGCCTGGGCCTTCGCGGTCTCCAACCCGCTCGAGCCGGCACCGCCGATCGATCGATGGATCCCCGCCATCTCGATCATCGTGATGCCGGTGCTGGGAACCATGCTGTTCCCTCCGTCGGGGTCGCCATGAGGACGTTCGCGGTCGCCATGGGTCTGCTCGCACTCTCCGCCACGCCCGCCGGCGCGCAGTCCAACCCCGAGGCCGAGCAAGCCTTCCGCGACGGCAAGGCCCTCATGCTGAAGAAGCAGTACGCGCAGGCCTGCCAGGCCTTCGCCACGAGCGACCGGCTCGAGCCCGACGTCGACACCCGGATCAACCTGGCCGACTGCCACGAGCGCCGCGGCAAGCTCGCGACGGCGTGGGGGCTGTTCCTCGCGATCGCCGCCGAGACGCGCAGCGATCCCTCGTTCTCCGCGCTTCACGAGGTCGCGACCGAGCGCGCCGCCGCGCTCGAGCCGCGCCTGCCCTACCTGACGATCAGCGTGCCTGATGGGAGTCGGGTGGAGGGCCTCGCCATCACGCGCAACGAAGACGCGGTCGACGCCGGGCTGTGGAACCGCGCGGTGCCGGTCGACGCCGGCACGTACACCGTTCGCGCTCGGGCTCCTGGGCGCGAGCCGTGGTCGACGACGGTCGTCATCGACGCCGAGGGTGACCGACGGAGCGTCGACGTTCCGCGCTTCGAGCTCGCCCTCGTCGTCGCCGGGACGAACCCGCCCGCCGACACGACCGAGCCTTCCCTCCCCGGCCGCAGGCGGTGGCTGCTCCCCGCGATCCTGGGTGGCGGCGGGCTTCTGGTCGGCGGCGGTGCGCTCGCGTTGGAGCTGTCGGGTCGGAGCACGTATGCCGACTACCGGCGAACTGCGGATCCAGCCCAGCTCGACGCCGCGAATCGCAAGCACCATGTCGCGCAGGGGCTCGCGCTCGCGAGCGCGGGTTGCGCGATCGCGACCGTCGTCTTCCTCTGGCGACGTGACGAAAGCCAACCCTCGCGCACGGCAATCACGCCGACGATCGCAGGAACGACCGTTGGCGTTGCATGGACCGGACGTTTCTGATGAAGGCGCAGGTGCTCATCATCGTGCTCGCCGCCGCCGCCGCCGCCGCCGCGTGTGACGACTACGCCGCCCTCTCGCTCGACGCGACGGAAGCCGACGCCGCCGCCGGCAGCGACTCGGACGTCGACGCCGACGAGGCCATCGACGCGATGACGGACCCCGACACCGCGATCGACGCCACCATCGACGCCACGAGCTGCGTCCACGGCTCCCGACGCTGCGAAGGCAACGACGTAACCGAGTGCCAGTCCGGCACCTGGCAGACGATCGCCAGCTGCCCCAACCTCTGCGCGCAGGGCGCGTGCGTGACACCGCCCAGCTGTAGCGGAGGCGTGACCACGTGCGGCGTGGGCAGCAGCGAGACGTGCTGCGCGTCGCTGCCCGTAACGGGCGGAACCTTCGCGCGCAGCTACGACGGCGTGTCGACGGGATTCACCGACGACCGCTACCACGCGACGATCAGCACCTTCCACCTCGACCGGTTCGAGGTCACGAGCACGCGGTTCCAGAAGTTTGTCGACGCGTATCCGCTGGACATCCCGGTGGCCGGCAGTGGACGGAACCCACACGACGCCAGCGACCCCGGATGGCAGACCGCGTGGAACGCGCAGCTGCCCGCCACGCGGAACGATCTGCAGACCTCGCTCCTCTGCGACGGGATCTCCGCACAACAGGCCAGCGATCCGATCCGCTGTGTCAGCTGGTACCTCGCGCAGGCATTCTGCATCTGGGACGGCGGCAGGCTGCCGTCCGAAGCGGAGTGGAACTTCGCCGCGGCTGGCGGCGGCGAGCAGCGCGTCTATCCGTGGTCGTTGCCCGCGTCGTCGACGACGATCAGCGCCGATCACGCGACGTATGGCGCTTCGGCCCCGACGCGCGCGGGCGCTCACACGCTGGACGGCGGACGCTGGGGTCAGCGCGATCTCGCGGGCAACGTCTGGGAGTGGGCGCTCGACTACTACGCGTCTCCGTATGGGAGCACGTCGTGCAACGACTGCGCGAATCACACCGCGAGCTCGGGCCGCGTGGTTCGCGGCGGCTCGTTCCTCAACAACGCCACGACGGTGATCGCCGCAAATCGAGCAGCGTCGCCGCCGACCACGGCCAACCGCATCACAGGACTGCGCTGCGCGCGCGATCCGCTCCCCTGACCCGAGGACCGTCATGTTTATCCGGATCACGCTCATTGCCCTCACGCTGCTCGTGGGCGCCACCGGCTGCGGATCGTGTCAGCCGAGGCCACCGAACCCACGCGACTTCATCTTCGCCCGGACCGGGTCGAGCGAGATGGCCATCGCCGTGACCTGCATCCCGGGCGACACCAGCTGCTCGACCGCTGCCGACACGGCCGCATGCACGGTGACCAACGGATGCGGCGACGATGGGCAGTGCATCTTCGCGCGCTCGCCGGCGACTGATTGCCCCTGCTACGAGGGCGAGATCCGCTGGTGTGGCAGCAACTCGGGGCAGGTGCAGTTCTGCGCCGAGACGCCGCCGGGATCGGGAAAGACAGCGTGGCAAAAGGAATGTGGCCCGGGCTCGGCGAAATGCGACACGGAGAACCCGGACTGCGCCGCAGGCACGAGGCGCACACGCTTCAACACCGAGGGCGGACACTGGGAGCCCGACACCGACGCGCCCTGCGTCCCCACTCAGCGCTGCCCGTCGGAAGGCGAGACCCGCTGGTGCTCGACCGGAGATCCCGAGTGCGCCGGACAGCAGACGTATCACGTCGCGACGCGATGGTCGGAGTGCGTACGCCAGTGCCCGGTCGGTGAGTGCCGGCCCGGTGAGAGTCGCGCCTGCAACACGAACGAAGGCTGCGGCGGCCGTCAGTTCTGCAACAGCTCGCGCATGTGGGACGGGTGCTCGGGGCACGCGCGCTGTCCGCCGACCTATCCGTGGGAAGGCGACCAGTGCATGTGGCACTCGCCGTCCGAGGGCGGCACCGTGAGGTACTACCCGCATCGCGCGGGCAATAACGCCATCGCCGCGACCGGATACATCGGCTATCCGGCGCCGGGAGGACAGCCGGGACCGGTCTACGTCGAGGTCACGCTCTCGCAATGGAGCACGCCGCCCAAGAACACGAGCGAGAACTTTTGCGGCAAGGGCACGCACGTCTCGGCGTGGGTCGGGTGCATCCATGCGGACGGCGGTCTCGGATGGGGACGCGACGTCGCCGATCACGAGTGGGAGGAGCAGGTGATGATCCCCCTACGGTGCGAGGCTCACGACTCCGTCGGCGTCTACAAGTACACATGGGGCCACGATCTCTCGTGGCATTGCTCGCGCCAGCTCGCGCTACGGGTCGCGCGAAACCACGACGGGATCCCTACCTGCGTGTGGTGACCGTCGCTGGTAGCTCGACCCACGCCAGGCCGCGCAGATCACCGACCGCGTAGCCCGTCGCCTGATCGCCCGGATACTTCTCCGCGAGCACCGCCTTCACGTCGGGCGCGACCTCCGCGCCGTGGCACGCGAGGCACATGTCCTGAACGAGGAGCGGCTCGGCGTACGCGGTGCGCCCATCCGGCAATCGGCGCGCATATGTCATGCCGTCGACGAGCTTGCCCTGGGTCTTCATCTTCTCGAAGCGCGCCATCGCGTCCTCGGTCCAGCCGGCAGGCACGTTCTTCGGGTTGCGTGGCTTGCGCGTCACGCGTCCGACCATGACGCCGTCCCTGGCGAGCTGTTCGGTCAGCGCCGGAGCCATCGCGTTGCAGGCGGTGAGCGCATTCGCCGCGCCGTTCGGCAGCTCCTTCTCGAGCGCCGTGCGCAGGTTCTTCTTGAGCGCGAGCACGACGCCCTTGCCGGCCACCACCGACTCGGTGGAGGGCGGCTCGACGCGCTGCTTCTTGGGCTTGCTCTGGCAGCCGCCCGCGGCGAGCACGGCGACCGGAGCGACAAGCAGCACGACGGACCGCAGCTTCATGCGTGCGAGCGTAGCGCGGATACGACCTTCTCCACGGCGTCCTTGGCGTCGCCGAAGAGCATGCGCGTCACCGGCTTGTAGAACAGCGGGTTGTCGACGCCGGCGTAACCAGCGGCGCGCGAGCGCTTGTTCACGACGACGAGCTTGGACTTCCACACCTGCAGGACCGGCATCCCGTAGATCGGCGACGACGGATCGTCCTCCGCGCCCGGGTTCACGATGTCGTTGGCGCCGATCACGATGACCGCGTCGGTCTCGGGCAGGTCGCCGTTGATCTCGTCCATCTCGAGGACGATGTCGTACGGCACCGACGCCTCGGCGAGCAGCACGTTCATGTGCCCGGGCAGGCGGCCCGCGACCGGGTGGATCGCGAAGCGCACCTCGACGCCCTTCTTGCGCAGGATCTCGGTCATCTCGCGCACCGCGTGCTGCGCGCGCGCGACCGCCATGCCGTAGCCCGGCACGATGACGACGTGCTTGGCCTCGATGAGCTTGCCGGCCAGCGTCGCGTGATCGATGTCGAGCACCTCGCCCGCCGGCTGCGCCGCCTTGGCGCCCGCCGCGGCCTTGGGCGGATCGGCGCCGAACCCGCCGAAGATCACGTTCCAGATCGAGCGATTCATCGCCCGGCACATGATGTAGCTGAGGATGGCGCCCGAGCTTCCGACCAGCGCGCCCGTCACGATCAGCAGATCGTTGCCGAGCATGAAGCCGGCCGCCGCCGCGGTCCATCCCGAGTAGCTGTTGAGCATCGAGACGACCACGGGCATGTCGGCGCCGCCGATCGCGGCCACGAGGTGCACGCCGAGGACACACGCGACCGCGGTGCCACCGGCGAGCGCCCAGGTCTGGCCGCCGCGCGCGAACAGCACGGCGAACACGACGATGGCGGTGGCCATGCCGAGGTTCAACATGTGGCGCGCCGGCAGGAGCATCGGCTTGCCGGACACGGAGCCGCGCAGCTTCAGGAACGCGAGCACCGACCCGGTGGTCGTGATCGCGCCGATGATGACGTCGACGTAGACCTCGATCGCGGTCTTGAGCGGCATCGTCGCCCCGGACTTCGCCGCGTGGAGCTGGATCGAGAATCCCACGAGGACGGCGGCGACACCGACGAAGCTGTGCAGTAGCGCGACCAGCTCCGGCATCTGCGTCATGCCGACGCGGGCCGCCATCACGCCACCGATCGCGGCACCGATGCCGATCGACGCGATCAGAAGCGGGCTCGGCGACGGCAGGCCCTTGAGGCTCAGGGTCGCCGCGATGGCGACCGCCATGCCGACGATGCCGTAGATGTTGCCGCGACGCGCGGTCTCCTGGCTGGAGAGCCCGCGCAGCGACAGGATGAAGAGCACCGCGGCGACGAGGTACGCGAGGATCGCGAAGGCGTTGGCGAGGAGCATCGTCGGCCTACTTCCTGAACATCGCCAGCATGCGGCGGGTCACGAGGAACCCGCCGGCGATGTTGATGGTCGCGAACAACGTCGCCGCCACGGCCACCGCCACGCTCGCGTCGAACGAGTCCTGTCGTGCGCCGAGGATGCCGCCCACGACGATGATGCCGCTGATCGCATTGGTGACGCTCATGAGCGGCGTGTGCAAGGCGGGCGTCACGTTCCACACGATCTGCCAGCCGACGAACACCGCGAGGACGAACACCGTCATGTGCTGCAGCAGCTCCGCCGTGTCGTGCCCGACCGTCGCGTCGGCCTTGCCGACGCGCAGACCGAGCCACAGCACCGCCGCGATGATGCCGACGACCGACATCACCAGGCCCGCGGTCCTGGACGGCGGCGCCGGCGGTGCGCCGTGGCCATGGCCGTGGCCCTTCACGACCTTCGGCGCAGCGGGCTTCGCGGTCTCGGCCGGCTTCGCGACCTCCGCCGGCTTCGGTGGCGCCGGCTTCGGGGCCTCCTTGGGCGGCGGCGGCGGCCACATCTTCTCGCCGGCGTGCGTGATGAGCGCGCCGCGCACGATGTCGTTGTTGGTGTCGACCTTCCACCCCGCGGCGCCGCCCATCTCGTCGAGCAGGTGCCACAGGTTCGTGCCGTAGAGCTCGCTGGACACGTTGGCCATGCGGCTCGGGAAGTCGGTGAAGCCGAGCACCGTGACCCCGTTGGGCGTCACGATCTCCTTGCCCGGCTGCGTCGCCTCGCAGTTGCCGCCCTGCTCCGCGGCCATGTCGACCACGACCGAGCCCGGCTTCATCGACTCGACCATGTCGGCGAGCCAGAGCTTGGGCGCCGGCTTGCCCGGGATGAGCGCGGTCGTGATGACGATGTTCACGTCCTTGGCTTGCGCGCGGAACAGCGCCATCTCGGCGTCGATGAACTCCTTGCTCATCTCCTTGGCGTAGCCGCCCTGCCCCTCGCCCGACTCCTCGATCTCGACGGTGAGGAACTCCGCGCCGAGCGAGCGGATCTGATCGCCCACCGACGGTCGCACGTCAAACGCGCGCACGATGGCGCCCAGGCCCTTGGCCGCGCCGATCGCCGCGAGCCCGGCGACACCGGCGCCGATGATGAGCACCTTCGCAGGCGCGACCTTGCCGGCCGCCGTCATCTGCCCGGTGAAGAAGCTGCCGAAGCGGTTGGCGGCCTCGACGACCGCGCGGTAGCCGCTGATGTTCGCCATCGACGACAGCGCGTCGACCTTCTGCGCGCGGCTGATGCGCGGGATGGCGTCCATGCCGAGCACGGTCGCGCCCTGGCCGCGCAGCATCTCGACCAGCCCGGCGTTCATCGCGGGATGGATGAACGAGATGACCGTCTGCCCCGAGCGCGTCTTCATCGCCTCGGCCTCGGTCGGCGGCCGCACCTTGAGGACGATGTCGGCGTCGCGCCACACGTCGGCGGCGCCCGCGGCGATGCTCGCGCCAGCATCGGTGTAGAGCTTCTCGGGAAAGCTCGCGGAATCGCCGGCGCCACGCTCGACCACCACGTCCCAGCCGGCCTTGATCCAGCGCGCCACGGTCGTCGGCGACGCGGCGACGCGGCGCTCGTCGGGACGGATCTCCTTGACGATGCCTAGCTTCATCGAGGCGGGGACGATGCCCGTGGCGGCACCCGGGCGCAAGGGCGAGGCGATGCTACGTTTTGGCGCATGGCGTCGATGACGCACACGCGACTCAGTCACGGAACGCGACTCGCGTTCGAAGGCGGACGGCTGGTCGAGGTCGTCGGACCGACCGGCGATCTGCAGGTGACGCTGGCGTGGGACGGCGACGCGCTGGTCGGCCTCGAGGTTCCTCCGAGCAGCGACGGTCGACCGGCGGTGCTGGTGCGCGGCGAGCTCGTGCCGCACGTGCTGTTCGGGAGCGCGCATCCGGTGGTGGTCCGCGGAACACCCGTCACCTGGATGGGCGCGGTCGACTGGGCGCGACCGGCGCTCATCCCGCCCATCGAGCACCCGGCGCGGATCCCCGGCGGCGCCGGCACGACGATCCTGAACGTGCTCGCGCTGATCGCGCAGCGGGCGGGCGTCACGGCTGTCCGGTACGCCGGACCGTATCCGACGGTGTCGCTGTGGCAGTCGCTCGCGCAGTCGTTCCGCACGCACGGCGATGCGGCGACCGCCGAGGCGACGTTCACGGGGGGCGCGCTCGAGCGCGCGACGAAGGGCGACATGACGCCGGTCGACGTCGAGCTCGTGCCGGCGCCGTTCGAGCGCGTGGCAGGGACGATCACGGCGCAGGTACGCGAGGCGGTCGAGCGCGTGACCGTGCGCGGCGAGACCTATGTCGCGGGCGACGGCGTGCGGCGGCTGGTGCCGGTCGAGGCGGTCGGCCACGCCGCCGAGGTGTGGCTGGGTGGCGCGCCGTGGACGCGCGTCGCGGTGGTCGATGTCGACGGTCTGCCGTCGGGCGGGCCGTGGCCGCTACCGGACGTGAGCGGCGACATCGTCGGGCAGGCGCTGCCGGAGCCGCTCAAGGCGGCGCTGGGCGAGCTGATCGCCGAGCACATCGCGGCGCCCCTGGGTGCGTTGGCATGCGAGGTGACCAGCGCGATCCACATCGAGTGGGGGAACGCCGGCGCCGCCGCGGCGCGCGACCTGCGCGATCGCGTGGTCGTGCACGCTGTCATGTGGGAGCGGCTCGCGCCGCGCGGCATGGCGCAGGTCGCGCTCGCGCTGGCCGAGGCGCTGGCGCCGATCGTCGCGACGCGCGCGCAGGCCCGGCTCGCCGAGGCGCTGGCCGCGGGGGTGCGCGGCTGATTGCCACGATGGTGGCTTCGAGTCATGCCCAGTCGCCGCCGCGCGCGGCCCACGCCGCCAGATCGAGCTCGTACGTCCACGTCCCGCGGCGCGTCGGCGCGTCGAGCGCCTTCTCGAGCCGCTCGATGAACTCGGCGCGCGGGACCTCGGTCGCGCCCAGGCGCGCCAGGTGATCGGTGTGCACCTGGCAGTCGACGAGCGTGATCTCCCACGCGTCGAGCTGCGCCACCGACGCGGCGAACGCGATCTTCGACGCGTCGGGCGCGTGCGCGAACATCGACTCGCCGAAGAAACACGCGCCGAGCGACACGCCGTACAGGCCGCCGACCAGCTCGTCGTCGCGCCACGCCTCGAACGAGTGCGCGAAGCCGAGCTCGTGCAGCTTCTTGTACGCGTGCATCATGTCGGGCACGAGCCACGTGCCGTCCTGGCCGGGGCGCGGCGTCTCGGCGCACGCCGCGAGCACGTCCGCGAACGCGGTGTCGATGCGGAGCGTGTACGGCTGGCGCTTGATCGACTTCTTCAGCGAGCGGTTGACGACGAGATCGCGCGTGTTCATCACCATGCGCGGATCGGGCGAGTGCCACAGGATCGGCAGCTTGGGCCCGTACCAGGGGAAGATGCCCTTCGAGTAGCCGAGGAGGAGCCGTTGCGGCGTGAGATCGCCGCCGACGGCGAGCAGGCCGTCCTCGGCGAGCTCCACCGCGGGAAACACCAGGCGTTTGTCGAGCCGGAAGACCGGCATTGCGAAGAGTCTACCCCGGCTCGTGATCGTGTCGTGATAGACGGGCGTCATGCGAGCGGGACTCCGCATCGGGTGGTTCGCCGCGGCGGCGCTGGTCACGGGCGTGCTCGCGAGCGCGCTCCAGGTCGAGCGACTGGCCGGCGACGCGACGGCGCCGTCGCTGGTGTTCGATGTCGAGGTCCCGCGCGACGCGCTCGAGGTAGTCACGGCGGCCTCGATCGAGCAGACCTGGCGCGAGCGCATGCGCGAGCACGACGTGCAGGTGACGCCGGGCGCCCCGGCACGCGACGGCCACGTCGGCGTGCGCGTGACCGTGGTCGGCGCGTATCCGGCGAAGGAGCTGATCGTCGCGAGCGCGCTCACGTCGAGCGCGCGCCTCGAGCTGGCCATGGTGCGTTCGGGCGATCCGGCGATCGCGCGCTGGTACCAGGCGGTGAACGACCACGAGATTCCCAGCATCGCCCCGACCGTCGAGGCCAAGCCCGACGTCTGGAGTGTGGAGCGGACCGGCGCCGAGCAGTACGACTCCTACCTGTGGTCGGCCTCGCTCGATGCGCTCGATCACGCGGTGGCCCTGCTGCGGGCGGCGCATCCGCTGCCCGACGGTTTCGAGATCCGGTACGAGCGCGTCGAGCCGTATCCGGGCGGCGAGCAGCGCGAGCCCATGTACCGTACGTATCTCGTCTCCGAGGACGACGTGCTCGGCAACGAGCACATCGCCGCCGCCCAGATCGAGCACGACCCGAACACCATGGTGCCCGAGGTGCGGGTGGTGCTGACCGACGAGGGCGCGCGCCGCTTCGGCGACGCGACCGCGGCCGGAGTGGGACAGAAGCTCGCCATCCTCCTCGACGGCGACGTGAAGTCCGCGCCCATCATCCAGAGCGCGATCCGCGGCGGCGAGGTCTCCATCACCATGGGAGGAACGGACCCGCAACAGCAGCTGAGCGAGGCGTCGACCCTGGCCGGCGCGCTCGGCTCGCGGCTGCCGTTGCCGCCGGGCTTCGCGGCCAAGCTCGTCACAGCGAACGCTCCCGACGCCGGGCTCGGGTGGCTGTTGCGCCTCCTGGCTGCGGCGCTGGGCGGCGCGCTCGGCGTCGCGCTGGCCACGCTGTTCGAGCGACGGCGCTGGTTCTCGCTGGCACCGTCGGTGTCGGCGGGCGCGGAGCGCTGGGACGCGCTGGCGATCCCGGCGCTGGTCACGCTGCTCGTCCCCGCCATCGTCTGGTTCATCGGCAGCGAGATCATGCTGCCCGCGGTCAACGAGGTCGAGATGATGAACGTCGTGCGCGACCCGTCGCGCTCGGCGCGCTCGCTCCTGGGCATCTTCGCGCTGGGGCTGGCGCCGGTGACGAGCGCGTTCGTGATCGTCGAGCTCTACGCCATCCTCGTCGAGGCGCTGGTGCCGGCGCGGCGCGGCCGCCGTCTCGGGACGCCGGACGATCGACGACGGATCGATCGCGCGGCGTGGGTCCTGGTCGGCATCCTCACCCTGGTCCAGTCGTACTTCTTCGCGCTCTATCTGGAGGCATTCGACCTGCAGGGCGTCGAGATCTACTTCGGAGGCAAGCACACCAAGTGGCTCGTCGTGCTGTCGCTGACGGCGGGCGTGATGGTGCAGATCATCGCGGCCGAGGCCATCAGCCGGCGCGGCCTCGTCAACGGGTTCCTCGCGCTTCTCGCGGCCGCGTCGGCGGCGGATCTGTTCTTGCTGCTCGCTCCCGACGTCGATCCGCGGGCGATGGATCCCCACCGCCCGTCGGAGGCGGTGTTCGCGGCGATCGCGCTCGTCGCCGGCGCGGCGACGGTCGTGAGCACGCGTGCGCGCACCGGCACCGACGGCCCGCGCCTGCCCTACACCGGCGTGGTGCCGGCGTCGCTCGTGCGCGGCGGCATCGGGCTGGTCGCGTTCGCGGCGGTGTGGTCGCCGAAGCTGGCCGAGCGGCTCGCGGACCTGCAGCCGTGGACGCCGCTCCTCGAGCTGGCCAGCGTCGTGCCCCTCACCGCGCTCATCCTGCTGTCGACGAGGCGCGCGTGGACGACGCCCGGCGTCGTCGCGACGCTGGCATATCTCGCGGCGCTCGTGCTGCTGCCGTTCGCCGTGAGCGAGCCATACCGCCTCGGCGTGCCGCTGGCCGAGGGCGTTCTGCTCGGTGTCGTGGGCGCCGAGCTCTGGGTGGGCGTCCTCGCGCGTGTCCGGCTTCCGGACGCCGTGAGCGTGCTGGTGGTACACGACGTCGACCGCGCCGATCGCGTCGCCGACCGGCTCGCCGCGGCCGGGATCCCGCACGCGCTCCTCGGCGTGCGCGCGCGTGCGGCGTTGCGCTTCGTCGGCGCCTGGGCGCCCATCGCCGTGCGCGTGCCGCGCGCGCGCGCCGAGGAAGCCGCCGCGCTGCTCGCGGCGCCGGACACCGACGCTATGCGTGTGCCTACGCCTGCGCCTGCGCTCGCGCCACCAGCGAGCTGAGCTCGCGCTCGATCGTCGCGAGGAGCTCGCGCGATGGCAGGTGCGTGAACCCGAGGTCCACCTGCTGCGCGTCGAACGCGTCGGTGCTCGCGCTCACGGTCATGCGGCACGGCTGCGGCTTCCCCGCTTCCTCGTCGAGCCGATCGATCAGGCCGCGCGACGTCAGCGCGTACCGGCGGAACTCGTCGGCGTCCGGCATCGGCCCGAGCTTCCACGCCGCCGCCTTCGCCGCGACGAGCGCCGGCACGCCCTCCGCGATCGCGTCGTGAAGCGCATCGAGCCGCGTCCGCATGTTGATGGTGCGGGGTCCGGGCGTCTCCTCGTGCAACTCCATTCCGTGCGCGCTTCCGGCGCGGCACTGCCAGCGCCACTCCGGCCCCGCCGCCGAGAGCGGCCGCGTCGCCGCCGCCGGCCGCAGCCACAGGTCGACGTTGCGCAGCCGCGAGCTGTAGCGCTGGCGACGCAGCGAGAGCTCGCCATCGACGAGCCCGTGGGTGCGCTCGACCTTCACGATGCGGCCGCTCGGCAAGCCACTGTCCTCCCATGCCAGGGTTCGCGCGAGCGCCTCGTCCGCCGCGATCTGTGTGTAGAGCGTGTGGTCGAACGCCGCCTCCGCCGGCACCGTGCCGTCGTGCACGTGCACCGTCGGGAAGAACAGCGCGTCGGGCTCGCGCGACTCGAACGTGAACGCCATGGGATGGATGGCCTGCTCGCGCGCGGCCTGCGTCCGCTTCCGCTTCCACGGCGGCCACCACGACGTCGCGCCGCCCGCGCGCGGCTTCAGCTGGAACACGGCGAAGCCCCAGTCGCGATACTCGGGCCGCGCCGCGAACAGCTCGGGCGAGATGCGAAAGCGCGCGTCGAGCCGATCGAGATCCGCCGGCGACGGCGCGAACGACGCGATGAAGTCACCGACGTCGTGCACGACCAGCTTCGACTGCGGCGCGGCGCTGCGCAGCGCCGCCATCCCGACGCCGCCGGACTGCGGCTGCGGAAATGCCGCCGCCAGATCCTTGAAGAACGACGGATAGCCCGACAGGTCGACGAACCCGAGCGCGTCCTCGGCGGCGCGCGCGATCGGCAGCGGCAAGATCATCGCCACCGCATCGTCGAGCTCGACGTTCATCGCGTAGACCAGCGCCTGCCGCGCGCCCATGCGGCGCGCGAAGATGTTGGTGCCGCCGACATGCGCGACACGCCCCGAGAAGCAGCACATGCTACGGGCGCTTCATCAGCGCCGCGACCAGCGCCATCGCCTGCGAGCGCGGGGCCGTCAGACGCAGCGCGCCCGGGATCACGATCGACACGTCGTCACCGCGATGCTCGACCAGGAGCTCCACGTCGCCGTACTCCACCTTGAGTGCCGCCGATCGTCCGGTGGGCGAGTTCGGCACCGGCAGCCCCGGCCGGCTCCCGCTCGCCATGCGCCGCGGCAGCTCGATCGTGGGCGACGAGGTGGTGGCCACCTGCGCGGCCGTCTCTGGCTGAGCCATTGCCGATGCACCCGCGGCCTCGCGAGCCCTCTCCAGCTCCTCCCGGGTCACGCGCGGCGTTGGCTTCCGCGTGATGCTGTAGCGAGTGTCATCGGACACGACATGAAATGATAAGGCATTCCGCCTGAAGAGACATCATCCCGCTTGGGCTAGGGCCCCTCCCTACGCACGCCCCTGCGCACCACCAGCAAATCCGGCCGGATGGCCTCCCCGCCCGTGCCGAAAAGCACGCGATCGCGCGGGCATCCCGTATTGACAGGTGGGGTGCGCTCGTCTAGAAACCATGGGCCTCGTCGTCGGACGGGCGGATAGCTCAGCGGAAGAGCATTGCCCTTACAAGGCAGTGGTCGCAGGTTCGAACCCTGCTCCGCCTACGAGCCCTGAAAACTGGAGCGGTAGTTAAGTTGGTTATAACGCCGGCCTGTCACGCCGGAGGCCGCGGGTTCAAGTCCCGTCCGCTCCGCCAGCGCCCCTCTCGCAAGAGAGGGGCGTTTCGCGTTTCGGCGCCGGCGATCGTCCGTGATCGGCGATTTCGGGTCCGGACGGGTCTTGCACCCTACCTGTCCTCGTCGAGCACGCCGATCGTCGTTGCCACGCCGTTGCCGGCGGGCTTCGTGCTTTCGTTGACAGGCGGCTGCCGCGACACGGCGCCGCGCGCGCCGAGCATCGCGAGGATCCGATCGCGATCACGCCGAGGCGGTCGCCCTGTTCCGCGCCCAGATCCAGCGGACCTACTCGACGCCCGCGTCGAACCGGAGCGCCATCGGGTTCGGTTTCGGATTGAGCTCGCGCCCCATCACGCGCACCTCGAGCTCCGGCTGTGCCTTCTCGAGTTCCCACCCCAGCTCGAACGCACACTGCCGCTCCGGGCAGCGCAGGTACGCGAGCGACACTGACTCGAGCTTCGGGAACGCCAGCAGGGTCGCGGCGTCGGGCGCATCGGCCCTATGGAGGATTACCGAGCGCAGCTGCGAGAATCCCTGCAGATCCGCGACGGACATCGACGTGTTGCTCAAGCTGAGGAACCCGACATTCGGGAACGCCGCAACCAAGACGGATGCGTCGACCCGAACATCGCCGAGGTTCAAGTCCGTCACGCGTTCGAAGCGCGGCACACTACCGCTGTTCGTCTCTTCGATTGTCACGTTTGTGAGCGTCAGATGGTGCAAGTCCTTAAACGGGACGAGCGCCTTCAACGACAAGCGCGCTCCCTCGCAGCCTACCGACGTGTGATCGTGTGACCATCGAACCCCGCAGAGTACGCTCGACGGCTCGCCGCGATACTCGCGGATGTCTGCGGGGTCGTCGTAAGGCGGTGGCGACGCGTCGCCTCCCCTCGAAGGCGGATCCGATCGCCGCGAGCACCCGTTTGCGAGGGCACCCGCGACGATCAGGAGTATGACGCGCAACCTAGTCCTCACTGTCCGAAGTGTTGAAGAAAGTCCTTGGAGGATTTGATCGTCGTATCACCGTAGTGATCCACGTAGGCTCGTCCCAGCTCGCCGCTAGGACTGACCGCGTACATCGGTTCGGTGGTATCGGTCCCGAGGTAGTCCCACTTAGCGGAGTCGCGTTCGCGTTGGTAGTCCGAACGCGCCGTCGTGCCCACCATGAAAACCGGCGCGTCGCGTGCTTCATCGGACCAGCTGCGAACATAAGGCGACCTCGATGGATAGCTCCAGCCTTCGTGCCCGATCGCCCAGCCAAAGCCTGGTTGGGCCTCCGTCAGCGTCTTCCGAAGCCACGGGAACGCACGACACCCGACGGCGACGAACTGCGCAGAGCCATCTGGCGCCACGTTGAAGTCGATGGCAGCCCATCCGGCTTTCGTCATCTGAGCACTGTCCTTCACGTCGTATGGACCACTCGTTCGCACGTCACCGCGTGGCCCGTCACCGGGAGCGGCATGGCCCGTGATGAACACCTCGCGCGTGTACCCATATTGGTGTGCGATCTGAGAAACCAAGAACTCGACCGTCGACTCGAGCTTTCCGAGATCGGGAACATAAAGCTCCAACACGATGTCCTTCTTGGGATCGAAGTTCTTCGATTCTCGAATCTGCTTGGCTCGCGTCTGGGCCGACCAAATATCGATACCGCGGCTGTTTGTCCTGATGACCCAGTAGATCTCACGACCGTCGGGATCGACATAGCGCAATGGATTGTTGCCGCTGAACGTGTAGCGGTTCGCGCGCCGCGGCTGTCGCTGTGCCGAGTCGGGCATGACGTTGTAGAGCGGGTCGACCTGG
>DATLEB010000060.1:0-23799 GCA_035525615.1 Kofleriaceae bacterium | reverse complement strand
TGCGACTGCGGCTGCGGCTGCGGCTGCGGCTGCGGCTGCGGCTGCGGCTGCGGCTGCGGCTGCGGCTGCCGGTCAGGCGGCCGCGCGGCAGGCCCAGAGCGCGCGGCGGATCGCGGCCTCGTCGAGATCCGCGCCGATGAGCACGAGCTCGGTCCGCGGCTCGCCGGGCCAGGGCAGGTCGGTGCGCAGCTCGAGCACGGCGCCCGCCTTCTCGGCGAACGCGGCGTTGCGGCTGCCGGCGACACGTACGAAGCCCTTGGCGCGCACCAGCGACGAGCCCAGGCGCTCGAGCACGCCGAGCACGGCGTCGCCGAGGAGCGGCGCGTCCTCGACGAACACGACGGCGCTCAGCTGCCCGTGCTTGTGGCTGTGCTTCCCGTGCCCGTGCCCGTGCCCGTGGCCATGGCCGGACTTCCGCTTTCCTCGCGCCTCCAGCAGCCAGCTGGTCATCGCCATGTCGCCGGCCTCGTCGGCGGGAAAGCTGGCCAGCTCGGCGTCGGGGCCCAGCTCGGCGATCCTCCCTCGCACCGCGGCGACCTGCGCCGCGGCCGCGCGATCGAGCTTGCGGAGGAGCACGCGGTCGGCCGCGGCGATCTGCTCGCGCGCCTCGTCGTGACGATCGAGCTGCGCGGCGCCGGCCTCGGCGTCGACGACGCACACCACGCCGGCGGGCACGATGCGATCGCGCACCGACGCCGGCACGCGGTCGAGCCCGTCGAGGATCGCGGCGGGCTCGGCGATGCCGGTGGTCTCGAGGACGACCTGATCGGGTGACGTGCGCTTCACGACCTCCGCGATGCCGTCCCAGAGGTCGCTCTTCACGTCGAGCTTGCAGCACACGCAGCCGCCGGCGAGCTCCAGCACGTCGCTGCCGCGGAACAGGATGAGCTTGGTGTCGACGGCGATGCGGCCGAGCTCGTTGACGAGCACGGCGATGCGCCGGCCGTGCGGCGCGCCGAGCACGCGGTTGAGCGTCGTCGTCTTCCCGGCGCCGAGGAAGCCGGTGAGGATGGTGAACGGAATCTTCGACACGGAGCGCGTCTGGGGAGGTCGCTATGCCGGACGTTTGAGCAGCCGCTCGACGTTCTTGACGAGGACCTCGCGCACGAACGGCTTCACCACGTACTCGTCGGCGGCCGGGCCATCGCCGAGGCTCAGATACGTCGCCGACATCAGCACGATGGGCACGTGCCTGGTGGCGGGGTTGCTCTTCACGCGGCGCACCAGCTCGATGCCGTCGAGGCCGGGCAGGTTGGCGTCGACGACGAGCACGTCGGGCGGCTCCGCCTCGACACGCGCCAGGCCCTCGAGACCGTCGCGGCCGGTGTCGACGTCGTGGCCGCGCGCGCTCAGGATCTTCACGACGATCCGCACGATGTCGAGCTCGTCGTCGATGACCAGGATGCGCGCCATGGTGTCGTTACTCGTCGATCAACGACTGGATGCAGGTCTCGGCGACCGACGTGTCCCAGTCGCGCTTGTTGACCAGGTAGAAGCGGATGTTGCCCTTCTTGTCGATGAGGAACGACTCGGGCACCGCCTCGATGCCGTACGACTGCGCGATCGCGCCGATGTTGTCGTCGTCGAGCGGACCCGGGCGGCCGATGTCGGGCGGTGGATCGAGCAGCACCTGGAAGGGCGCGCCCTTGGGCATCACCTTCTTCACGGCGTCCCAGGAGTGATCGGAGGCCAGCGTCACGACGACGAAGCCGTCCTGCGCCATCTCGTCGGTCATCGACGACAGCGACGGCTTCTCCGCCTTGCAGACGTTGCACCACGACGCCCAGAAGTTGAGGAGGACGACCTTGCCGCGGTAGTCCGACAGCTTCACCGGGCGGCCCTTGTGATCCGTCGCCGTGAAGTCGTGTGCGGCGGTGGGGAGGGAGGCCTTCCAGGCCTCGATGCCCGCCTCGCTGCGCAGCGCCTCGCACGCCGCCTTGGTCTCCCGCGCCGCAGCGCGTGGAGTCATCCACACGAACATCGCGGCGACTGCGAGGCCGATGACCATCGCTACGCCGCCGGCGGCGAGCTTGCGGGCATCGACCATGTACGCATCGCTCATGTCGGGCATGATAGCGGAAGGAACCCGACCGGACTACCCTGGAATTCCGTGCTGCGAGGCCGCTTTGCGACGATGAGCGTGGTCGATCTGCTCGAGTGGATCGAGCGGCGGCGCGTCACCGGCAAGCTCGTGGTCGACGGGGAGACGGTGACCCGCACCTTCACGCTCGACACCGGCGCGGTGGTCTGGACGTCGTCGACCGAGCCGACCGAGCAGCTCGGCGCCATCCTGCGCGGGGCCGGGCACGTCGACGATCAGGCGCTCGCCACGTCGATGGCGGACGTCGCGGGCGGCGGGCCGCTGGGCGCGCGGCTCGTCGAGCACGGCGTCGTGGCACCCGAGCAGCTGCGGGCGGCGCTGCTCACCAAGATCCGCGAATCGCTGTGTGACCTCCTCCTGTGGAAGGAGGGCGCGTTCGACCTCGAGACCGGGCCGGTGCCGGCGCCGGGCGGCGTGCGCGCGGTGGTCGCGGTGTCGGACGTCCTCGCGCTCGGGGCGCGGCGCGCCGAGCGGTGGCCACAGATCCGGGCGGTCATCCCCGACGACGACACGGCGTTCCGTCGTGTCGAGGGCCGCGATCCGGGCGAGGTCGCGCCGGCGGGGAGCGGCATCGACGACGTGCGGCTCATGACGGCGGTGGGGCGCGGGAGTGGCGTGCGCGCGCTCGTGGCCGCGCTGGGCGGTGAGCGCTTCGCGGTGCTCGACCGGCTGGCGACGTTCGTCAACGCCGGCGTGCTCGAGCTGGCGCCGGAGTCGGCCATGCCGCTCACGCCGGCCGAGCACATCGCGGAGGCCGAGCAGCTCGCGCTGGCCGGCGCGTGGGACCGCGCGCTGACGGCGGCGGCGCAGGCCTTCACGGCGGCGCCCGACAACAAGGCGGTGGCGACGGTGTATCGCCGCATCGAGCGCTCGCGGGTCGCCGATCTGGCGCACGCGCTCTTGATCGGACCCGACGGGCGCGCGCCGGTGCCTGTGTTGCGGCGGGGCGGGGCCGAGCTCGACGATCTCGACCTGGCCGAGCTCGAGCGGCGCCTCCTGCACGCGGTCGACGGGCGGTGGGACCTGCTGACCCTCGTCCAGCACGCACCGGTGCGCGCGGCCGAGGCGCTCGTGGTGTTCGCACGCTTGCTCGATCGCGGCATCGTCGAGCTGACATGAAGCTGCTACCCTGACGAGATGGCTGTGGCTGCGACCAAGGAGACCGCGCTCGCGCGACAGCCGCTACGGCTGCTTCCGAGGAGCGGCATCGGGGTCGATGACGGCGATCTGGTGATCGCGCCGCCGGGAAATCCCGTGATCCGGCTCGACGCGCGCCTGCTCGATCGCGTGGAGCTCATCGGGCGCTCGCCCGTGAGCGCGGCGGTGACGTCGGGCGTCGCGGCGATCGGCGCGATCGCGGGCGGGCTCGCGCTCCTGCCGGGCAGCATCTTCACCGTGGCCGGTTTCGGATACCTCGCGTACGAGCGCTTCGCGGAGGCGCGGCGGCGCGGCAAGAGCCGCGACCTGCTGCTGGCGCTGGGCGATCTCGAGGTGGCGCTGCACGTCGTCGACGGCCCCGACGCGGCGAAGCGGGTGTGTGATCAGCTCGCGCCGTACACGCGCGACGCGCCGATCGCGCGGCCCGAGGTGTACGAGGACGCGCGGCGGCGGTTGCAGTCCGGCGTGGGCGGCGACGCGCGCGCGGCGCGGCGCGAGGTCGATCGCGCGCTCGCGGTCGGCAACGAGACCGTGCACGTGGCGGGTGGCTTCCTCCAGGTCGGATCGATCGGGTTTCGCATCGACGAGGTGCGCGACTACGCGCTGCGCGGGGCGAACCTCGCGTTGCCGGGCGGCCGCTTCCTGCAGGCCGCGATGGGCCTGCTGGTGGTCGCGGCCGACGAGCGCGCGCGCGCCGGCGAGGATCTCGAGGTGCTCGCCAAGCGCGTCGCCGAGTACGAAGCCTGGAGTGGGCGCACCGCGGGTCGCTAGTCAGCGGAACGCGTTGCGGTGGCGGAGCGCGTCGAGGGCGACGCGGCGATCCGACGTGAAGGGGCGGAGCGTGGGATCGGCGTCGAGCGCCTCGGCGTCGGGCGACTCCAGGAGCGTGCGCGCTTGCGACAGGCAATGGAGTCGCTGCGAGGCGTCGTCCGAGAGATCGGCGAGTAACAGCCATGCTGGCCAGAGCGCGGGGCGGAGGAACAGCGCACGACGGAGCGCGCTGCGCGCGTCGGCGGACGCGTCGCGGTGCAGATGGCAGAACGCGGCCCGCAGATGCAGATCGGCGACGAGCGGCGCGCGCGCGATGGCTTCGTCGTAGCGGGCGGCGGCCTCGGCGGTGCGCCCCTTGTCCAGAAGCGCATCACCGGCGGCTCGCAAGCCGGCGACGTCGACCGCCATCGCGTCGATCGTGGTCTTGCGCGTCCGCGGCTGCGGCTGCGGCTGCGGCTGCGGCTGCGGCTGCGGCTGCGGCTGCGGCTGCGGCTGCGGCTGCGTCTGCGTCTGCGTCTGCGTCTGCGTTCCCTCGGGGAGCCGCTGGTACACGATCACGCGACCGAGATCGATCGCGTTCACGGGCGCGCCCGCCGCGTGGCGCAGATCCGCTCGCAGCCACTCCGACGCACCCAGGATCAGCATCCCGCCCGGGCGCAGGGCGCGCAGCATCGTCGCTACCGCCCGCCGCAGCTGCGCTGGATCGAAGTACACGATCACGTTCCGGCAGATGACGACATCGACGTCGTGACAGGGCGCGCCCTCGACGGTGATGTCGTGTGACGCGAACTGCACGCGGTCGCGGAGCTCGTCCACGGCGCGATACCCGGCGCCCTCGCGCTCGAACCACCGCGCGCGCCGCTCGTCGGAGACGTGGCGCAGGTTGCGCGCCGGCCAGCGCGCGCCGCGCGCCCGCTCGAGGATCACGGGGTTCACATCCGTGGCCAGGATGTCGACCGCGACGCCGCGCTCGAGACACAGCAGCGCCAGCCCGAACGGCTCGTCGCCGCTCGAGCACCCGACCGACCAGATGCGCGCGCGGCGCCCCGCGGCCGTGGCCGGCGCCGCCACCTGATCGCGGATGACCTCCAGCGCGCGCTGCTCGCGCAGGAAGTACGTCGTCGTGTTGGTGTTGCCCGCGGTCACCGCGAACCGAGGAGCATCTGCACGCTCGCGATCATCTCGTCCATGCCCCAGTGCTTGGAGATGTAGCCGTCCGCGCCGCAGCGTCCGACCGCGTCGGCCAGCTCCTTCTCGGACACGTTGGAGAAGAGCAGGATGGGCGCCGACAGGTTCCACGTGTCCTTGATGTAGGCCACGATGTCGTCGCCGTAGAACTGCGGCATGTTGATGTCGACGAGGAGCAGATCGGGACTGCCGCTCGTCTCGGGATCGAACTCGCCGGGGTCGAGGAGCGTCTGCACGCGATATCCCACGCGCTCGAGCGCGAGCTTGGTGAGCTTGAGGACGAGCTGGCTGTCGTCGATGATCACGATGGTCTTCATGGGGCCTCGTCGACGGCGCCGGCCCGGACGGGCGCGCCGATCAGCAGGTGGAGCGTCTGGAGCAGCTGCTTGAGCAGCACGGGTTTGTCGAGGTAGAGGTCGGCGCCGGCGTCGAGCGCCGCGTCGCGGACGCCGTGGCCGCCGACGCTGATGACCAGCACCGGCAGGTGCGCCCAGCGTGGGTCGCGGCGGATGAGGCGGATCATCTCGGCGCCGGTGATCGACGGCAGGAAGAAGTCGACGATGGCCAGGTCGATGGCGGAGCCCGCGAGCACGTCCAGGCCCTCGCCGGCGTCGCCGACGCCGATGATCTGGAGCGCGCCGCCGTGGCGCCATTCGAACTGCGAGCGTCGCACCGCGTGATGGAAGAGCTTGTGCGCGAACTGGTTGTCCTCGACGAGGAGCACCCGGAACGGCGAGGTCGGCGCCGGTCCCTCGCGCATGAGCCGCACGAACATCTCGTCGAGCGCGTGGCGCTCGCGGTCGTCGGCGGGCGCGAAGCCGACCACCGCGCCGACCGGCAGGTCGGGCGACCGATCGTCGGGAACGCTGAGCTTCATCACCACGCCGGTCACGTCGCACGGCGCGAGCAGCCCGGGGAACGAGAGCGTCATCGCGAGCCGATCGCCGACGGCAAGCGGGCGCGCGGTGCGCAGGAAGAAGCCGGCGTCGTCGAGATCGGTGAGGTAGTCGGGCCCGTCGCTGCGATCGCGGTAGCCGACGCGCAGCACCACATCGAGCGGGCGTGGGACGGGGAGCTGTTCAAACATCGGAGGCGCCTCCCGGGCGCGGCACGGTGCGATTGGGGCGGCACGCGTCGCGGATGGCGCGCGCGATGCCGTCGACAGGCAGGACGAGGCGGGCGGCGCCGCGCTCGATGGCGGCGCGCGGCATCCCGAACACGACGCTCGACTCCTCGTTCTGCGCGATGGTGAGCCCGCCGGCGGCGGCGATGGCGGCCATGCCGGCGGCGCCGTCCTCGCCCATGCCGGTGCACAGGACGCCGAGCGCGCGCGGGCCGAGGTTGGCGGCGGCCGACGAGAACAGGGTGTCGATCGACGGCCGGTGCGGCGTCGCGGGACCGGGGAGCGCGAGCAGGACGCCGTCGGCGCCGACGCCGAGGTGCGGGCCGCGCACCGCGACGTGAACGGTGCCGGGGCGAAGGCGCGTGCCCGGCGTCGCCTCGACGACGCGCGCGCCCACCTGGTCGCCGAGCCAGCGCACGAAGCCCTCGGCGAAGGCGTCGGCCATGTGCTGCGCGACGACGATCGGCGCGGACAGGCTGGAGCCGAGGTTCGAGAGCAGCGCGCGGATGACGCCGGGACCGCCCGTCGACGCGCCGATCATCACGGCCGCAGGACGGAGGTGATCGACCAGACGACTGACGGCCACCGGGGTGATGGGCGCGGTCGGCGTGAGGTTGCGGATGCGCCCGCGATGGCGAGCGGCGCCGCGCACGTGCGGCACGACCGGGACCTGCGAGGCGATCTCGATCGACGCGATGAGGTGCGCGCCCTCGGCGTCGTTGCCGGGCTTGCAGACCAGATCGATGGCGCCGCGGGTGAGCGCCGCGAAGTGCGCGTCGAGGCCGCGATAGTGTGGCTCTCCGGTGACGACGAGGATCGGCGTCGGATGGTCGGCCATGATGCGCTCGATCGTGCCGAGGCCGTCGAGGCCGGGCATGTCGAGGTCGAGCGTGATCACGTCGGGACGCAGCGTCGCGACGCGCTCCACGGCCTCGTCGCCGCGCGAGCACTCGCCGACCACGGTGATGCTCGCGCGCTCGAGCAGGCGGCGGATGGCCTGGCGCACCAGGGCCGAGTCGTCGACGACGAGGACGCGGATCTGACGACGAGAGCCGGAAATCTGACGAGCGGTCATCACGAGGCCCCCAGGTGGCGAACGAGCGCGTCGCGCAGCGCGGCTTCGGAGAACTCGGTCTTGACGAGGTAGGCGTCGGCGCCGGCGGCGACGGCGCGGCGCTTGTCGTGCTCGCTGCCGCGGGTGGTGAGGACGATGACCGGCGTCGAGCGCCAGCGATCGTCCCCGCGCAGCCGCTGCAGGAGCTCGATGCCGTCGAGCTCCGGCATCTCGATGTCCGTGATGACGAGGTCCGCGGCGCCCTCGTCGAGGACGCGCAGGGCGTGGCTGCCGTCGGCGGCCTCCGCGACCTGGTAGCCCAGCATGCGGAGGAGGCGGCCGATCATGGTGCGCGTGATGGCCGAGTCCTCGACGACGAGGATGCGGCGGCTCGCGGCGGGCTGCGGCGCGCGTGCGGCGGCGCGGATGCGTGGGACCTCGCCGAGCGCGCGGGCGATGACCTCGGCCGGCGAGAGCACGACGGCGAGCTCCCCGCCGTCGAGCGTGCAGGCGCCGATGGCGAGGCGCGACGGCGCGAGCGCGCCGAGCGGCTTCACCACGACCTCGGCGTCGCCGCGCCAGCTGTCGACCACGACGGCGACGCGCTGGCCCTCGTGGCGAAGGATGACGGCGTGCACGTCCTCGGTGGTCGCGGGTGTCGGCGGCATGCGGAGGATCGACGAGAGGTCGACGACCGGCACGCGACCGTCACGCAGCGAGAGCGTGCGGCGGGTGTGGACCAGCTCGATCGCGTCGTGCTCGGCGGTGACGACGGATTCGACCGCCGCGTGCGGGAACACGAAGGCCTGGCCTTGCTCGACCACGGCGAGAGCGCGGGTGAGCGCGACCGAGACCGGGATGCGGAGCTCGAAGCGCGTCCCCTGACCGGGGCGGCTGGAGAGGCGGACCGAGCCGCCCAGGCCCTCGACCTGACGCTTCACCACGTCGAGGCCGACGCCGCGCCCCGAGGTCTCCGTGACGCGGCGGCGCGTCGAGAAACCCGGCGAGAAGAGGAGCGCGAAGGTCGCGTCGTCGTCGAGCGCGAGCGGGTCGGAGAGGCCGAGCTCCGCGGCGCGGCGGCGGACCGCGTCGGGGTCGACGCCGGCGCCGTCATCCTCGACGACGATGACGACGTCGCCACCGGCGCGCTCGGCGGTGATGTGGATGGTGCCGATCTCGGCCTTGCCGGCGGCGGCGCGCGCGGCCGGCGTCTCGAGGCCATGGTCGACGGCGTTGCGGAGCAGATGGAGCAGCGGCTCGCCGAGGCGCTCGACGACGTCGCGATCGACGGCGATGCCGCCGTCGTGGATGCGCAGCGCGGCCTTCTTGCCGAGCTCGTGCGCGAGGTCGCGCACGGCGCGCAGGTGGATGCGGAGGCGCGGCGCGAGCGGCACCAGGCGCAGGCGGCGCGCGTCGAGCTCGAGGGCGCGGGCGACGACGTCGCCGCGGTGGAATTCGTCGTCGAGGCGGTCGAGGATCGCGTCGAGCGCGTCGGAGGCGAGCGGCTCGGCGACCGCGCGGAGCTCGGCGGCGAGTCGCAGGTACCGCTGGTGCGCGATGAGCTGCTCGCCGGCGCCCTCGGCCAGGAGGTGCGCGGCGGCGACGTCGATGCGCACGAACCCGTCGCGCTCCGGGGAGGGCGCGGTGGGAGGAGCGTGCGGGGAGGGCGGCGGGCGATCAGAGACGGGCACCGCTGCGGTTGCGGTTGCGGCTGCGGTTGCGGCTGCGGCTGCGGCTGCGGTTGCGGCTGCGGCTGCGGTTGGTGTTGCGGCTGCGGTTGCGGTTGCGGCTGCGGCGAGGGCCGACATGAGGGACGGGTCGGCGATCGCGCTCGCGTCGAGCTCGACGAGGCGGCCGAGCGCGTCGATGGCGCGCAGGAGGAGCTCGCTGATCGCCGCGCTGCCGGCGAACTGCTGGGAGCGCGCGGTCAGCACGACGTCCTCGGCGCGGTGCGCGAGCGCGCAGACCTCGCCGAACCCCATCAGCTTGGCCTCGCCCTTGAGCGTGTGCAGCTCGCGGAGCAAGAGCGGCGCGTGCGCGCCGGCGCCGGCCGGTTCGGACTCGATCGCCAGCCAGGTGCTGGCGATCCGCTCGAGGCGGTCGCGTGCGCTCTGGCGGAACTCGCCGAGCAGCTCGCTGCGCACGGTGTCGGTGATGCTCACGTCGGGCTCGCAACCGCAGGAGGAGGCGTCGCGGGACGAGCGAGCTCGACACCGTTCTTGCCGCTGAGGAGCTCGTCGAGGTGCCCCGTGGTGCGCAGCAGATCCGCGGCCGCGGCGCGCGACTGCTTGGCACCGTTCACTGCCTGACGCGTGAACTGCTGGATCTCGTTGACGCTCTGCGTGACCTGCTCGGTCGCCGTGCGCTGCTGGCTCGTGATGAGCGTGATCTGCCGCGACGTGAGCGTGGTCTCGGCCGCGAGCTTCTGCCCTTCCTCGGTGGCGAGCACGGCGGCCTGCGAGACCTCGCGGATCTCGTTGGCGAGCCGCTTGATCTGCGTGACCGCGCCCATCACGGTCTCGGCCAGGCGGCGCATCTCCGAGCCGACCAGCGCGAAGCCGCGGCCGGCCTCGCCGGCGCGCGAGCCCTCGAGCGAGGCGTTGAGCGCGAGGATGTCGCTCTTGTCGGCGATGCCCCGGATGACGTCGGAGACGTCGGTGATCTTGAGCGCCTGCGCGTTGAGCTCGCTGATGCGCCCGGCGACGGTGCGGCTGGCGCCGGCCGACATCTCGGCGCGGTCGAGCACCGCGGTCGCGCTGGTCGCGATCGCGCTGGCCGACTCGACGAGGCCGTCCATGGCGCGGCGGGTCTCGTCGACGAACGCGGCCTCGTCGGCGGCGTTGGCCTCGGTCTGCTGCGCGACCGCGAGGATCTCCGCGACCGCCGCGGAGACGTAGCCCGACGCCTCGGCCAGCGTGTTGACGACGCTGCGCATGATCCACAGCGACATCACGAGCAAGCACACCAGACACAGCGCGCCGATCACGACGTTGTCGCGCGTCGCATCCGAGCTGGTCGATCGCGCCGCGCGAAACTCCGCGCGCATCAACCCACGCTGCTCGTCGCTCAGACGGGCCACGGCCTGCTGGAGCGCGTTGTAGTCGGTGGTGAGGCGCTCGAGGCCCTGCGTCGCGTGCTCGTCCTGCTCCTCGCTGATCATGCGGCGCACCAGGCCGGTCGCGAGGTCGACGTATGCGACGTAGGCGGTGCGGATCGGCGCGACCTCGGCGTCGCTCACCACCGGGGTGGCCGCGAGCTGGTCGAGGCGCGTCACGAACTTGGCGCGCACCTCGTCGGTGTGCGCGAGCGTGCCGGCGTCCTGCGCCGTCGCGGCGTCGAGGAACGTACGCTGGGTGTCCTCGAGCAGGTCGACGAGGTCGCGGCTCGCCTCGAGGGCGGGGAAGTGGCCGCGCTCGATGTCCTCGAGCCGGGCCGTGTTCTCGCGCCCGCGCACCAGGTTGATGGCGATGAGCGCGAGGAACGCCACGCCGGCGAACGCCGGCAGCAGCTGGATCTTGGTCTTGAAACGCAGTCGGCCGAGCATGGTGTTTCCTCTCGCTCTCGCTCAGTCGGTGAGGGGGATGACCTTGGCGTCGCCGGTGGTCGCGGCGCCGTCGACGTAGCCGATGGCACCGGGGTTCCCGAGGACGTAGGCGACGACCTTCGCGTCGGACGCGAGCTCGGGCGGCGGTACACCCTTGCCGGCGAAGATCTGCTGGTTCCACCAGTTCTTGATCACGCGCGCCGACTTGCCGTGGACGGTGCGCGAGACCGCGTCACGCGTGGCGCTCGTGACCTTCTGGTCGACGGGCATCACCTTGTTGCCGTTGTCCCAGGCGGTCGCCGACTTCAGCAGGAAGCGTGCGAGCCGCGGCTTGCTGATCGTGGTGACCGGGTTGGAGGGGTGAACGATCACCTTCCACTCGGCGAAGGCGCGCGCGGGCCAGAGCGCGAACGCGAGGACCGCGATCGCGACGAATGCGAGAAATGGGCGTCGGTTCATGGCGTCCTCGGCTCAGAAGGTGAGGGTGGTCTTGGCGAGGAACATTCCCCAGTTGTCGACGCGCTGGCGGCCGCGGTTCAGCTCCGACTCGGTCAGGCCATAGCCGTCGATGGCGTGCGCCTCGGCCTTGATCAGCCAGTTCGCGGTGACGTCGTAGCGGGCGGAGAGCGCGACGTCGTACTGATGTTCGCTGTCGTCGGTCGACATGGTCGTGCCGTCGAGCTCGGTGTACGTCGAGAAGTAGAGCGCGGTGCTGAGACGGTCGTTCACGCGGTAGTCGGCCTGGGTGTACGCGCGCAGCTCGCGGTAGCGATCGGGCGGGCCGAGCATCGGGTTCTGCACGACCTCGGCGTCCCACACGCCCGCCTCGGCGGTGAGCGTGAAGCGATCGGTCGTGCACTCGAGCGCACCGCCGAGCATCTTCCAGTCCTTGTAGCTCTCGGTGACGGTGCCGTCCCAGCCAGCCTCGGCGCCGCCCGCGCCGATGATGGCGTCGCGCTCGGCGTCGCTCAGCTGCACCGCCGCGGAGAAGTTCGAGTACAGGCCGTGCACCGAGGCGCGCATGCACGTGGGCGCATCCCAGATGAGGCGCGTGCCGAACACGTTCTCGAGCTCGTAGTCCGCGCCGCGCGGCTGGATGAACACCGTGCCGGCGTAGACGTCGTAGTCGAGCGAGCCGGCGGCGCCGAGGTCGACGGTGCCGTACACGTCGGCGCCCGAGACGGCGTTGAGCACGTCGCGGAAGTGCTGGTCGTAGACCGCCTGCGGCATGAGCACGGTGGTGCGCGTCATGTCCGCGTCCATGCGCTCGTTGTAGAGATAGAGCGGCATCTTGAAGCGGCCGGCGCGGATGCCGAGCCACGGCTTCTTGCGGTAGTCGAGGTACGCCCAGTCGATGATCGGCTCGTAGTTGCCGATGGGACCGAGGTCCTGCGCGAAGATCTGGACGCCGGTGCGCAGGTTGGTGCCGAGCTCCTTGGTGACGTTGAGGCCGGCCTCGAAGAACTCGAAGCTGCCGTCGGTGGTGTTGGCGAGGTAGTTGTTGCCGCTCGAGCCCATGAGGCCCTGGCTGACCCAGCCGTGGATCTGCAGGTTGTCGCCGGCGTCGTCCTCGAGGGACGGATCGGCCCAGTCGGCCTCGACGGCGGCGGGCGCCGCGGTCGTCACCGCGACCGGCTCGGCGGCGACCGGCTCGACTTCGACCGGCTGCGCGTCGGCGGCGACCGGCTCGACTTCGACCGGCTGTGCGTCGGCGGGCTCGTCGGGTTGCGCGGCGGCAGGAGCCGCGGCGAGCGACAAGAACAGCGTCACGGGGAGAGGTCGCACAAATCTCATCGGGCTCATCGGGGGCTCCTGATCAGCTCGCAGCGGCGAGGCGCGCGAGGTCGATCCACACGGTTGGTTGTTCGAGGAGAGCGACGCCGCGGATCCACGGCGCGCAGCCGGCGCCGCGCAGAAAGCGGGGCAGGCGATAGAGGGTCGAGGCGTCGACGAGCTCGAGGCTCGCCGCGGCGCGAAAGGCGCGACGGCGCGTGCCGCCGTCGCCGGTGCCCGGGGCACTGACGATCAGGCGCACCGGCTCGGCCGCCGGCGTGGCGTGCGGCAACATGTCGGCGAGGTCCTGCACCGGTCCGTCGACCGCGATGCGCGCGCTGGCGCCATCCTGGTCGATCGCGGCGAGGTCGCCGGCGGAGAGCGCGTAGCTGGCGCCGCCGAAGCGGAGCACCAGCATGCGATGGCCGTCGCGCTGCACCTGCGTCATGGCGCGCCCTCGCCGGCGGAGAGCAGCCGGCGCGTCAGCGCGACGGGGTCGAGGATGGACACGACGCCGCGCTCTTCCTCGACGAGGCCGCGGACGATCGCGCCGTCGTCGGCGCCGTCACCGGCGATGGTGGCGACGTCGATGCAGCGAATGCCGTCCGTCGAGTCGGCGAGGAAGCCGTAGGGATGTTCGCCCGAGGCGATCACCACGAGGCGGCGCTCGCGCTCGTCGCCGGCGCTCGCGTCGAGCTCGAGCACGGCGGCGAGATCGATGACGGTCAGGATGCGGCCGCGCAGGTGGACGACGCCGCGCACGTGCGACGGCACGGTCGGCACCGGCGTCGCCGCCTGCGCGGTCGCGACCAGCTCCACGCTCGTCGCGGGCAGCGCGTAGCTTCGCCCCGCGAGGCGGAACACGAACAGGTCGGTCAGCGCTGCCACCAGGGTCGGTGTGCGCGCCAGATCGGGATCCAGGGTAACGGGCTCGTCGGCGACCAGGCTCACGGTTTCCTCGGGACGCGCCTTCTTCAAGCGGCGCGCCAGCTCGTGACCGAGCCGCGACGCCAACTTGCGGGCCGCGAGTGAATCCGCCCCGGGTCGCCTCGACCCACCCCGAGTCGGCGTGACTCGTCGACGAGAAACGTCGCCGTCGGGTTACGATGGGGTAGCCGTGATGCGCTGGCGGGTGCTCATCGTTGACGACGAGAAGTTGCTCGCGCGCGCCATGTGCGACGTGCTCTCCGATCATCACCACGTCGAGCACGCGCCGTCGGTGGCGGCGGCGCGACGCCGGCTCGGCGAGCCCGGCGCCTTCGATGTCGTCCTGTGTGACGTCCAGCTCCCCGACGGCCACGCCGGCCAGGTCCACGACGTCTTTCGCCAGACGCATCCCGGCGCGCGGTTCGTGCTCGTCACCGGCGGCGACGCGAGCGTCGCGCAGGCGCTCAGCTGCGGCGCGTGCCCGGTGCTGCGCAAGCCGTTCGACCTCGAGCAGCTGCCGGCGCTGCTCGCCGCGCTCGTGGCCTGAGGGCGGCCTGAGGGCGGCTAATCGCCCGAGTCGTCGGTCGCGTCGTCCCGCGAGGCACCCGCGGCGCCGCCGGCCCCGTCGAGCCCGTTGCGGCGGAGGAGCCGGCGCAGGTTGCTGCGGTCGATGCCCGAGCGGCGCGCGGCGTCGGAGAGGTTGCCGTTCGACGCGCGCATGAGCTCGGCGAGGTAGCGGCGCTCGAAGCGCTCCTTCGCGGTCTTGAAGACGAGATCGTCGAGCAGCCCACCGGTGGGCGCGGGTGCGCCCGCGCCGAGCGTCGGCGGCAGATGGTGCTCCTCGACGACGTCGCCATCGCAGAGCGTCACCGCGTACTCCATCACGTTGCCCAGCTCGCGCACGTTGCCGGGCCAGGCGTGCGCGCGCAGGGCGGCGACCACCGCGTCGGACAGGGTCTTCTCGGTCCCGCGGGTACGGAGCGCGGTGCGATGCAGGAACCGGCGCGCGAGGAGCAGGACGTCGTCGCCGCGCTCGCGCAGCGGCGGGAGCTGGAGGACGAACGTGCCGAGCCGGAAGTAGAGGTCGCGGCGGAAGCGCCCATCGTCCATGGCGCGCGCGAGGTCGACGTTGGTGGCGGCGACGACGCGCACGTCGACGGTCCGGCTCGACGTCGAGCCGACCGGGCGCACCTCGCCGTCCTGGAGCGCGCGCAGGAGGCGCACCTGCGTCGGCGCCGGCACGTCGCCGATCTCGTCGAGGAAGAGGACGCCGCCGTGCGCCGCCTCGAACAGGCCCTTGTGCGCCGTCATCGCGCCCGTGTACGCGCCACGCTCGTGCCCGAACAGCTCGTTGTCGATGAGGCTCTCGGCGATGGCGGCGCAGTTGACGGAGACGAACGGGCGGCGCGCGCGGTTGCCGACGCGGTGGAGGCCGCGGGCGACCAGCTCCTTGCCGGTGCCGCTCTCGCCGACGACGAGCACGTGCGCCGGCGAAGCGCCCAGGCGCTCGATCATGGCGCGCAGCTTGAGCATGGGCTCGCTCTCGCCGATCAGCGTGGTCTCGGGGCCGAGCGCGCTCACCACGTCGCGCAGGGCGGCGTTGTCGGCGACGAGGCGGCGGCGCTCGAGCACGCGCTCGATGCGGAGGACCAGCGCCTCGGGATCCTCGATCGGCTTGAGCACGAAGTCGTAGGCGCCGGCGCGCGTCGCCTCGATCGCGTTGGCGATGCTGCCGTGCCCGGTCATGATCACGACCTCGACCTCGGGCTGGAGGCGCTTGATCACGCGCAGGAGCTCGAGGCCGTCGCGGCCCGGCATCTGCAGATCGAGGAGCGCCACGTCGATGCGCTCGGTCGTGAAGAAGCGCTCGGCCTCGAGCGGCTGGCGGAAGGTGTGGACCTCGTAGTTCGTGCCGAGGGCGGCGCGCCACGCCTCGAGCACGAGGGCGTCGTCGTCGACGATCGCGATGCGGGTCATGGCACCTCCACCAGCGTGACCTGGACGGCGAGCATGCCGTCGACGTCGCACACCTGCACTCCGCCGCCGGCCTCGAGCGCGGCCAGCGCCGCGAGCCAGAGCTCGAGCCCGTAGCGCGCGCTGGCGAGCGGGGCGACGGCGCGCCAGTCGGCGGCGCCGGCTTCGTCGCCGGGGTCACCGCCGGGGTCACCGCCGGGGTCACCAACGACGCACCGGTTTCCGTCGACGAGGACGCGCACCTCGGCGGCGTCGGGCAGGGTGCGCGCCACGGCGGAGACGGCCGCCTGGAGGATGAAGACGGTCGTGCCGGCGGCGACGCGAGCCGGCGCGCCGGCTTCAACGATGGTGAGCGCGTGGCCGGCGAGCGAGCACCCGCGCACCGCCGTCGCGAGGTCGGTGAACATGGTCTCCGCCCCGTCGGAGCGGTCGATCCTGCTCATCTGCTGGAGCGCCGTCGTGATCTCGCGGATGCGCTCGACGCAGCGCAGCGCGGTGTCGAGCGACGGGTCGTCGTGGCGGCGCCGCGCGAGCTTGAGGTGCGTCTGGATCGCCATCAGCGGTCCGCTCAGCTCGTGCGAGATGCATGCCATGGCCCGGCGCGCGCCGCCGATCGCGGCGTGCTGCTCGACCTCCTCCGGTTCCTCGACGGTGCCCAACGACCTTCACCGGAAGGTACCCCGGTGCTTTTGCTCCAGGCAACCGGGTCAGGGTGACCCGGGGGGTAGCTCACGGTCGCTGCAAGGGCGCGTGAGGCCGATGCCCCACCGATGGCACGCGCGCTGCTAGGTCAGGGTCGCGATGAAGCGACGCAAGATCCTGGTGGTGGACGACTCGACGCTGCTGCATCGCATGTACGACTTCATGCTCGGAGGGCACGACATCGTGCACGCCGTCGACGGAGTCGATGCGCTCGAGAAGCTCGCGGCGGATCCGGCGCTCGAGATCGTCTTCCTGGACATCAACATGCCGCGCCTCGACGGGCTCGAGGTGCTCAAGATGATCAAGGCCGACCCGAAGACCCGCGGGCTGCCGGTGATCATGGTGAGCACCCACGGTGAGGAGCACGACACCAAGCGTGCGCTCGCCCTCGGCGCCGACGGGTACGTCCGGAAGCCGTTCCGCCAGGACGCGATCGCGCAGCTGATCGGGACGCTCAGCCTCGCCGCGCTGACGCGAGCGGCGGAGTGAGCGGCGCGGCGGGCGACGGCATGAAGATGGACGAGGCCGCGCGCTTCCTGCCCCACTTCCTCGACGAGACGGTGCCGCTCGTCGACGCGCTCGGCGCGGCGATGGTGGCGCTCGAGGCGCGATGGAGCGAGGGCGACCGCGACCCGGCGGCCGAGCGGCGCGCGCTCGGTGACGTCCACACCATCAAGGGCAACGGCGCCATGATGGGCTTCGATCCCATCCAGCAGGTCGCCCACGCGCTCGAGGATCTGCTCGACGCCGGGACGGCGGTCGATGCGCGCGCCGGTGCGCTGCTCGTGCGCGGCGCCGACCTGCTGCAGGCGCTGGTGCAGGCGTGCGACGGCGGTGTGCTCGATCCGGCGCCGGCGGCGGCGTACGTTTCGGACGTGGCCGCACGGCTGGCGGGCACCGACGACGTGATCGTGGTCGCGCGCCCGCTCCGCCTGTCGCCGGTCGGCAAGGCCGCCGATTCGATCCGCGTCCCGTTCCAGCGCCTCGATGATCTGGCGGCGCTGGCGGGGCTCGCCGCCGCGGGTGATGTTGCCGCCGCGCGGGTCTTGCACCGCGCGCTCCTCGAGCTGCGGCACGTCTCGCTGGCCGGTCTCTTCGATCGCTTCGGCCGTCACGTGCGCGAGCTGGCGCGCGTCATCGGCCAGCCGCTCGAGCTCGCCATCCACGGCGGCGACGCCACCGTCGACAAGGCCATCGCCGATCGCCTCGGCGAGCCGCTGCTCCACGTGGTCCGCAACGCGGCCGCGCACGGCGTCGAGCCGCTCGCCGAGCGCACCGCCGCCGGCAAGTCCGCGGTCGCCACCATCGCCATCCGCGCCGAGGCGCGCGGCAACCGGGTCGTGGTCTCCGTCGCCGACGACGGCCGCGGCCTCGACGTCGCCGCGATCGTCGCGCGCGCGCGCCGCCTCGGCGTCGACACCAGCGCGCTGCCGCCGCACGAGCTCCCGCAGCTCGTCTTCCTGCCCGGCCTCTCGACGGCGCCGTGTCTGTCGCCCTTGGCCGGGCGCGGCGTCGGGCTCGACGTCGTCGCCACGTCGATCCGCGCGCTCGGTGGTGCGGTCGGCGTCGCATCGACGCCCGGCCAGGGCGCGCGCTTCTGGTTCGATCTCCCACGAACGCTCTCCAGTCCCGACTCGAGGAACATCCCGTGAAGCACGAAACCGATCACATCTCGCAAGCCCGCGATGCGCTGGTGCGCGCCGGCCGCGCGCTCGAGGTCCTCGAGCACCGCGTGGCCGCGCTCGAGCAGGGCGAGCGCGAGCTGGCCGAGCGCCTGGTCGCCGCCGAGCGCCACGCCGGTCGCCTCATGAGCCTGTACGTCGCGACCTACCAGCTGCACTCGACGCTCGAGCCGCGCGAGGTGCAGGCCACGATCGGCGACATCGCCGTCAACCTGCTCGGCGCCGAGCGCTACGCCGTCCTGGTCAGGAACGAGGAGCGCGCGACGTGCGAGGTCGTCGCCGGCGAAGGCGTCGGCGAGACCGCCGGCTTCGACGGCACCCGGTACATCGGCGGCGACGCCGCCATCGACGCCACGCTCGCCGACGGCCGCCTGCGCATCGGCCCGCTCGCGGGCTCTTCGGTGGTCGCGGTCGTGCCGCTGGTCATCCACGGCACCGTGGTCGGCGCGGTCGTGCTCCTGTCGCTGCTCTCGCACCGCCCACCCATCGACGACGAGGATCGCGAGCTCTTCGATCTGGTCTCGGCGCACGCGGCCTCCGCGCTCCTCGCGGCGCGCGCGTTCGCGACCACCGACCGCAAGCTGCGCACCCTCCAGAGCCTGGTGCAGATGGTGCGCGGAGGGAGGCAACCATGAGCCTGAGTGGCGATCTCGAGGACCTCTCCGTCGTCGACCTGCTGCAGTTCGTCCACCTCGGTGGTCGCTCGGGCACGCTGGTGCTCGAGCGTGACTCCGAGCGGGCGCAGGTCACGCTCCACCGCGGCCGCATCATCGGCGCGCACGCGCCGGCGACCGAGCGGGTCGGCGATCGACTCGTGCGCGAGGGCATCGTGACGCCAGCCGCGCTCACGCGCGCGCTCACGCGCCAGCGCGAGGAGCCGACGCGGCGCAGCCTGGGCCAGATCCTCGTCGAGCACGGCGCGCTGCCTGTGGACGTGCTGCGCTCCTTCGTGGTGAAGCAGATCGAGGAGGCGATCATCGAGCTGATCGGCTGGCGCCACGGCCACTTCCACTTCGAGGTCGACGAGCTGCGCGCCGGAGACGAGATCAACGTCGATCCCGGCGAGCTCCTGTTCGAGATCGACCTCAACACGCAGATGCTGCTCCTCGACGCGATGCGCATCTTCGACGAGCGCAACGCGCGCGACGGCACGTCCGCGCACACGCCGACGTCGGTGCCCGCGCCCGCGAAGCCGCGCATCGTGTCCGCCGGATCGCTCGTGCGACATCGCGTCCAGCTCCTCGGCGTCGCCGTCGGGCCGGCGCGCGCGCTCGCGGCCCGGCTGCCGCCGCCCGATCACGCCGTGGTGGCGGTCAACCTGCGCGAGGCCGGGTCCGCCCCGCCCGGAGAATCGCCGCCGGCCGTCGTGATCGATCTCGGCACCAAGGGCCTCGGCGCCGAGGCGATCGCGCAGGTGCGCCGCGCTCGCCCGCGCGCGCTGGTCGTCGCCATCACCGACGGCGGCGACGAACGCGCCGCCTTCGAGGCCGGCGCCCTCGTGGTCCTGCGCCGCGAGCCCGAGCTCGTCGCCGCGGCGCTTCGCGCGCTGTGGCGCGGCCGTCACGACCAGAGCGAGCGCGCCGCCGTCGACTCGGCCGTGCAGGCCGGGTTCGCCAAGCTGCGCGCCGTGTTCAGCGAGCTGCGCAGCGGCATGATGACGGCGACGGTCTCGCTCACGCTCATGAACACGATCTCCGACGCCGTCGAGCGGGCCGTCATGTTCGCGGTGCGGCGGCGCGAGCTGAGCGTGCTCGGTGCGTTCGGCATGCGCACCGACGGCGGCTCGCTGGCGCACGCCACGCGCGGCCTCACCATCCCGCTCGCCGACGCCGGAGCGCTCGCCGCCGCGTTGCAACACGGCCGCGCGCAGGTGGGCGGCTTCGACGAGCAGGTGCCAGCGGCGCTGGCGGCGGCGATCGGCAAGCCACGCTCGGGTCAGTACGCGATCTTCCCGGTCGCCGGCGCGGAGCGCGAGATCGCCGTCATCTACGCCGACAACGGCGCCAGCCCGCGCGCCATCGAGGAGGTCGACGTGCTCGAGCTCGCCGCGGCGCACGTCGGCATCAGCTTCGAGAACGAGCTCCTGCGTCGGCGCGGATCAGCCGCCGGCGCCGGAGGGCGCTGACAGCCGGAAGCGCGCGCCCGCGCCGGGCCGGCTCTCGACCGCGACCGCCACGCCGTTGGCGCCGGCGAACGCGTCGACCATGGCGAGCCCGAGCCCGGTCCCCATGCCGTCGGGCTTGGTCGTGAAGAACGGCTCGAAGAGCCGCGGCAGCACGTCGGCCGCGATGCCCGGGCCGTCGTCGGCGACCTCGAGCACGACCTGCGCGGGATCGTCGCCGAGGCGCGCGACCAGCGTGATGGTGTGACCGCCGCCGTCGCGCAGCGCATCGCGTGCGTTGAGCCCGAGGTTGAGGAGCGCGTGCTCGAGCCCGACCGGATCGACGGTGATGGGCGGCAGGCCCGGCGTCACCTCGCGTCTGACGACCATGCCCGCCGGCATGACCTTGCCGAGCAAGGCGGCGACCTGCTCGACGATCTGTCCGACGTCGACCGAGCGACGGCGCTGGCTGCGGTTGTTGGCGAGCCCGAGCAGGCGATCGGTGACGCCGGCGGCGCGCTGGATCACGCGCTCGGCCTCCTCCAGCTCCGCGCACGCGTCCTCTCCCCGCGTCAACCGGCGCCGCGCCAGGTGCAGGCTCGCGCCGGTCGCGGCGAGCACGTTGTTGACGTCGTGCGCGATCGAGCCGGCGAGCGTGCCCAGCGCCTCGAGCTTCTGCGCCCGCATGAGCTGCGCCTCGAGCCGCCAGCGCCGGCTCTCCTCTTCCGCGACCCGGCGGCGCAGCTCGATGGCGAGCCGGTTGTTGGCCCACACGCGCACGATCATCGCGACGACGTTCGCCGCGAGCGACCCGGCGCGGACGGGTAGCAGCGCGTCGCCGTGATCCGGCGCCAGCAAGACCACCGACGTCATCCACGCCGCCGCCATCACGATCGGGACCTGCACCATCCAGCGCGCGGGTGGGTCCTCGTCGGCGCGTTCGTCGGCGCCGATCCATCGCTCCTCGAGCGCGGCCCAGCCGACGACCAGCATGCCCGCGACCCAGATGGAGTCCATCCACGCGCCCGCGCGATACGTGCCGCCGAGGAGCGCGTTGGTATAGAGCACGGTGACGACGGTGAGCGCCGCCATGCCGAGCAAGATCAGGCCGAGGACTCGGCGGCGCGCGCCGAGGCGGCGCAGCGAGATGCACAGGATTCCGAACCCCAGGACGATGAGGCCGAGCGACGGCGTGGCCAGGGCGGCGGCGACGTGATGCGCGGGCGCCGTGGTCGATGCCACGTAGGGATAGAGGAGCTCGACGGCGAGCCCGATCATCGACGCGGCCATGAGGCCGAGGTCAGCGAGCTGGCGCAGCGTCATCGCGACCGACACGTCGTCGAGGCGATAGGCGAAGACGCCGACCAGCATCGCGATGCCGCCGACCCAGCCCAGGTAGTCGGTCATCGACGGAAATGGCGTGTAGTGCGCGAGCGCGAGCTCGTTCCAGGCCCAGATCGCGGCGGCGAGGGTCCAGAGCGCCATCGCCGCCGTGAACGCGCGCCACGCGAAGCGCAGCGACGGGCGCGTCGCGCGGCGACTGGCGGCGAAGCACGCGAGCGCGCCCAGCGCGTCGGCGATGATCCATCCGATGTCGACCCACGCGTGGCGCGCTGTCGACCCCATCGGGAAGTACTGGCTGCCCACGACGAAGATCGCGATGGCGGCCAGGCCGCCGAGAACGACGTGACGTCGCTGCGTCGCGATTTGCCCCTGGGTCACGTGTGGACGCTAAGCGTAGCGCCGAGGTCGATCGGGTAGCTGACGGTTAAGCGCACGGAGCGCGCGGGGCTCTTTCCCGGTGTTCCACCGGTGTCTTCGACCGCCGGGCCGGGATCAGCGAAGCTCGGCGCGGGTGCCCAGCCCGTCGAAGACCGTGGCGTCCGCGGCGGCGAGATCGGCCGCGCGCGCGCCGTGGACGGCGAGGCCGACGAGCGCGGGAGTGGCGGGCGCCTCGTCGAAGGTCGGGTCGATCGTGACCCAGCGGCTGCCGGTCCAGGCCACGTTCCAGCGGTGGCGGACGAGGACGCCGTCGTCGAGGCGCAGGCCGGTGACGACGCGCGCCGTGATGCCGGCCTCGTCGGCGAGCGCCGCGAAGCGCAGCGCGTGGGTCGTGCAGTCGCCGTGCGTGGCGGTCAGCGCGGCGCCGGTCGTCGTCGCCGTGGACGCCAGATCGTCGGCGATCTCGCGCGACACGCGGTGCACGAGGGCCGCGACCTCGTCGCTGCGATCGCGCGTGCGGAGCTCCGGCGCGAGCGCGCCCGGCGCCACGGGATCGAGCGCGACGACCCACGTAGGCTGTCCGGAAAGCGGACGTTGGCCGGGCAGGGCCGGCGGCGGCGGCGCGGTGGCGTCGAGCAGCGCGAGGGTGTGCGCGCGTCCCGCGGCGCCGCGCGTGTCGACCGTGATCGCGTTGCCGTCGACGACCTCGGGCGGCTGCGCCGGGCGGAGGTCGGCGTCGAACGCGGCGCGTGTGGCCGTGATGCCGTCACCGCCGACCACCGCGGCGACCGCACCGTCGGCGTCGTACGTCACCGTCGCCTCGAGCCTCCGTCCGCCGACGAAGAGCCGCGCCGTCCGATCCTGCGGATCGCCCGCCGACGGGCTCAGATCGAGGTGCGCCGTCGCAAAGCCCCAGCCCGCCAGGAGCACGTCGCCGTGGAACTCGCGGCCCTCGCGCAGCACGAGCTCGAACGGCGCCGCGGCCGGCAGCGCGGCCGGCTGCTCGCCCTCGATCTCGACCAGCCATCCGCCGTCGACGCTGCGCATCGCCGTGCCGTCCAGCACCGGCCCGTCTTGCCAGCGCGTGACGCCGACCTGGTACGGCGCGCCCTGGTCGTCGCGCTCGATCGTGATCGCGAGGTCGCTGATGACGACGTCGTCGCCGCGCCGCACCACGATGCGCTCGCGCCGCTCGAAGTGTTCCGCCGTGTCGCGCTCCCACGCGCCGCCGATCGCCTGACCGCGCCACGTCAACGCCCACGCCACGCGCGCCGGCCGCACGACCGCTTCCACGGGGTCCGCCTCTCGCTCCACCACCGGCGCCGCCGACCGCCCCGCACACGCGCTCAACAGCACCGCCGCGGTGGAACAACGAACGCGCATCAAATGATCGTATCGGTCCCGGACGTCTGATCGCAAACTTCCTCGGTTTCGGTTTCGGTTTCGGTTTCGGTTTCGGTTTGGGGCTCGGTCTTCCTCTGGCTCTGGCTCTGGCTCTGGCTCTGGCTCTGGCTCTGGTTCTGAGCGCCGTCAGTGCCGCGGCAGGCAACGCAAGTAATGGCAGCAGCCATTACAACCGGAAAAATCGCGCGGTGCCCCTGGGATCCCCATTCCTTGATCATTGCAGTTACCTCCTCCTCAAAACTCCATCAGAGCCGTTTCAATCTGGGCGCCCGGGCCCATCGTCATCAGGATCCCTCGATCTCCCGGGGCCACGACCTCCTCGGCGAGCAGGCGCTCGAGGCTCACCAGGAAGCTCCCGCTCGAGATGTTCCCGTAATCGCGCAGCACGGAGCGAGTATGCCGGAGGTCGTGCTCTTCGAGGCTGAGGTTGAGCTTGACCGAGTCGATCACAGCGCCGCCGCCCGTATGGATCACCCAGTGGCGAATGGCAGAGATCCCGAGCCCGTTCCGCGCCAGGAGTCGGGTCAACGGCTTTTGGACGTTGAAGCCGATGACATAGGGAATTTCGCGGTCGA